>NZ_JBFTKI010000016.1:0-101908 GCF_056395875.1 Arthrobacter sp. 05T45 | reverse complement strand
CCCGCAGGCCGCGCCTACATCCAGATCTACGGCTACGACGGCGCAGCGAGCTGGGGCAAAACCTACACCCTCAACACCACCCTGAGCGCGGGGACCGTCGAACTCGAACCCAACAGCAGCACCGCAGCCGCAACAGTGGTGCCCCTGGGAACCACCATTTCCGGCTCAACACTGAGCGCAAGCTCCGAGGACACCGATTACTACGCCATCGACCTGCCCAAGSCAGGCCGGGTCGGCCTGAACTTCAAGTTCCCCGCCGGGCTCGGAACCGGATTCACCTACAGGGTCAGCATCTACAACGCCAACGGCACCAACCTCTACAGCTTCGACCTCGACGGCTCCGCCGCTGACGGCAGCTGGCTCGCTGGCCAACAAATCAACCTTCCTGTTGGCCGCGCCTACATCCAGATCTACGGCTACGACGGCGCAGCGAGCTGGGGCAAAACCTACACCCTCAATGCGGGGTGGATTTGGTCCACAACTCCTCTACCCAGCATCTCCGGGACTCCCCAGGTCGGCCGGACTTTGACAGCGGTCACTGGAACCTGGTCACCGACGCCGGATGTACTGGGTTTCCAGTGGTTCCGCTCCGGGACGGCCATCACCGGGGCAACAGGGAAAACCTACGTGTTGCTTGCCGCCGACTACGGTAAGACCATCGCTCTGAAAGTAACGGCCGGCAAGGCCGGGTATCCCTCCATAACCAAGACCTCCGCCGCCACAGCAGTAGTCGCCAAAGGCTCCCTGATAGCGCCGGTGCCGACCATCACGGGCACGGCTAAGGTCGGCTCGACCCTGACCGCGGTCCCGGGGACTTGGGGACCGTCACCGGTGACCCTGACGTATCAGTGGAAAGCCAACGGCGTCGCCATCACCGGCGCGACCGCCACAACATACAAGCCTGTTGCAGCCGACGCCGGCAAAACCCTCACCGTCACCGTCACCGGAACCAAGACCGGCTACACCACCACCGCGAAGACCTCCGCCGCCACAGCAGTAGTCGCGAAAGGCTCCCTGACAGCGCCGGTACCGACTATCACGGGCACGGCTAAGGTCGGCTCGACCATGACTGCGACGCCGGGGACTTGGGGACCGTCACCGGTGACCCTGACGTATCAGTGGAAAGCCAACGGCGTCGCCATCACCGGCGCGACCGCCGCGACCTACAAGCCTGTTGCAGCCGATGCCGGCAAGACACTCACCGTCACCGTCACCGGAACCAAGACCGGCTACACCACCACCGCGAAGACCTCCACCGCCACAGCAGTAGTCGTTTGACGGCCGAAGATCGATCCGGCCGGCCTATATGAAGGTCAGTTCTCCCACTGGTAGGTGCGATTTAGGGCGTAGGAGCCGGCACGATTTGCGGCTCCTACGCCTCGCCTCGGTTAGACATCTCACCGTGTCAAGGGCCACCAAGCCTGTGGGTACCCGGGAGGCCTGGCCGGCCACGTCAGCCGCCATGGCCGGAACACCAGGACACCCGAACCGAGGATCGCCCCGACGTAGATAACAGCCATCCATCCGCAGAACCTCGGACGCCGGAAGCGGCAATATTGACGTCCAGCCGCAAAAAACTGCCTGCCGGCGCGCGCTTGCTGACCCGCAGTTGGGGGTCCACCCTTTTCCGGGCGAGGGAGGGTAGCGTTCCATTATGAGTGCGCAGCAGCCTGACGATGTGTACACGCACGGCCACCACGAGTCGGTGGTCCGTGCCCATGCCTCCCGCACGGCGGAAAACTCGGCAGCGTTCGTGCTCCCGCATCTGATGCCCGGGACCTCCGTCCTCGACGTCGGCTGTGGGCCTGGCAGCATCACCTGCGACTTCGCGGAGCTGGTGGCGCCGGGCAGGGTCACAGGCTTGGACCGCTCCCCCGACATCATCGCCCAGGCCGCGGCCCTCGCCGTCGAGCGCGGCGTGGACAATGTCGGCTTTGCCGCCGGCAACATCTACGACCTCGATTTCCCGGACGAATCCTTCGACGTCGTCCACGCCCATCAGGTCCTCCAGCACCTCACGGACCCCGTCGCGGCGCTGCGGGAGATGCGGCGGGCGGCCAAGGCAGGCGGGATAGTGGCGGTGCGCGACGCCGACTTCCACGGCATGAGCTGGTACCCGGCCATCCCCGAACTCGACGACTGGATGGAGCTCTACCAGCGGATCGCCCGCCGCAATGGCGCCGAGCCCGACGCCGGCCGCCGGCTCGTGTCCTGGGCGCAGGCCGCCGGCTTCACGGATGTGGCGCCGTCCAGCAGCAACTGGCTCTACGCCACTGGGCATGAGCGGCGCTGGCAGGCCCGGGTGTGGGGCGAGCGGGTGCTGCATTCGTCCTTTGCCGACCAGGCGCTCGAGTACGGCCTGGCCAGCGAGGCGGACCTGGCCCGGATTTCCGCGGGCTGGCACCGGTGGGGCTCCACCGACGACGGCTGGTTCCTGATTCCCAACGGCGAGGTCATCGCCCGGGCGTGAGCGGCGGCCGTGGTCACAGCACCGGCACAGGCCGCCGAAAGTGCAGCCACAACTCCGCGCCTGAGGCTGGGTACAGGCCGAATCCTCGGCCGGCCCGGAAGCCCGGGCCCCAGCAAAGGAGTTTCACCATGGCAAAGATCAACAAGACCACCGCGGGCATCATGCTCGCTGCGGTGATCGGCGGCGGCGCCATCGGCGCATCGGCCATCCCCGCGATGGCTGCCGATTCCACCGGCAGCTCGTCCTCGACCCAGGCCACCGACGGCTACGGCATCGGGGGCCAGCGCGGCCCGCACCAGGCCAACGGAAAGACGGAGGAGGTCCTCACCGGCGACACCGCCACGAAGGTCGAAGCGGCGGTAAAGGCCGCCCAGCCGGATGCGGCGATCGAGCGGATGGAGACTGACGCCGACGGCGCCACCTACGAAGCCCACATCACGAAGGCGGACGGCACGCGCGCCACTGTCCTGCTGGATGCGAACTTCACGGTGACCGCAACCCAGGAAGGCCAGGGCGGCCCCGGCGGCGGCCATGGCGGCCCCGGGGACACCGCCACGGATGGCTACACGTCCAACGGCTAACCCTTAGCGGGTCTTGGGCGCGCTCCTTGCACGCCCAAGACCCGCGATGCTGGCGGCACGGCCGGCCTCCGGGGCGTTCGCCGTCGAGTTGCCGGCAGCCATTCCCTGCTTCCGGGTCTGCGGATAGGGTGCATTAGATATCTGGACTGGAGACCCACGGCAAGGAGAAACCCATGCGCAAATTGACGGCCGGCCTTTTCTGCTCTGTGGACGGCGTGGTTGAAGACCCGTTCAAGTGGCAATTCGACAGCTTCGACGAAGAGCTCGGTGCCGGGATGGGCGAGATGATGGGCCGGATCGACACTGCGCTCCTCGGCCGCGTGGGCTACCAGCAATGGGCAGAATACTGGCCCAACGCCGAAAGCGACGCGGACTTTGCCGGATTCATCAATCCGCTGCCGAAATTTGTCGCGTCCAGGACCCTGACAGGCGAGCTGGATTGGCAAAATTCACGCCTGATCGAGGGCCCGCTGGAAGACTTCGTCGCGGCCCTGAAGAACAGCGACGGCGGTGAAATCGGGATCTTCAGCAGCATTTCGCTGGTCCACCAGTTACTGTTCGCCGGGCTGCTCGACACCTTGATGCTGATCGTCCATCCCGTGATCGCCGGCAGCGGGCGGCGGCTGTTCAACGACGGCGATGCCCTCACCCGGCTGGAGCTGCAGTCGTCCCAGCAGACCAGCAAAGGCAACATGATTCTCAGCTACGGCCTCAGCCGCGACTGACTCCCGTCATCAATCGGACCCGCCACGGCCGGGACCGTAAACTTACCTGGTGCAACCCTCCCTTTGGCTGGCCCTGGCCGGCGCCGGCGTCCTGATCAGCTTCACTCCCGGCGCGGGCGCCATCAACACCATGAGCAACTCCCTGAACTCGGGATTCCGCCGGTCCCTTTGGGGCATCCTGGGCCAGCAGGCCGCCCTCGTTGTGCACATCCTGATCGTGGCCCTCGGCGTCGGGGTGCTCGTGGCGAGCTCACCGGTTGCCTTCAACGTGATCCGCTACGCCGGCGCCGCCTACCTGGTCTACCTGGGCATCCGGCAGTTCCTGCACAAGCCGGACCTGGATCAGGAGAAGGCCGCGGCCCTGCGCAACGAGCCGGGCCTGTCCATGTTCCGCCGTGGCCTCTGGGTCAATCTGCTCAACCCCAAAGCCGTGGTCTTCTTCTTGGCCTTCATGCCGCAGTTCATCCGGCCGGAGCAGCCGCTGCTGCCGCAGTACGTGGTCCTGGCCGCTACCGTGATCGTGATCGACGTGGCGGTCATGTGGTTCTTCTTCGCGGCTGCGGCCCGGTCCTTCCAGCGCTTCACCCGCGACGCCCGCGGGCAAAAGGTGCTGAACCGGACGTTCGGCGGGCTCTTCGTCGGCGTCGGCGTCCTGCTGGCCGCAATCCACTAAGCACCGCGGCCGCCGGCGGCGACCAGAGACCGGCTCACCGTCCGGGACCGGGCTCCCCCGTCAGACGTGGCCGGGCGCCAGCTTCCGAAGGTCCGCTTTCCGGATCTTGCCGCTCGCTGTCCGGGGCATCTCGTCCACGAAGACGACGGATTTGGGGATCTTATACCTCGCCAGCCGGCCCTCCAGGTGGGAGCGCAGCTGCTCTTCCGTGAGCCGGGCGCCCTCCCGCAACAGCACCACGGCCCGCGGCACCTCGCCCCATTTCTCGTCCGGCACCCCGATCACCGCGACGCTTCCGACGGCGTCGAGCTCGGCGATCGCCTGCTCCACCTCGGCGGGATAGATGTTCTCCCCGCCGGAGATGATCATGTCCTTGAGCCGGTCGGAGATGAACACGAAACCGTCCGGGTCCTTGTAGCCCATGTCTCCGGACTTGAACCAGCCGTCCCCTGTGTAGGAGTCCGACGAGGCCTCGGGCCGGTTCCAGTACTGGTGGATGACGTTGGGACCCTTGATCTGGATCTCCCCCACCATTCCGGGCGCAGCGGGCCCGGACGCCGGGTCGAGGGGATCGGCCACCCGGACATCGGTGAAGAAATGCGGCAGTCCGGAGGACCCGGCCTTGTCCCGGGACCTCGCCGCCGGCAGCGTGGTGGCGCCCGGGGCCGTCTCGGTCATGCCGTAGCCGTTGGAGAAGCGCAGCCCCCTCCGCTCGTAGGCTTCCAGGACCCGCATCGGCACCGCGGACCCGCCGCATGTCAGTTTGTTCAGCGAGCTGAGGTCCGTGGCGTCCCAGTCCGGGTGCTCGCACAGCATCTGGTAGGTCGTGGGCACCCCGCTGATAGTCGTTGCGCGGTGCTGCTGGATCAGCTCGAGCGTCCGGCGGGGATCGAACTTGGCCTCCAATATCACGGTGCCACCTTTGAGGAGCGTGGGCAGGACGCCCATGTCCAGGGAGGCGACGTGGAACATCGGGGAGATCATGAGAGCCACGTCGGTGGAGGCAAAGTCGAAATCGACCAGCACGTTGATGCAGTTCCACGTGATGTTGCCGTGGGTCAGGAGCGCGCCTTTGGGGTTTCCGGTGGTTCCGGAGGTGTAGAGGATCATGGCGGCGTCGTCCAGGCCCACGGGCTCGTCCGGCGCCAGCGCCGCACCGGACGCGATGACGGCCTCATACGCCTCCACGGCGGTTCCCCGGCCAGCGCCGCCGTCGGCCCCGCCGTCGGGCAGCGTTGAATCGGGCAGCGTTGAATCGGGCACTGTTTTGGCTGGCGCTGTCGACTCGTCGACGACGATCCGCGAACCCACGGCCGTCTCCGCCGAGCCGCGTTCCGCGAGCACCGCGAGCGCCTCCGAGTGGACCAGCACGACAGCGCCGCTGTCCCGGAGCTGGAACTGGATCTCGGGCGGCGCGAGCCGGGTGTTCAGCGGGACGAAGACGGCACCTGCCAGGCCGGCGGCGAAGAGGGTCTCCAGGAAGGAGGGATCGTTTTCGCCCAGGTAGGCCACTCTGTCGCCTTTGATTACGCCGCGGTCCCGGAGGGCGTTGGCGAGCCGGGTGGAGCGTCCCGCGAGCTCGCTGTAGCTGAGACTGCGTTCCCCGGCGATGATTGCGGTCTTGGTGCCCGACTTCGGGCGGCGCCGTTGCAGCCACGAGCCGATGCCAAAATTCTCCACGGAAAATCCTTTCTAGTTAGACGGTAGCGCCAGCGGGCCTGGTTAGGACCGGACAGTCTGCAGATCGTTGTTCTTGGGCTCTCGCGTCAGCAGGATGAAGACGATCGACACGACGGACATGATGGTCAGGTACCAGACCACGGCGGCCGTGTCCTGTCCGGAATCCTTGAAGATCTGCGCCACGATGCCCGGCGTGAATCCCGCGCCGAGGAGCGTGGCGAGCTGGTAGCCCAGCGAGGCGCCGGTGTAGCGCGAGGTGGTGCCGAACTGCTCGGACACGAACGCCGCGAGCGGGCCGAACAGGGTGGAATGGATCATGAGGCCCACGGCGAAGGCCACGAAGATCAGCCCGATGTTGTTGGAGGACAGGAGCTGGAACATCGGCGTGAGGTACAGGATGAAGAGCACCAGGCCGCCGATCATGACGGGCCGCCGTCCCAGCTTGTCGGAGAGCCGGCCGCCCATGATCACGAAGGCGATGGACACGAAGGAGGCGGCCGCGAAGGCGTAGAGAACGCCCTGCCGGTCCGCACCCTTGGACACGGCGTAGGTCACGGAGAACGTGGCCAGCACCACCTGGAGCGCAAACCCGGCCGCGCCGGCCAGCATGGTGAAGATCAGGGTCTTGGGCCGGCGCAGGACCTGCAGGAGGGGAATCTCGCGGCGCACCGGCGCGCTGCCCGGCACCGTCCGCTGGGTGTTGTCCCGTTCGGCCTGTTCCCGCTCGGCTTTCTCTTGTTCCAGTGCCGCCTTGAAGATGGGGCTTTCGGAGACCTTGAGCCGGACGAACATGCCGATGCCCAGCAGGACGAAGGACAGCAGGAACGGCACGCGCCAGCCCCAGGCCAGGAACTGCTCGTTGGGCAGGGCCGCGAACGCGCCCATCACCAGGGTGCCCAGCACCGCGCCGGTGGGGGCGCCGGCGTTGACGAACGAAGCCGCGAAGCCGCGCTTGCCCGATTCCGAATGCTCCAGCGCCATGAGGGCGGCGCCGCCCCACTCCCCTCCGACGGCAATGCCCTGGCAGACCCGGAGGATCACGAGCATCACGGCACCCCAGGCTCCGGCCACCGCGGCGCCGGGCACCAGTCCGATCAGGGTGGAGGCGATGCCCATGACCAGCATCGAGACAATCAGCATGTTCTTGCGTCCCAGCCGGTCGCCGAAGTGGCCGAAGATGATGCCGCCGAGGGGCCGTGCCACGTAGCCGGCGGCGAACGTCCCGTACGCGGCCACCACCCCCACCCATTCGTCCGCGCCGGAGAAGAACACCTTGGGAAAGACCACCGCGGCGGCCGTGGCATAGAGCAGGAAGTCGTAGTACTCGATGGTGCTGCCGAGATAGCTGGAGGCAATGACGGTCCGTGCTTCACGGCGACGCGTACCCGCGTCCATGGCCTGCAACTGCGAAATTTGGGACATCGTTGTTCCTTATGGCAGAGGGGGATGGTGAAGGGGTGTGGCGGTTTACTTGTAGAAGTGGGCGAGGAACTCGGCCACGACGGCCGGGCGTTCCTGGCCTTCGATCTCGATCGTGTTGGCGACCTTGATCTGGGCGCCGCCCTTGACCTCGGTGACTTCGGCGATGGTGGCCCGCATGCGGATGCGTGAACCCACCTTGACGGGGGAGGTGAAGCGGACCTTGTCGAGGCCGTAGTTGACCTTGGTGGTGACGCCGTCGACGTCGAACAGCTCGCCCCAGAACGGGATGATGAGCGAGAGGGTGAGGAAGCCGTGGGCGATCGGGGCGCCGAAGGGGCCGTCCTTGGCGCGTTCCGGGTCCACGTGGATCCACTGGTCGTCGCCCGTGGCGTCGGCGAACTTGTTGATCTGTTCCTGGGTGATTTCGCGGTAGTCGGTGGCGCCGAGGTCGGTGCCGGCGAGGGTGAGGAGTTTGTCGAAGTCGACGACGAGGTTGGGCATCTTTGGCTCCTGGAGCGGTTGGGTTTGGGTGTACTACGACGGCGGAACGCCGTCAGCGGGTAAAGAGCGTCAGCGGGTGAAGGCGCTGTGGCCGGTGAGGGCCCGGCCGACGATCAGGGCATTGATCTCGTGGGTCCCCTCATAGGAGTAGACGGCCTCTGCATCGGCATGGAACCGTGCGACGTCGGCCGCGAGCGTGATGCCGTTGCCGCCCACCACTTCGCGGGCCAGCGCCACGGTCTCGCGCATCAGCAGGGAGGTCTGCATCTTGGCCAGGGCCGAGTCCTGGTCCCGGTAGATGCCCTTCTCCTGCTGTTCGGTCAGCCGGACCACCAGGGACAGCGCCGAGGTGACGTTGCCGAGCATCCGGGCGAGCTTTTCCTGGACGAGCTGGAAGGACGCGAGCGGGCGGCCGAACTGCCGGCGCCCGGAGACGTAGCGCAGCGCGGCTTCGAAAGCTCCTGCAGCGATGCCGGCGGCGATCCACGCGACGTCCGAGCGCATGGCCCGCAGCATCGCCGCCACGTCCCGGAACGAGTTCACGTTGTGGAGCCGCCTGGCCTCGGGGACGCGGACGCCGTCGAGGGTGATGTGGGCGTTCTGCATCATCCGCAGCGCGGTCTTGCCGTGGATCTTCTCCAGGGTCACGCCGGCCGCCTCGCGGTCCACGAGGAAAGCCTTGACCTGGCCGTCGGCGACGTCGCGGGCGAAGACGGCAAGGACGTCGGCCGTTGCCGCGCCGCCGATCCAGCGCTTGGCGCCGTCCAGGACCCAGGTATCGCCGTCCGGGCCGGCCTCACGCCCCTTTTCCCTGCGGGCCGTCGTCGCGAGTCCGCCGGCGATGTCGGAGCCGGATTCCGGCTCCGTCAGCGAGAAGACGCCCTTGAGCGAGAAGTCGATGACCCTGGGCATCCATTCGGCCCGCTGTTCCGCGGAGGCCCCGACCCGGATGGCGGTCCGGAACAGCCCGGCCTGGGCCGTGTACCAGGTGGCCAGCGAGGCGTCCGTGCGGGCGAGTTCGAAGATCCGGAAGCCCTGGTAGATGCCCCGGGCCGGTGTCTGACCCGCACCCGGGGCGCCGGTCAGTTCCGCCGGTTCCATGAGGTCCAGGTCGATCAGCGGCCGCGCGAGCTGGTCCGGGAACTCGCCGCGCTCCCAGTAGTCGGCCAGGAGCGGCCGGGCCTGGGTGTCCAGGAACTCCCGCAGCCGCCCCAGCACTTTCCGCTCCGCGTCGGCGAGGAGGGATTCGGCGTCGTAGTAGTCGCATACGCCGTAGAGGCGCTCCTGGGCTGTTGTCTGGGGCGCGGTTTCCACGGACACCTCAGCCACCGAGCCCGAGCAGGCGGACGGCGTTGTGCTTGAGGATCTTGGGCCGGACCTCGTCCTTCAGCGGCAGGTCCGCGAAGGCGCCCAGCCATTTCTGCGGGGTGATGAGCGGGAAGTCGGTGCCGAACAGGACCTTGTCCTGCAGGACCGAGTTGGCCATCCGGACCAGGGACTCCGGGAAGTACTTCGGGGACCAGCCGGAGAGGTCGATGAACACGTTGGCCTTGTGCGTGGCGATCGAGTTGGCCTCGTCCTGCCACGGCACCGAGGGGTGGGCCATGATGATTTGCAGCTCCGGGAAGTCCGCGGCCACGGCGTCGAGCAGGAGCGGGTTGGAGTAGGCCAGTTTGATGCCGTACCCGCCCGGGAGCCCCGCCCCCATGCCGTTCTGTCCCGTGTGGAAGATGGCCGGCAGGCGCAGTTCCTGCAGGGTTTCCCAGAGCGGGTAGAACTGCTCGTTGGAGGGGTCGAAGCCCTGCAGGCTCGGGTGGAACTTGAACCCGCGCGCGCCGAGGTCGATTGCCTGGTGCTTGGCGCCCTGGATCGCCTCGGCGCCGGTGCGGGGGTCCACGCTCCCGAAGGGGATCAGGACGTCGTTGTTCCGCGCCGCCCCGGCAATGAGGTCCGGGATGCTGTTGGGCTCGTGCTTGAGCTGGGTCCGGGCGTCGACGGTGAAGACGACGGCGGCCATGTTCAGTTCGCGGTAGACCTCTGCGATCCGGTCCAGCGAAGGGCTGCGGTCCTCGGCCTTGAAGTACTTGGCGGAGGCCTCGGTCAGGGCCGCCGGAAGGGACTCGTGGCCGTGGCCGTCCACTTCGAGGTGGACGTGCATGTCGATCGCATCGAGTGAGGCGGCGTCGATGCCGGGTTCGTAGCGCTGGGCAGCCATCTCAGCGGACCTCGGCCGGTTCGGGCTGCAGTTCCGCCGGCAGCGGCAGGAAGTCCTCGCCGACGCTTTGCAGCTTGTCCCCGAAGAGCGCGCCGAAGTTGTCCACGAGATCCTGGTAGCCCCAGCCGCCCTCGCGGTATTCGGTGGCGGCGGCGTCGGGGTGGGTCCAGAGTTGCAGCCGGTCACCGCCCGCCCCGATTGCCTGGCCGGTGACGCCGGCGGCCGCGTCGGAGGCCAGGAAGGCCACCAGCCCGGCGACGTCGCCGGCCGTGCCAAACCCGAGGTCGTGGCGGAAGAAGGCCGGCATCGTCTCGCCGCGCTCGTCGGCCTCGACGGCCTTCTGGAAGTACGGGACGGTCTTGGTCATGGCGGTGGCGGCCACGGGAATGACGGCGTTGGCGGTGACGCCGGCTTTCTTCATTTCCAGCGCCCAGGTGCGCACCATGCCCACGATTCCGGCCTTCGCGGCGGCGTAGTTGGTCTGGCCGAAGTTGCCGCGCTGGCCCGTCGGGGAGCCGATGGTGATGATGCGGCCGGGAATGCCGTGCTCCTTGAAGTAGCCGAAGGCCTCCCGGGCGCAGGTGAAGGTGCCGCGCAGGTGGACGTTGATCACGGCGTCGAAGTCCTCGTCCGTCATCTTCAGCAGGCTCTTGTCCCGCAGGATGCCGGCGTTGGTGACCAGGATGTCCAGCCGGCCGAACTCCGTGACGGCCGCCTGCACGAGCTTCTTGGCGACGTCGGAGCTGCCCACCGGGGCGACGACGGCGGCTGCGCGGCCGCCGTCGGACTGAATCGTCCGGACAGCGTCGGCGGCGACCTCGGCGTCCACATCGTTGACGACGACGGCGGCGCCCTGGCGGGCCAGTTCCCGGGCGTAGGCCAGGCCGAGGCCCCGTCCGCTTCCGGTGACGATTGCTACTTTTCCTGACAGGCTCATTGCCGCTCCTTTGCTAGCTGCCTTGTGCATCCGGCCCCGCGGCATGGGATGCTGTTCTGTATCCATGAAAATATGGATAGTTGAAAAAGTCAACGATTTATTTTTTGGACTATTGGAGTTGGGCATGGCGACCGAAGTTGACGACGAGCCGGGCACCGAGCCTGCGGAGAAGCTCACGGCGGCAACCATAAGCCTGGACGCGGGTTTCCTGCTGGCCAAGCTGCATGCCGGCGGGTCGGCCCTGAACAACCGCGCCCTGGCCGCGTTCGATCTCAAGGAGCGCTCCTATTCGGTGCTGGCCCTGGCCAACAGCGGGCTGGAACCAACCCAGCGGGAGATGGCCGAGTTCCTCAGCCTGGACCCGAGCCAGATTGTCGCCCTGATCGACGAGCTGGAGAAGCGCGGGCTGGTGATCCGGGCGCCCGGGAAGCTGGACCGGCGCGCCAAGATTGTTTCCTCGACCCCGGAGGGGGAAGCCCTCTTCCGGCGGGCCGAGGCCGCGGCGCGGGACGCGGAATCCGCCGCCCTGGCCGGCCTCAGTGCCCCGGAGATCGAAACCCTCAAGGGGTTGCTCCGCAAGGCGCTGTGGGGGCCGGCGGCCTGATCGCGGCCGCTCAAGCACTGGGGGAATACCCTTGGGGCAGGAGGGAGCCATGACCGTTCGCAGCGCCGGCCTTCTGCTGTACCGGCTAAGGGGTGCATCACCGCCCGGCGGGGCGCCGCCATCCGGCAGCACACCGCAGCTTGAGCTCTGGATAGCCCACATGGGCGGACCGTTCTGGGCCCGCAAGGACTCCCGCGGCTGGTCCATCCCCAAGGGGGAATACCTCGCCGACGAGGACCCCCTGGCGGCCGCGCACCGCGAGTTCGCGGAGGAAATCGGCACACCGGCACCCGCCGCCGACTACCACCGGCTTGGCGACTTCCGCCAGCCCTCCGGCAAGATCATCACGGTCTTCACGGCGGAAACGGACTTCCAGCCCGAACGCATCGTGAGCAACACCTTCGAGCTGGAGTGGCCGAGGGGATCCGGCACGATCGGCAGCTTCCCCGAGATCGACCGCGCGGAATGGACCGCCGAGCCCGCAGCCCGGTCCAGGCTGGTCAAGGGCCAGCTGCCGGTCCTCGACGCGCTGGTCCGGCACCTCGGGCTGGAGCCGGCCGCACCCGGGCCCGGGCATGACAAAAACTAAAAGTCAGTTGACATTTTTTGTAATACTTCGCGGGGGCCAGCTAGCCAAGAGGCCCGGGATCGTTCATGCTTAGCTATGACCTCAATGTCGAGCCAGTACCGGATCATCGCGGTCTGCACCGGAAACATCTGCCGGTCCCCGATGGCGGAACTTATGCTGGCGGAGGCATTCCGGGCCGAGCGCCTCACGGGGGCCGTGGTCGATTCCGCCGGCACCACCGCGTATGAGGCCGGCCGGCCCATCGATCCCCGGGCAGCGCGCAAACTCACGGCGCAGAACATCGCTTCGGACCGCCACGTGGCGCGCGAATGGCGGCCCGAATGGTTCGCGAGCCGGGATCTGGTCCTGGCCCTCGACGTCGACCACTACGGCTGGCTCCGGCAGGCAGCACCGGACCGGGTCTCGCTGGCCAAGATCCGCATGCTCCGCAGCTTCGACCCCGCCGTGGCGGACAAGGACCCGCTGGAGCAGGGCATCGAGGACCCGTGGTACGGCGGCCACACCGACTTCGACACCACCTGGAACCTTATCCGGGCCTCCCTTCCGGGGATTGTGCAGCACGTACGCACCGAGCTTGAGCGGCAGGACGGGCAACATCACGGCAGTGATCAAGCCAATGCACAGCAGCCGGTACGCTCTATTTCATGAGCCCCGCACCCGTCATCATCGCAATCGACGGGCGCTCCGGCTCCGGCAAGACCACCCTGGCCATCGAGCTGGCGGCGCGGTTGAGGGAACACCACAAGGTCTCGCTCTTCCACCTCGAGGACATCTATCCCGGCTGGAACGGGCTGGCGGCGGGGATCGAACGCTACGTCACCACCGTGCTTTCGCCCTTGCGGCGCGGGGAGAACGCGGAATGGGTCAGCTGGGACTGGGCACGGCACTACGACGGCGAGGCCCGCACCACACGCCCGGCCGAAATCGTCCTGGTGGAGGGCGTCGGTGCCGCCGCGGCGGCCGCAGTGCCCCTGCTGGACGCCGTGATCTGGGCGGACTCCTCCGACGCGGACCGCCGGGCCCGGGCGCTGGCCCGGGACGGCGACACCTACGAACCGTTTTGGGACCAGTGGGCTGCGCAGGAAGCGGAGTGGCTGGCGGCCGATGACGTCCCGGCCCGCGCGGATCTGCACGTGCTCAACCTGGCGGACGGCACCGCCCCGGACGACGTCCTGCAGGCCCTTCAGTACCTTCCCGCCGTCGCCCCTGCCCTGCTGCCCGAACTCGCCGCCCGGCGCGGGCTGCAGTTGCTGGCAGAACGGATCGAGGCCCGGCCCGAGGCCGGGCAGCTGTTTGCGGCGCTCTTTGGCGGTTCACCCAACGCCGTATGGCTCGATTCCTCCCTGGACCCGGCAGGACTGGCCCCGGGGGCCGCGGAGCGGAGCCGCTTCAGCATTTTGGCCGACGACGGCGGCCGCTTCGGCCAGGCCGTCCGGCACAGTTCCGGACGGACCCGCGTCAGCACGGGCCAGGCCACCGTGACCACCGATGGCCCGTTCTTCCGCTGGCTCGACGGCGTGTGGGGCCGCCGCGCGCTCCGCGCACCCGAAGCCTACCCGTGCGAGTTCACCCTGGGCTGGCTCGGGTACCTCGGCTACGAGCTCAAGCGCGAAACCGGCGGGAACGACGTCACCGCCGCCACCCCGGACGCCTGCCTGATCTTCGCCGGCCGTGCCGTGGTCCTTGACCATGCCGAGGGCACAGCCTGGCTGCTGACCCTGGACGCACCCGACGCCGGGGACTGGCTTCAGACGGCACGCACGGCCGTCACCGCGGCCGCGTCGGCGCAAGCGGCCGCTCATGCCTCCCCGGCCCAGCGTGTCAGCGCCCCGCAAACCACCGCCCCGCGCTTCGCCGCCCGGGACACGGAAGCCGGCTACAAGGCGAAGGTCACCGAGGCCCAGCGTGAGATCGCGGAAGGAAACACCTACGAGGTCTGCCTGACCACGGTGCTCACGGCTGCCTCGCCCGCGGGGCCTCACGGCGTGGATCCGTGGCCGGCCTACCTGGACCTGCGGCACCGGAACCCGGCCCCGTTCGCCAGCTTCCTGCGGTTCGGCGGGCTCGCCGTTGCGAGCACGTCGCCGGAGCGGTTCCTGCAGATTGCCGCGGACGGCAGGATGCGGGCCGAGCCGATCAAGGGCACGCGCCGCCGGGACACAGATCCAGGCACGGATGCCGCCCTGCGCCAGGAGCTGGAGTCTTCGGCCAAGGACCGGGCGGAAAACATCATGATCGTGGACCTGTTGCGCAACGACTTGAGCCATTTCGCCGTCCCGGGTTCGGTGGCCGTCAGCCGGCTATGCGCGATCGAGAGCTACGCCACCGTGCACCAGATGGTGAGCACCATCGATGCCCGGCTGCGGCCCGGGATGCCGCGGGCCGAGGCGGTTGCGGCCTGCTTCCCCGCGGGTTCGATGACCGGCGCCCCGAAGGTCAGCACCATGGCCATCCTGGACCGGCTGGAGGCCGCGCCGCGCGGCGTGTACTCCGGGGCGATCGGCTACTTCTCCCTGAACGGGGCCGCCGACCTCGCCGTGGCAATCCGGACCCTCGTGGTCAGCGCCCTCGGCGAGGGTGCCGCGGAACTGAGTCTCGGCGTCGGCGGCGCTGTCACCGCCGACTCGACCCCGCAGGAGGAGTACGACGAAATCCGGACCAAAGCGTTCGGCGTCCTCTCGACGCTCGGCGCCGGGTTTCCCACGGGCTGAGTCGGCTGTCCCGCCGGCCCCGGCTACTGCAGGGTGGCCGTCAGCCGCGCGACGTTGTCCACGTATTTGACGCCCATCGGACGTTTCATCCAGTCCTCGAGCGTAAGTTCGCGCGAAATGCCCCGGTAGGTGTCCTCCACGGCGCTGATCCGCCGCACGATGTCCTCCCCCAGGAGCATCACCGAGACCTCCAGGTTCAGCGAGAAGGAGCGCATGTCCATGTTGCTGGAACCCAGCACGGCAACGTCGTCGTCGATCGTGAAGTGCTTGGCGTGCAGCACGAAGGGGGCCTTGTAGAGGTAGATCCGCACCCCGGCTTCAAGCAGCGCCTCATAGTAGGACTGCTGGGCGTGGTGGACCAGGAACTGGTCGCCTTTTTCCGAGACGAAGAGTTCGACGTCGACGCCGCGCTGCGCCGCCGTCGTCACCGCATACAGCAGCGAGTCATCAGGGACGAAGTACGGGCTGCAGATCGAGATCTTCCGCTGAGCCGAGTAAATCAGCGTGTTGAAGAGCCGCAGATTGTTTTCGGTGATGAAGCCGGGGCCGCTGGGCACCACCTGGGCGGTGATGTTGCCGGCGTGCAGTTCGGGCCGGTGCGCGAGCTGTTCCTCAATGGATTCGTCGGTCTCGCTGAGCCAGTCCGTGGCGAAGACGACGTTGAGCGTGGTGACGATCGGTCCACGCAGGCAGGCCATCAGCTCGACCCATTCGCGGCCGATCTTGCGGTGCTTGGGGTTGTTGTAGGAGGGCTCGATCAGGTTCTGCGATCCGGTGAAGGCGATCTCGCCGTCGATCACCATGATCTTGCGGTGGTTGCGCAGGTCCGGTCGGCGCCACTGCCCCTGCAGCGGGCTGAGCGGCAGCATCGGCCGCCAGCGGATCTTGCTGGCCTTGAGCCGGGCGATCAGCTTGCGGTAGCCCTTGATGCGAAGCGTGCCAAGGTGATCGAACAGGACACGGACCTCGACGCCGCGCTCGGCGGCCTCTTCCAGCGCAGTCAGCAGATCGTCCGTGACGTGGTCCGAGCTCATGATGTAGAACTCGGCATTGACGAAGGACTTTGCGCCGCGGACCGCCGCGGCCATCGCCTTGATGGAGTCGGGGTAGCCGGGCAGCAGCTCCACTTGGTTACCGTCCACCATCGGCAGCGAGCCCAGCGTCTTGTTCAGTTCCGCGGCGGAAGCCACCCATTCGGGTCCGGCGTAGCGGCTTTCCAGCATCGCCAGTTCCGAGGTCCCGGCACGCACTCGGGTATTGACCGCGTCCTGCTGCGCGCGGCGCTTGCGGGAGAGCCGGAAGTTGCCGAACAGCAGGAACAGGAGCAGGCCGATGGTCGGCACGATGAAGATGCCCAGCAGCCACGCCATCGCGGTGGTGGGCCGCCGGTTTCCGGGGATGATGCCCAGTGCCAGCACTCGGATGGCGAAGTCGATCACCGTCAAAATCAGAATCGCCCAGGACGGTAAAGTCTCCGCCAGCGGAAATGGCCAAAACACAGGCGAACCCCTCAACGTACAAGCCACGCGGAACAGTTCCGAACGGGCAGTGCCCAAATCCTATCCCGGGACCACCGAGACTAAGCTTTAGCCATGACCACTCCTGCCCCCGTTCCCGCGCCCGCGACCGTTCTGGTCTTCCTCGACCCGGCGTTCGACGGCGGCCGCGTTGCCGACGCGTCGCAGCCCCAGCTGATGGCCACGGACCTGGGCGCCACCCGCGGCGACGGCGTTTTCGAATCCCTCCTGGCCGTCGGCGGCCGGCCCCGCAAGATCCAGGCGCACCTGACCCGGCTGGCCGGCTCTGCCCGGCTTCTGGAACTGGACATCCCCGCCGAGGATGCATGGCGGCGGGCGGTGGAAACCGCCATCTGCGAGTTCCGCGGGCAGGAACCCGCCGCGGCTGCACCGGGCGGCGCGGCGCAGGACGAGGTGGTGGTGAAGCTGATTGTCACCCGCGGGCCGGAGGGCGCGGCTGCCCCCACGTGCTGGGTCCAGGCCTCCGCCCCGGCCGCCGCGGGACGGCGGCAGCGCGAGACCGGGATCGACGTCATCCTGCTCGACCGCGGCTACGACAGTGAAGTCGGCGAGCGCGCCCCGTGGCTCCTGCTCGGCGCCAAGACCCTTTCCTACGCCGTGAACATGGCGGCGCTGCGCTACGCCCACCGGCAGGGCGCCGACGACGTCATCTTCACGTCCGCGGACGGCCGGGTGCTGGAAGGACCGACGTCGACCGTTCTGCTGGCCCACCTGGAAACCTCGGACGACGGCGCCGGCGGCGTCCGCACCATCCGGCGGCTCATCACGCCCCAGCTGGACAGCGGCATCCTGCCCGGCACATCACAGGGCGCCCTGTTCACCGCCGCCAAGGCCGCCGGCTGGGAGCTGGGTTACGGCCCGCTGGAGCCGAAGGACCTGCTGGACGCCGACGCGGTCTGGCTGATCTCCAGCATCCGGCTCCTGGCCCCGGTGAACCACATCGACGGGCAGGAAATCGGCACCCCGGAACTGCGGCGCCAGCTCACGGCCGAACTCAACGCCCTCTTCGCGACCATCGAATAGCAACGCGGGGTCAGTTACGGCCCATCCCATGTCCCCGGATGGGCCGTAACTGACCCCGCGTTGGTGTTGCGCTCACCCCAGGGCGTCCGCGGGCACTGCCGGGCACAGGCGGAACGAGGCCGGGTTGAACGCCGGGAGCATGAACGTTGCGAGCACGGCGTCGAGCATTTCCGGGGCCCAGGTGCTGTTCTCCCCCAGGGTCGCGCAGACACCCAGCACCACGGGCGTTCCGTCGGTGCGGCGGCGGATCTGGACCTGGACCGGCCCGGTCAGCCCGAGCGCGCGGACGGCGGCCAGGCCCAGCTTGCGCACATCCCCGGCCTGGTTCGCCGGCACCCTGCGGCTGACCTCGTCGCTGCCGGCGCGTCCATACGGAGTCCTGGTCTTCTCGAGGACCACCGCCACCGGCGCCATCGCATTGCGTGCCGGGGTGCCGAACGCCAGGCACACATAGTCGGCGCCCGGGATAAATTCCTGGACCAGTTGCCCCGCCGGCATGTTCTTCCAGCTAACGGAGTCGGTTCCGGCCAGCAGGTGGATACCGGGGGAGCCTTTGAAGACCCGCGGCTTGACCACCACGGGGCCGCTGAGGCCGGCGAGGGATGCCGGCGCGGCGGCGAGGTCGCCCGGAACCGCGAACCGGGGCACCGGGATGCCGGCCGCTTGCAGCGCCCAGGTGGCGAACAGGCGGTCGTTGGCGAGGGCAACCGCGGCGGGGTCGGCCACGATGATCCGCACGTCCTGGGCGAATCCGGCGCGGGCCGCGGCCAGGACCGGGAGTTCCACGGTGAGGGTCGGAATGATGACGTTGATGGCTTCGCGGTCCACCACCCGGCGCAGGTCCAGGACCATGTCCGGGTTCGTCGCCGGCAGGAGCCTGACCGCGGCGGCGGGAGCCTCCCCGGCCTGGCGGGTGTCGGCACGGGCGTCGGAGCCGAGGTACGGGAGGCCCCGGGCTTCGAGCTGGGCCGCGACGGCCCGTCCGGCGGCGCTTGTAATCCCGGTAACGAGTATGCGCGGGCCCACGATTGCTCCATTCCGCCGTCACCGGCCGGACCGCGGCTGCGGCTCCGACCGTTCCAGCCACCGATTCCCAGACAGCTTGTTGATGGACAGACGGGTCGATTCCGGGACTGCTTGATTCACACATTGCTCGAATCACCTGCAGCTCCGGCCGACTCGTCGGACCTAATCCCCCCAGTAAACGGCGAAACGTTCCGGCAGACACGAGTGGGCTGTACCCGAAACTGGAGCCCGCCACTACTCGCCCGGGCCGCGGTCCGGTTACGGAACATGACGATGGCGGCGGTGCGGTCCGGCGTCGCAGGTGTTACGTTTTTGGGGAGTAATGAGAACCGGTGCCAAGCCCTGACTGGCCGGTCGGCAACCCTCCCTTTCGCGGCGGGGTGCCTCAGGTGAATACTCGGCATTCGAGAATTCGAGCTGCAAGCGTGAAAGAGGAGATCCGTCGTGCCCGACACGTCAATACCCACAACAGCCGCACCCGGTACCGCACCCGGCACCGCACCCGGTGAGGAGAGGCTGGCCTACCGCCTGTTCACCGGAGCGGATGACCGCGCCTTTTGCGAGCGGGTGTCAGCCGCCCTGGCCGAGGGCTACGTGCTGCATGGAAGCCCCGCCGCCAGCTTCAACGGAAGCACCGTGATCGTGGCGCAGGCGCTGGTCCTGCCGGCCGCGATTGCCAGTGCGGACGCCGCCGTGGCCAATGCGGTTGATGAGCTCGACGCCGACGAATTTGGCGCCGACGGGGCCTTCGCGGGCCACGCATGAGCTACGCCGGAGACCTCAGCCCGCAGGAGGCGTGGGCCAAGCTGGAGGCCGGAGCCATCCTGGTGGATGTCCGGACCGAGGGCGAATGGGCCCACATCGGCATCCCGGACACCGCGGCGGCGGGCGAGAGCCGCAACGATCCGCTCTTCATCCAGTGGAACCTCGCCGGCGGCACGCCGAACCCGCACTTCGTGGAACAGCTAAGGCAGCAGGCGCCGGAGGACACCGCCGTCGAACTGGTGTTCCTTTGCCGTTCCGGGGCCCGGTCGATCGCGGCCGCGACGGCCGCGACGGCCGCCGGCTACACCTCGTACAACGTCCTTGAGGGCTTCGAAGGCGAGACCGACCGCTTTGGCGAACGCACCGTCAATGGCTGGAAGAACCGCGGCCTGCCCACCAACCTCGGAAAGATCTAAGTGACTTTCAATCCCGACGCCGCCGGCTGGGCGGCCGACACCCAGGCCGTCCGTGGCGGCCTTGACCGCACCGGCTTCCAGGAAACCACCGAGCCGATCTTCCTTAACTCAGGATTCGTCTACGAGTCCGCGGCCGCCGCCGAGCGCGCCTTCACCGGTGAGGACGAGCGCTTCGTCTACTCCCGCTACGGCAACCCCTCCGTCGCCACGTTCCAGGAGCGGCTCCGGCTGCTCGAGGGAACGGAGGCGTGTTTCGCGACGGCGTCCGGCATGTCCGCCGTCTTCACCGCCCTGGGCGCGCTGTTGGCGGCCGGCGACCGGGTGGTCGCGGCCCGCTCGCTGTTCGGCTCGTGCTTCGTGATCCTCAACGAAATCCTGCCGCGCTGGGGTGTCGAGACGGTCTTCGTGGACGGCCCGGACCTGGAGCAGTGGAAATCCGCGCTGTCCGAGCCGACCACGGCGGTGTTCTTCGAGTCGCCGTCGAACCCGATGCAGGAAATCGTGGACATCGCCGCCGTGAGCAAACTGGCGCACGCGGCCGGCGCCACGGTGGTGGTTGACAACGTCTTCGCCACCCCGCTGCTCCAGCGCTGCGGCGACCTCGGCGCGGACGTGGTGGTCTACTCCGGCACCAAGCACATCGACGGCCAGGGCCGCGTCTTGGGCGGGGCCATCCTGGGCACCAAGGAATTCATCGACGGGCCCGTCAAGCAGCTCATGCGGCACACCGGTCCGGCCCTTTCTGCGTTCAACGCCTGGGTGCTCACCAAGGGCCTGGAGACCATGGCCTTGCGCGTCAACCATTCCTCGGCCTCCGCGCTGCGGCTGGCCGAATGGCTCGAGGGACAGCCTGCGGTCGGCTGGGTAAAGTACCCGCTGCTGCCGTCCCACCCGCAGTACCCGCTCGCAGTGCAGCAGATGAAGGCCGGCGGGACCGTGCTCACCCTGGAACTGCAGCCCTCCCCCGGGCGCACGGCGAAGCAGGCCGCGTTCGCACTCCTGGACGCGCTGCGGATCATCGACATCTCCAACAACCTGGGCGATGCCAAAACGCTCATCACGCACCCGGCCACCACCACGCACCGCGCGATGGGCCCGGAAGGCCGCGCGGCGATCGGGCTCAGCGACGGCGTGGTCCGGCTCTCGGTGGGCCTGGAGGATGTGGAGGACCTGATCCGCGACCTCGGCCAGGCGCTCAAGCAGGTCTAGGGCTTCCGCCGCACCCGCAAGTGTTGCGGGCTCCCGGTCAGGCCGGGCGCAACCGGCCCAGGGCCGAACGATTGTCTGCCGGCCCCTCGGCGACGGGCCCCTCGGTGGTCAGTTCGATGGCCCGCTCGACGACGGCGGGCAGGCCGCCGGCCCGGAACGGGCCGCGCTGCAGCTGCGAACCGGTGCCCTCTGCCAGAATCCGCTCGACGCCCTCGCGCGCCAGTTCCAGCTCGCCCTGTTCCTCAAGCACCGGGGCCACGAAGTCCACGAGTGCCCTGACCACGTCCGCGGCCGGGGCCGGGGTGAAGGTTCCGAAGTCCAGTAGCTCCCCGCGCAGTCCGCAATTGCTGGCCTGCCACGCGGCCATCCGCAGCAGCAGCGTGGGCACCGGGGCGGGATCGACGCCGTCGTCCCATTCCCGCGCGGCCGACTCCACGAGGGCGCGCACCAGTACGGCAATCAGGGCAGCATCCTCGGCCCGCAGGCAGACATCCGCGACCCTGATCTCCACGGTGGGATGCTGTCGGGCCAGCCGCGCGTCGAAATAGACCATCCCCTCATCCATCAGGACGCCGCTTTCGACCAGCCGGGTGACCACGCGGCGGTAGACGGGCAGGCTGCCGAAGATCATCGTGGGACCCGAGCCCGGCCAGCGGTTCCAGGCCTGGGTGCGGTAGCTTTCGAATCCGGTCTCGGCCCCGTTCCAGTAGGGGGAATTCGCGCTGAGTGCTATCAGCACGGCCAGCTTGTCGCGGATCCGGTCCATTACCGCCACGCCCTCCTCCGGAGACTCCACAAAGGTGTGGACGTGGAGGCCGCAGGTCAGCTGGTTCCGGACGGTGAGCCCGAAGCGCTGCTGCATGGTCATATAGCGCGGATTCGGCGTCAGGTGGGTGGCTGAGCCTTGGGGCGACGTGGCCAGGGCCGCGACCCGGCCGCCGTGCGCCCGGGCGGCCTGGTCCGCAAGGGACCGGCCACGCCTGAGCTGCCGGAGCAGTTCCGTGTATTCCAGGCACGGATGCGTCTGGGTCTCGATCTGTTCGAGCTTGAGCTCGTAGCTGAAGTCGGCGCCTTCGTGGACCGGTTTCTGTGCCGGGAGAACCCTGGCGGCTTCCTGTTGCGGCGGCACCAGACTCGGCAGCATGAGGTCAGCGAGGGCAAGCAGCATCCCCGATTCGGGGTCCACTATCAGCAGTTCTTCCTCCACGCCGAAGGTGCGCATGAATCTATTGTGCGTCAGGATCCGCCGAAACGCCCCACACCAACGCGGGGCTCAGTCCTGGAAATACTCGATCTTCGCCCCGATGGTGTTCAGCCGCTCAGCCAGGTCCTCATAGCCGCGTTCAATGACATAGATGTTCCGCAGCTCCGAGACGCCACGGGCCGCCAGCATGGCCAGCAGCAGGCAGGCGGCGGGGCGGAGGGCAGGCGGGCAGCCCACCTCGGCCGCTCGCCACTTGCTGGGCCCGTTGACGTAAATGCGGTGCGGATCGAGCAGCTGGACCTGGGCGCCGAGCTTGTTGAGCTCGGTCAGGTAGATGGCCCGGTTCTCGTAGACCCAGTCATGGATCATTGTCTGGCCGTGGGCGTTGGCGGCGATCACCGCGAAGAAGGGCAGGTTGTCGATGTTCAGCCCGGGGAAGGGCATGGGGTGGATCTTGTCCTCCGGCGCCCGCAGCTCCGAAGGCTTGGTGGTGACGTCCACCAGGCGGGTGCGGCCGTTGCGGGCAAAGTACTCCCCGGAAACCTCGAGCCGCTGGCCCATCTGCTCGAGCGTGGCGAGTTCGATTTCCATGAACTCGATCGGGACGCGGCGGATGGTGACTTCCGAGTTCGTCACGATGCCGGCGGTGATGAGGCTCATCGCCTCGATGGGGTCCTCGGACGGGAAGTATTCGATGTCGGCGTCGATCGACGGGCGGCCGGTGATCTTCAGCGTGGTGGTGCCAACCCCGGCGATGTCCACGCCGAGCATCTGCAGGTAGAAGCACAGGTCCTGCACCATGTAGTTCGGGCTGGCATTGCGGATGATGGTGGTGCCACGGCGGTGGGCTGCGGCCATGATGGCATTCTCGGTGACGGTGTCGCCGCGTTCGCTGAGCACGAAGGAGCGGTCGTGACCGTCCGACGGCGGCGCCTGCACCGCGTAGAACCCGGACTTCGCCTCCACGCTAAGGCCGAACTGGCGCAGTGCCTGCATATGCGGCTGCACGGTGCGGGTGCCGAGGTCGCAGCCGCCGGCGTAGGGCAGCCGGTAGGTGTCGGCCTCGTCCAGCAGCGGGCCCAGGAGCATGATGACGCTGCGGGTCCTTCGGGCCGCCTCCACATCCATGGAGGCCAGGTCCAGGACGGCGGGGCGGCGGATCTGGAGGTCGTTCGCGTTGAGCCAGGTGCACTCGACGCCGATGCTGGTCAGCACCTCCACGATCCGGTTGACTTCCTCGATCCGGGCAAGCCTGCGCAGCGTGGTGGTGCCGCGGTTGATGAGGCTGGCGCACAACAGCGCGACGCCGGCATTCTTGCTGCTGTTGACGTCCACCGCGCCGGCGAGGGTGCGGCCGCCCTCGACGCGCAGGTGGGTCATCTGGGGCCGGCCCACCTTGACGATGCTGTGCCCGACGATCGCCTCCAGGCGCTGGATCATCTTCAGGCTCAGGTTCTGCTTGCCCTGTTCCATCCGGGCGATGGCGCTCTGGCTGGTGCCCAGCTCGGCGGCGAGTTGCCCCTGGGTCCAGCCCTTGGCGCCGCGCGCCTCGCGGAGCAGGATGCCTACGTGTTCAGCAGTCGGTTGAGTCATGCTCCCGAAAATATCACGCATGATTTATAAACCACGGCAATTCCGGCCGGAATGGCGCCAATGTCACATGAATACCCACACCATGCGATAACCGGCGGCCCCGCCGGGCCTCCCGGGCCGCCCGGGCTACCCGGGCTGCCCGGCCCCCGGGCCGCCCGGCCGGCGGCGCCTGTCTACTGGCGGGTGAGGAAGACGAGGTTCCAGGTGCCCGCGCCGAGGGCCGCGGCGACGGCGGCGGCGGCGATGCCGAGCCCGCCCAGCAGCACCCAGGCATCGAGTCCGCTGAACGTCGAGGGCCGGGCCCACGTCCGGGCGGCACCGCCGAAGCCGCGGGCCTCCATGGTCACCGCGAGCCGCGAGGCGCTCCGGATCGCCTGCACCAGCAGGCCGAAACTCTGGCCCAGCGTGGCGCGGAACCGCTGATAGGGGTTGCCGCTCGAGCCCACGCCGCGGGCCCGCCGGGCCATACCGATGGTCTGCCATTGCTCGGCCATGATTCCGACGAGCCGCATCGCGGCCAGGGTGCCCAGGACGAACCGGTGCGGCAGTTTCGCGTTCTGGGCCAGGGCATCGGCCAGGTCCGTGGGGTCGGTGCAGCTCATCAGCAGCACCGCGGGCAATGCGATCGCGAGCCCGCGGAGCATGAAGCCGATCCCCAGCTGCAGGGAACCGGCGCTGACGGACCAGATCCCCGCATCGAGCAGGACGGGTCCGGAATCGGCCGCCAGGATGGCCGTGCTCCAGCCGCCCAGCGCCGCCGCGAGGATCAGCGGCCAGCCGCGCTGCCACAGCAAGGCCACAGTCAGGCCCGCCAGCGGCAGCAGCAGCAGTTCGAACGCCAGCGCCACCGACGCCGACACCCAGTCAATGGAGAGCGCCAGGACCAGGGTGATCAGGGTGACCGCCGTGAACTTGGCGAGCGGGTTGGCTCGGGTCAGCAGCGCATGGTTGCCGCGCAGGCTCAGCGCGTCCCTCAAGGCGAGGCCCCCTCCGGCAGCTCGAGATCCGGGCCGTGAGCGTCCGCGGCGGCGGTTTCCCGTGGCCGGAGGCGGAGTTCGGCGCCGCCGAGGACGGCGCTGAATTCGGCGTCATGCGTCACGGACACGACGGCGGTGCCGGCGTCGAGGAGCTCGGAGAGGAACGAGGCGAGTTCGGCCCACGTATTGGCATCCTGGCCGAAGGTGGGCTCGTCCAGGACCAGCACCTGGGGGTGCGCCGCCAGCACAGTGGCAACCGAAAGGCGCCGCTTCTCGCCGCCGGAGAGCGTGTAGGGGTTGGCGTCCACAAGCTCCGTCAGCCGCAGCCGCTCCAGCAGTTCGTCCACGCGGTCTTCGCCGTAGCCGAGGTGGCGCGGGCCGAACATGAGCTCGTCGAGGACCTTGCCGGTAACGAACTGGTGCTCGGGTTCCTGGAAGACGGTTCCGATCCTGGCGATCAGCTGCTGGGCCTTCCACCGGTAGGGATCGGGTCCGGCGCCGTCGCGTACGCGGCCACTGGAGTGACCACTGGAGTGACCGGTGGCGGGACTGCTCAGCTCCGCCGTGGCCGAGACTGTTCCCGCGACGGGCCGCAGGAGACCGGCCAGCGTCAGCGCCAGGGTGGACTTCCCTGTGCCGTTCTGTCCGGTGATGGTCAGCGCCTCGCCGGCGCGGACCCGGACCGAAACCCCGGACTGGACCGGACGCGGCGCGATGGTGCGGAAGCCGTCGCGCAGCCCGGCCCGCCGCGGCCGTTCGCGGGACACCGCGAGCGCGTCGGCCGCGAGCAGAGTCTGTCCCGCGCCCCGCGCCGGTGTCCGCATCCGCGTCGCCGGGACGTAGCCCGGCACCCAGACGCCCGCACCGATGAGCATGTCCCGCGCCTCGGCCAGGACCCGGTCCGGCGGTCCGTCAATCAAGACCGCGGAGTCCGTGGCGGACCCTGGCTGCAGCACCACGATCCTGTCCACCAGGTCTTTCCAGACCCCCACCCGGTGCTCCACGACCACCAGCGTGGCGCMTGTCTTGTCCAGGCAGCGGCCCACAGCGTCGCGGACCTCCAGGACGCCCGCGGGGTCGAGGTTGGCCGTCGGCTCGTCGAGCAGCAGCAGCCCTGGCCGCATCGCGAGGATCCCGGCGAGCGCCAGCCGTTGCTTTTGGCCGCCGGAGAGGGCCGCCGTCGGGTGGTCCAGCGGCAGCTGTCCCAGCCCGACGTCGTCGAGGGCCTCTCGCACGCGCGGCCAGATCTCCGCCGCCGGGACGGCGAGGTTCTCCGCCCCGAAGGCGACGTCGTCGCCGAGGCGGGAGAGCACCACCTGCGTTTCCGGGTCCTGCTGCACCAGCCCGGCGCGGCCGCGCCGCGCCCGTGGCGGGGCACCGTCGATCAGGAGGCTGCCGGTCTCGTCTGCATCTTCGGAGTCGCCGGAGTCGCCGGCCGCGCCGTCGCCCAGCACGCCGGCCAGGGCGTGGAGCAGCGTCGACTTGCCGGCGCCGGAGGGCCCCAGCAGGAGCACGCGCTCCCCCGGCCGGATGTCCAGGTCAAGGCCGCTGACCGCGGGCCTGGCCCGTCCGGCATGCCGCCAGCCCCAGCCGCGGGCCGTGACGGCGGCCGGCCGGACGCCCGGTGAAGATCTCATGATTCTCTGCAGGATTCAGCGACGGGGCTCAGGAGAAGACGGGCTCCGTGGCGGCCTTGCGGGAGGCAAAGGCGCCCAGCACTCCGGTCTTCGCCAGGCCGCGGGTGGCGAGCCAGGCCAGTCCGCCGGCAATCACTGCGCCGGAGATCGTGGTGAAGACGATGTAGGCGAGCTTGTCGCCGGCTTCGTAGGCGATGTTCCAGCCCCACGGCAGGAAGGAATCGTTCAGGCCGCAGAAGAGGCCCGCGCCGGCGCCGGCCAGCACGGAGACGGGCAGGTTGAACTTCTTGTAGAGGAAGGCCGCGAAGACCAGTTCGGCGCCGAGGCCCTGCAGGATGCCGGAGATCAGCACCGTGGTGCCGTACTGCGAACCCATGATGAGCTCGCCGGTGGCCGCGACGGTTTCGCAGAAGAGCGCGGCGCCCGGCTTGCGAATGATGAGCATGCCCAGCACCGCCGGGATCATCCAGCCGCCGGCGTAGAGTCCGCTCAACGGCGGGTAGACCGCGTTGACCGGAGTCGAGATCAGGTTCGCGCCCTGGGACCAGGCCCAGAAAATGACGCCGCCGGCAACGGCGATCAACGCGGCCACCACAATGTCCACCACGCGCCAGCTGTAGTTGCGCCGGGCGGATGAACGGCTGGCGGAACCATGCTGTGCTGAAATATCTGTCATGTCGTCCTCCTGAGGAACAGGAGGGGAGGGTGCGCCGGCCGGTCTCGGCTTCCGCCGCCCTCCGCGCACCCTGAGAACTCGACTCCCTTGCGCCGGTACTAACCGGATCAGGTTCGAGGGTCTGCGGCTGTCCGCACTCTCAGCGCCCACCAAAGGTTTCCCCGGATTGTTCCGGCGATGCCCGACGGCGGCGCTCCCCTGTCGTAATTATTTTCGCCCTTGTGGGCTGGCTCAGTTTACACCCGGTCGGCCGGGATTTCCGTGGTGTGCCGTCACAATCGTGGACCGGACGGCGGCAGTCCCGGCGGCCCGGAAAACCCTCTTGGTAGAGTCGTCGTGCCGGACCCCCGGACCCGCCAGCGGGCGGCCTCGTCACCCACCGGAAAGCTGGAATATTTTGTCGCACACACCGGTCACCCAAGATCCCTCCGGGGAATACGATCCCGACTCCAATGAGCCGCAGCCGCAGGGTTCCCTGGCGGCGCTCATTGGCCGCGTGCTGGCCGAGATAGAGGCGCTCCAGTTCGCGTCGTTCAGCAAGGATGACGCCCTGGACCTCGGGCTCCTCCTTGTCGAGCTGGGCAGGCAACGCTCGCTGCCCATCGCCGTCGACATCACCAAAGGCGAGCAGGTGCTCTTCCACGCCGCGCTGGACGGCGCCACACCGGACAATGAGCGCTGGATCAACGCCAAAAAGCGCACCGCCATGCGGTACGAGGTCCCGTCCCTGCTGGTGGGCCTCCGGGCCCGCGCTGCCGGCGGAAGGATCGAGGACAACGCCTGGTGGGATCAGTCGGAGTTCGCCGCCCACGGCGGGGCGTTTCCCGTTTACGTGCGCGGCACGGGCGCCGTCGCCGTCGTCACCGTCTCCGGCCTGCCCCAGAAGGCGGATCACGAACTCGTGGTCGAGGCCCTGCGGATGGTCCTCACCCCGGAACGCTAGGCTAGGGGAAAACCGTTCCCGTCCCAAGGAGACCGAAGAATGAACATCCTCATCAAGCTGCTCGGCACCGGCGTCAGCCTCCTGGCCGGCTTTGCCGGCACCAAGCTGGTGGACACCATGTGGGAAAAGTCCACAGGCAACAAGCCGCCCAAGGGCCAGGAGGACGACGTTCCCACCACCCTGCGCTCGGCCCTGACGTTCGCCCTGATCTCTGCCTCGGTCAGCGCCATCATCCAGGTGCTCGCCAACCGCGGCACCCAGCGCGCGATCACCCGCTTCGCCAAGACCCAGGACGTCGTCTGACCTGACCCGACTGGCCGCGGCGCCCGCCGCGGCAGTCGAAGGCCCCGGCCGGGTCCGCCGGGCCGGACGGGGGCTCAGCGGTCGTCGTCGTCCGCTCCGTGCGTGGCCGCCTGCTGGGCGGCCTTCTGGACTACCGCCTCGAGCTCGTCGGAGCTCAGCAGCTCCGGGTGCAGGTGCTTGGTCCGGTAGCCGGCCCGACCCACCATGTGAGCGGACACGGGGACGGTGAGCAGCTGGAAGAGCCAGGCCACCAGCAGGACGGGCCACACCGACCAGGTGCGCATCTGCAGGCCAAGGGCCGCCAGCAGCAGGAACAGGCCGAGGACCTGCGGTTTGGTGGCCGCGTGCATCCTGCTCATGAGGTCCGGGAATCGCAGCAGCCCGATGGCGGCCGCGAGGGACATCAGGGCTCCGGACACCATGAACACGGCAGAGACGGCGTCGATCACTGTGTCAGGATTCACGGACGCCCTCCCGCCTGTCGGCCACGAACCGGGCCACGGTGACCGAGCCGACGAATCCGATCAGGGAAATCGCAACGAGCAGCATCAGGTTGTTCAGGTGCCGGTTGGCGGCCATGTCGATGCACAGGGCCGCGCCGAAGATGGCCAGCAGCACGTCGGCGGCCAGAACCCGGTCCAGCAGCGAGGGCCCCCGCGCGATCCGGACGATCGCCCCCGCGGCGGCCAGGGACAGTACGACGGCGGTCACCGTCAGGACGGTCTGCATCATGCGGCGGTCTCCTGTGTCAGGGCGGAAAGTTCGGCTTTGGTCCCCATGATCCGGATCAGCCCGGCCTCGGTGTCCCGGACCTCTTTGCGCAGCTTGGCCGCGTCCTCGGCATTGCGGACGTTGATGCCGTGGATGTAGAGCGTGGACGTCGACCTGTCCACCTCCACCACGAGGGACCCGGGAATCAGCGAGATCACGTGCCCGGTGGCCGTGACCAGGAGGTCCGAATGGCTTCGGAGCGGCACGGCTACGACTGCGCTGACCACGTTGGGGCCGCGGACCACGGCCAGGTACAGGACCTGGAAGCTTGCCGCGACGACTTTTCCGAGGAAGATGAGGGCGAACGGCACGGCGCGGAGCACGTTGAAGCGGCCGCCGAGTTCCACCGGGGGCAGATAGAAAATGCGCGCCACGAGCACCGCGATGAGGGCGCCGAAGAGGAGATTGCCCGGGCTGAAGTTCTGCCAGAGCGCGCCCCAGACAAAGACGAGCCAGACCAGCAGCGGCAGTTCCTGGCGCAGCGAGATCCTTTTCCGGTTCATTTTCCGCCGCCCTCCCGGACCTGCACCGGGTGGAGCGACGGGGGCACCGGCGGCACGGGCGCGTCCGGGCCGAGCACGGCCTGGATGTAGGAGGTCCGGTCCAGCATCTCCTGGGCGGACTGGTCGGCCACCCTGAACAGCGGCCCGGCAAAGACCGTCAGGGCCACGCCAAAGACCACCAGGCCCAGGGTGGAGCCCACCATGGTGCGGGGCAGCAGGGTCACATTCGTCTTGCCGGCCCGGTCACCCGTGGCGGAGTCGGCCGGCGCTGCCAGGAGCACCGGATCGGGGTGTTCGGCGTCCCCGGGCTTGCGCCAGAACGCCCGGTTCCAGACCCTCGCGATCGCCAGCAGGGTCAGCAGGCTCGTCAGCACGCCGCCGATCACCAGGGCGTAGGCCAGCGGCGTCCCCAGTTCCACGCCTGCCTGAAGCAGCCCCAGCTTGCCCAGGAAACCCGAGAACGGCGGGATTCCGGCGAGGTTCATGGCGGGAATGAAGAACAGGACCCCCAAGACCGGGGAGAGCTTGGCCAGTCCTGCCACGCGGTCCATGGACGAGCTGCCGCCGCGGCGTTCAATCAGGCCGGTCACCAGGAACAGGCTGGTCTGGACAGTGATGTGGTGGGCCACGTAGAACACCGCGGCGCCCAGACCGGCCACGGTGGACATGGCCAGGCCGAACACCATGTAGCCAATATGGCTGACCAGGGTGAAGGACAGGAGTCTCTTGATGTCACTTTGGGCCAGGGCGCCGAGGATGCCCACCACCATGGTCAGCAGCGCCGCGACCATGAGCGGGGCGTTGAGCGCATCCCCCGGGAATAGCAGCGTTTCCGTGCGGACCATCGCATAGACGCCCACCTTGGTCAGCAGCCCGGCAAACACCGCGGTGACCGGGGCCGGGGCGGTGGGGTAGGAGTCAGGGAGCCAGAAGGACAGCGGGAAGACGGCGGCCTTGATGCCGAAGGCCACCAGCAGCATGACGTGCAGCAGCGTCCGGGTGCCCTGGTCGAGGTCGCCGAGCTTGATGGCGAGGTCCGCCATGTTGATGGTTCCGGTGGCGCCGTAGATCATGGCGATCGCGATCAGGAACAGCACCGAGGACACGACGGAGACCACCACGTAGGTCACGCCGGCCCGGATGCGCGGGCCTGTCCCGCCGAGTGTGATGAGCACGTAGCTGGCCGTCAGCAGGATCTCGAAGCCCACGTAGAGGTTGAAGAGGTCTCCGGTGAGGAAGGCGTTGGACACCCCGGCCACGAGGATCAGGTAGGTCGGGTGGAAGATCGAGACCGGCGCGTCGCGGTCGCCGTCGGCCATGCCCTGTCCCGTTGCGTAGATCAGCACCGCAAGGCTCACGGCCGAGGACACCACGAGCATGAGGGAGGAGAACTGGTCCACCACCAGCACGACGCCCCACGGCGGCAGCCAGCCGCCGATGTTCACCGCGGCCGTGCCGCCATCCCAGACGGAGGCCAGCAGCCAGCATTCCAGCAGCAGTGTCAGCGTCAGCACGGCGATGCTGACCGCGCGCTGGACCCTGGGGTGATGGATGAGCAGAAAGGTCAGGGCGGCGCCCAGGATGGGGAGTACGACGGCGAGCGGGGCAAGGCTGGTGATGTTCACTCTCCGCCTCCTTCCGGGCTAGGGTCAACGTTGAGGGAACCGGGCTGTTCCTCAGAGGCGGCCTTGTCGGCCCGCACGGGGCGGTCACCGGACATGACCGTGGCCAGCGGGAACTCCGAAGTCTCGACCGGGATCACGGAGTCGTCCTCGGCATCGAAGCTTGGCGTTTCCGCGACGCGGCGGTCCTCGGCGTCGTCCTGGATTTCATCCTGGCGGGCCAGGACCCAGGTGCGGTAGATGATGCCCAGCATGAACGCCGTGACGGCGAAGGAGATCACGATCGAGGTCAGGATCAGGGCCTGCGGCAGGGGGTCGTTGTAGTCCCCCGCCGGGGTGTCCTTGTCGAAGAGCGGCGCCAGCCCGGCGTAGCCGCCGGTGGCGAGGATCAGCAGGTTCGTGGCGTTGGCCAGCAGCATGAGGCCCAGCAGGACCCGGGTGAGGCTGCGTTCGAGGAGCAGGTAGATGCCACAGGCGTAGAGGGCGCCCATGACCGTCAGCAGGGTCAGGTTGACGCTCATGTTCTCCCCTTGGCAGTGGTTTCCGCGTCGGCGGACTCGGCGGGGACCCCGCCCGGGAATCCTCCGCTGTCCTGGTCTTCGGCGGGTCCCTCTTCGGTCGTCTCGGGTTGTTCTTCGAAGTGCTCGTCGATCTCCGCGCCGAGGCTGCGCAGCACATCCAGGGCCAGTCCGACGACCACGACGTAGACACCGATGTCGAAAATGGTCGAGGTGACGAACTTGATGTCGCCGAAGACGGGCAGCCACAGCTCGACGATGGCGCTCTGGAACACTTCGCCGCCCAGCAGCAGCGGCGTCATTCCGGCGGCAGCCGCCGTGGCCAGGCCGATCCCCAGCAGGGTGCCGGCGCCGACGGGTGTCGCTTCGCGCAGTTCGAAGCGGCCGCCGGCCAGGTAGCGGATGGTCAGGGCGAGGCCGGCGGTGAGGCCGCCGGCGAAGCCGCCGCCGGGCAGGTTGTGGCCGGCGAGGAGCAGATAGATGGAGAACACGATCATCGAGTGGAAGATGAGGCGGGTGACCACCTCGAAAATGATCGAGCGGCGTTCGGGTGCCAGGGTCCGGCCGGCCACCAGCCAGGCGTCGCGAGTGGCGGCAGCGAACCGCCGGTTCATCGCCAGGGCGGCGTCTTCCCTGGTGCTGCCCCTGGCCCCGGTCCGCCGGCCCACGGTCCCTTCCGCGACGCTCGCGGATGTCCGGATGCGGTCACCGCGGCCGCGGACGAAGATGAGGCTTGCGACGCCGGTGGCGGCCAGGGCCAGGACCGAGATCTCGCCAAAGGTGTCCCAGGCCCGGATGTCCACCAGGGTCACGTTGACGACGTTGAGTCCGCCGCCGCCCTCATAGGCCAGTTGCGGGAACTGCAGGGAGACCGGCGGCGCCACCCGGGCGCCGAGGGCGTGGATGGCCACGAAAATCATGGTGACGCCGAATGCCAGGCCGATCACCACGCGGATGACCCGGTACTTGCCGCCGGTGCGGTCCCGCAGCCCCGGCGGAAGGCTCCGCATGGCCAGCACGAACGCCACCAGGATCATGGTTTCGACCAGCATCTGGGTCAGGGCGAGGTCCGGGGCTCCCTGCAGGGCGAACATCATGGCAATCCCGTAGCCGGTGACGGACACCATCAGGACGGCCAGGAACCGTTTGTTGGCGCGCACCGCGGCCAGCGCCCCGATCACGATTCCGGCGCCGGCCACCAGCTGCAGCGGCGAGCCGGGATCGATGACATAGAGGCCGGGCGGCAGCGGTTTGTTGGCCAGCAGCAGCGCCGTCAGCGGCAGGACGAACGCCACGGTCAGGATGACGGACAGGTAGAAGAAGAGCGAACCTCGCTGGGTCCGGCCGGTGATCCATACCGCGGTGTCGTCCAGGGCGCCGATCGTCAGCTGGTAGGCACGGTCGCTGTCGATCCAGCCCGGCACCAGCGCCTGCAGCCGGGCCACGGCGTTGCGGCCGTAGAACATCGCCAGGCCCAGGACGAACGTCACTGCGGTCAGGCCCAGGGCCGGGGTGATGCCGTGCCACAGCGCCAGGTGCCCGGGCGGGGCCTCGGAGCCGTGCACAAAAAGCTCCGCGTAGGGCTGGATCCAGGCGTCAACGGTGGCAGGCCACAGCCCGTAAAGGATTGTGAGGAGGCTCAGGATCGCCGGTGCGGCGAGGAACGCCGGTTTGACCGGCTTGAAGGCCGTGGGCTCCACGCCGGGCTTGAGGGCGAAGGCTCCCCACATGAACCTGGCGCTGTAGGCGAAGGTCAGGATGGAGCCTAGGACCACACCGGCCAAGAGCCAGGGTCCGGTCCCGGTCTCCGACTTGTACTGGAGGAAGGCCTCGAACACCGATTCCTTGGCGACGAATCCGGCCAGCGGGGGCACGCCCGCCATCGAGGCCGCGCCGATCGCCGCGACGACCGCCAGTGCCCTGGCCGATCCGTAGACGCCGGAGAGCTCGCGGATGTCCCGGGTCCCGGACTGGTGGTCGATGATGCCCACCACCAGGAAGAGCGTGGCCTTGAACAGCCCATGCGCCAGGAGCAGGGCTATTCCGGCGAGTGCCGCGTCGGGAGTGCCGAGGCCCACCACCATGGTCATGAAGCCCAGCTGGCTCACGGTGCCGTAGGCGAGGATGAGCTTGATATCTGTCTGCCGGAGGGCCCGGTAGCCGCCCACCAGCATGGTGGCCAGGCCCAGGCCGAGCACGATCGGCAGCCAGGCCGCGGTGTCCGCGAATCCGGGGGCCAGCCGGGCCACCAGGTAGATCCCGGCCTTCACCATGGCCGCGGCGTGCAGGTAGGCGCTCACGGGGGTGGGGGCAGCCATTGCGCCGGGGAGCCAGAAGTGGAACGGCACCAGGGCGGATTTGGTGATCGCACCGATCAGGATGAGGACGACGGCGGCGTTCACGACCCCGCCTGCGGGGCCGGCGACCAGGGTGGGAGCCAGGTCCATGATGGCCTGGATCCGGTAGGTTCCGGCCGTCGAACCGAGCATGATGAGCCCCACGAGCATGGCCAGGCCGCCGGCGGTGGTCACCACGAGTGCCTGCAACGCCGAGCGCCGCGCGGACAGCCGGGTGCGGGCGTAGCCGATCAGCAGGTAGGACAGCACTGTGGTCAGTTCCCAGAAGATGAACAGCAGCAGAAGGTCATCAGCGGTAACGAGGCCGAACATCGCCCCGGCGAAGGCCAGGAGCTGGGCGCCGAAACCGCCGAGGTAGTCGTCCTTGTCCTTGAAGTAGCGGGCGCAATAGACCAGCACCAGCGCGCCCACCCCCAGCACCAGCAGGGACATGACCCAGGCCAGGGCGTCCATCCGGAACGCGAGTTCGAGCTGCAGCCCGGGAATCCAGGGGATGACTTCGGTAATCGCCCCGTCAGAACCTGAATAGACTGTGCCTGAATAGACTGCGTCGTGCTGCAGCAGCAGCCAGATAAAGGAGGCCGCGGGGACCGCGGCCAGGGCGAAGAACGAATTCCTGCCAAACTTTCGGAACAGCAGCGGGGCCACAGCAGCCACCGCAAAGTGCACGGCAAGGACTGTGATCACTGGTATCTCCGCAACGTCAGAAAGTCGATTGTCAGCAAGTTGGAGCAGGCGGGTCATTTGTTAGGTTCGGTGCCGTCAGTTTACCAAGCGTGTACAAATTCTTTTGGCCGAGACACCGGTCACTGAACAATTCGACGCAAATGTGAAGCCGCGGCTAAACCCTGCCTGGCAAAACCCCCTGCCGCTCCCCCTCGGAGGACGCCCGGGGCGGCTACGATTCTGGCTATGAACACTGCCGCCGCCCCAGAGGCCATGCGCCCCTCGGAACTGGAATCGGGAAGTCCCGTCCCGCACCGTGGCCGGATCCTCGCGTGGGCCTCGTGGGACTGGGGTTCGTCAGCCTTCAATGCCGTCATGACAACGTTCGTTTTCACCGTCTACCTGACCTCCAAGGCATTCGGCGGGGAGGACCAGGCCTCGGCAGTCCTGGGCGCCGCGCTGGCCGTCGCCGGCGTGGCCGTTGCCCTCCTGGCCCCGGTCACCGGGCAGCGCTCGGACACGGGCGGCCGGCGGAAGCTGTGGCTGGGGGTCAACACGGCCGCCGTCGTCGTCCTGACCGGGTTGTGCTTCTTTGTCTTCCCGCGGCCGGACTTCCTGATCCTGGGCGTCACGCTCATAGCGCTGGGCAACGTCTTCTTCGAGTTTGCCGGGGTCAACTACAACGCCATGCTCACCCAGATCTCCACCCCGCGGAACATCGGCAAAGTGAGCGGCTTCGGCTGGGGAATGGGGTATCTCGGCGGCATCGTCGCGCTGCTGGTTGTGCTCCAGCTTTTCGTCCAGCCCAGCGTGAACTGGTTTGGCGCCTCCACCGCGGACAGCCTGAACATCCGGCTGGTGGCGGTGTTTTCGGCCCTGTGGTTCCTCGTCTTTGCACTGCCCGTGCTGTTCGCGGTCCCGGAGCTGCCGCGCTCGGACCGGGGCGCCGGGCTGGGGTTCCTCGCCTCCTACGGCCTGCTCGTACGGCGCATCAAGGCGATCTACCGGACCAGCCCGCACACTATCTACTTCCTCCTCGCGAGCGCCATCTTCCGGGACGGGCTGGCAGCTGTCTTCACCTTCGGCGGGGTGATCGCGGCCGGCACCTTTGGCTTCGAGCTCAAGGACGTCATCTTCTTCGCGATCTTCGGAAATGTCGTGGCGGCCGCCGGCGCCATCCTCGGCGGCTTCCTGGATGACAGGATCGGGCCGAAGACCGTGATTATCGCGTCTCTGGCCGGCCTGCTGGTCGCGGGTACCGCGATCCTGGTCCTCGGCAACGGCAGTTACATGTTCTTTGGCATGGCCTGGGCCGGGACCACCACGTTCTGGGTCTTCGGCCTGCTGCTGTGCCTCTTCGTGGGGCCGGCCCAGTCGTCCTCCCGCGCCTACCTCGCCAGGCTCGCCCCGCACGGCGAATCCGGCGAGCTCTTCGGCCTCTACGCCACCACGGGCCGGGCCGTAAGCTTCCTAGCCCCCGCGCTCTTCACGCTGTGCATCGCCGTCGCCGCACCCTTCGTAGCGGAGGGCGAGGCCCAGCGCTGGGGCATCCTCGGCATCATGGTGGTGCTGCTCGTGGGCCTGCTCGTGCTCCTGCCGGTCAAGGCCCCCGATCAGACCGAAATCGCGGTGGTCCCCGAGTCCTGAGGCGGCCGAATCAACGGTTCGCGCACTAGGCTGAGGGTATGAACGTGGATGAGACGGACCTCCCCGGCCTCGGCCGGCGCAAGGACTTCATGACTGCCTCCGGACGCCGGATCGGCGTTGTCGAATACCGCGAGGGCCAGACGGAACTCATCGTCTCGACCTGGGACGATCCTGACACCTGCCAGGCCTCTGTCCCGCTGACTGCGGATGAGGCCGCCGCCCTGGGCAACCTCCTGGGCGGCCAGCGCATCGCCATGCAGCTCTCGGAAGCCCACCGGGAAATCCCGGGTATTGTCACGCGCCAGTTTTCGATCAGCGCTGAGTCACCCTTCCAGAACCAGCCGATGGGGAAGGCGTGCATCCGGACCCGGAGCGGGGTCTCGATCGTGGCTATCATGCGCGAAGGCGAGGTCGTGCCCTCCCCGGGACCCGACGTCGTTCTCCACCCCGGTGACCTCCTCGTTGCGGTGGGTACGCAAGAAGGCCTGGACACGGCGGCCGGCATCCTGCGCAACGGATAAGCCGGATGGATCCGCTCGCGCTGACTCTGATCGAGCTGGGGGCCGTCGTCTTCTGCCTCGGCCTGCTGGCCAGATTGGCCGGGCGGATCGGCATGTCCCCCATCCCGCTCTATCTGGTGGGCGGGCTGTTCTTCGGGGCCGGGGGCCTGGTCAAGCTCGAAGGCATGCACGAGTTCGCGCACCTTTCCGGCGAGATCGGCGTAATTCTCCTGCTGCTTATGCTTGGGCTGGAATATACGGCGTCCGAGCTCGTCACCGGCCTGCGGCGGTCCTGGCAGGCCGGCGTCCTGGACCTGCTGCTCAATTTCCTGCCCGGTGCCGGGCTCGCGGTGATGCTGGGATGGGGCGTCGTGGGGGCCATGGTGATGGGCGGCGTCACCTACATTTCATCGTCCGGGATCGCCGCCAAGGTCATCACGGATCTTGGCCGGATCGGCAACCGGGAAACTCCGGTGGTCCTCTCCATCCTGGTGTTCGAGGACCTCGCCATGGCCGTGTACCTGCCGGTCCTGACCGCCACGCTGGCCGGCGTCAGCATCCTGCTGGGGCTGCAGACGGTGGGGATCTCCCTTGCCGTCGTCAGCCTGGTCCTGGTGGTGGCCCTTCGGCACGGACACCACGTGTCCAAGGCCGTGCACAGCGAAAACTCCGAAGTCTTCCTGCTCAATCTGCTCGGCTTGGCACTTCTCGTCGCGGGGCTCGCGGCCGCCATGCAGGTTTCTGCTGCCGTGGGGGCGTTCATGCTCGGCATCGCGATTTCCGGGGCCACGGCCCACAGCGCCACGCGCATCCTGGAGCCGCTCCGGGACCTCTTCGCGGCCATCTTCTTTGTTGTTTTTGGCCTCAACACCGACCCCCGGTCCATCCCCCCGGTCCTGGGCTGGGCCCTGCTGCTGGCCCTGGTGACGGCAGCCACCAAGGTGGTCACCGGGTACTGGGCGGCCAAGCGGGCCGGGATTGGCATTCCCGGCCGCTACCGCGCGGGCGCGGCCCTGATCGCACGCGGCGAGTTCTCGATTGTCATCGCCGGCCTGGCCGTTGCCTCCGGCGTGGTGCCCGCCGATCTGGCAGCCCTCGCCACCGCCTACGTTCTGATCATGGCGATCGTGGGGCCGCTGGCCGCCCGCTTTGTGGAGCCGCTGGTCCGGCTCCTGCGCCGTCCGGCACGGCGGCCCGCGTTCCGGACCTCGGGCCCGGCGTAACGCTGCCGCCCTGCGACTCAGCGCACTGGGTGCCTGGCCAGGAGGCTGGCTTGGCTGGCGCGGCCGTCCGGCCTGGCAGCCGTCCCGCCTAGATGTTGGTGAGGTGGAAATTCAGGTGGCTGCGGCTGGCCGTGGGCCCGCGCTGGCCCTGGTAGCGGTTGCCGTATTCCCCCGAACCGTAAGGGTGCTCCGCGGCCGAGGACAGCCGGAAGAAGCACAGCTGGCCGATCTTCATGCCGGGCCAGAGCTTGATGGGCAGCGTGGCCATGTTGGACAGTTCCAGCGTGACGTGGCCGGAGAATCCGGGATCGATGAAACCCGCCGTCGAGTGCGTCAGCAGGCCGAGCCGGCCGAGCGAGGACTTGCCCTCGAGGCGGGCCGCGATGTCATCCGGCAGCGTCACGGTCTCGTACGTGGAGCCAAGGACGAACTCCCCCGGGTGCAGGATGAACGGCTCGCCGGACTCAACTTCCACCAGGCGGGTCAGCTCGGGCTGTTCCTCGGCCGGGTCAATGTGGGCGTATTTGTGGTTGTCGAACAGCCGGAAGAACTTGTCGATCCTGACGTCCACCGAGGACGGCTGGACCATGTCGGGGTCGAAGGGTTCGAGGACAATCCGCTGGGAGTCAATTTCGGTTCGAATGTCGCGGTCAGAGATCAGCACAGGTTCAAAAATACCGCACGGGGCCCTGCCCGGCTTCATGAACGGGTGCAGCCGCCAAGTGTTACTCCAACGGGGCGTCTATTCCGTAACGGGCATATCTTCGAGGAGGGACTTGAGCCGCTCGAGTTGGCCGACCTCGGCCTTCATCCGCCGGCGGAAGGGTTTAGTCAGGCGGACAATGAACCCCCTGGGCTCGTAGTTCAGGGCGAATCGGACGCGGGTGCTGGGACCCTCGGTGCTCAGGTAGTAGCCGCCGTGCGGCCGGGCCGGCCCGACGATGACCTGGTACTGGATCTCCGCCCCCTTCCGGGCTTCGACGATTTCGAAGTCTGCGGCCACGGGTCGTCCGCCCGGTCCGGCGACCGTCTGCCGGTACACGGCACCTTTGGCGCCGGCGGCACCGGAGTGTAGTTCCACGCTCCGGACCCCCTCCCGCCAGAGTGGCAGGTGACCCGGGTCCAGGAGGAAGTTGTACACGCTCATGGCGTCACGGTGGATGACGACGTCGTACTCTGCGAATGCCACGAAAATCCTTGCTTGGCGGACGGCAATGGGCGTAGCCCGCTTCCCCCACAGTGCAGCTAACCAATTCAGGATATTCGCCCGGGCCGCCAGTACCGCGGCGGCTCCAGGTCCTTTACCGAAGAGTTACGGGGCCACCCCAGGGCGGTCGTCGCTCATCGCCCTGCGGGGCCCGCCAAAGAAGACCCGCCAAAGGGCCCCGCCAATGGCAGGGCCCGGACAACCCGGCAGACATCATCAGGTTTCCACACTCGCGAACTTGCCGCGGCGAACGTGGGCGGGCCGGAAGGAACCGTCGTCGCGGTTCTCGACGGGAGGGATGCGATCGGGATGTTCGGCGCCGTATCCGGCAACGTACGCCGTGTTGGCGTCGGGGCCCCGACGGGGGATCCTGTTTTGGACGACGCCGAGAATGTTGGCGTCGACAAAATTGAGCTGGTCGATTGCCTTGGCCAGGCTGTGTTGGCTCACCCTCTTCGTTCCGACCACCAGCAACACGCTGTCGGTGCTCTTGGTCAGCACACTGGCGTCGGTGACGGGGAGGATGGGCGGGGAATCGACGATGATCACGTCGAACTTTTTCTGCAACTCCTCCAGAAGTCGGCTCATGGCTGCTGAACCGAGCAGTTCACTGGGATTGGGCGGCAGAGGACCCGAGGCGAGCAGCGCCAAACCGTCGTCGGACCAGTACTGGATGCTGTCGTCGAGGCTGGACGTTCCGACAAGGACAGTGGTGAGTCCGATGCCCCCCTCGATTCCAGTCGCTGAAGCAACTGAGGGAAGACGAAGATCCGCATCCACGAGGATGACCTTCTGGCCGCCCTTGGCGATAGTGACGGCAAGGTTCAGCGCGACCGTGCTCTTCCCCTCCCCCGCTGACGCGGAAGTAACAACGATCGAGCGCATCGGCCGGTTCACACCTGCGAACTGGAGGTTCGTTCGAAGCTTGCGGAACGCCTCCGCGCCCGAACCGCCCAGGACCGAGGGAGGGGCCCCTGGCAGACGGCCGGCAGTCTGTTCAGTGATTCCTGCCAAGAGCGGCAGATCAGTCATCTTGCGCAAATCCGATTCCGTCCGGATGTTGCGGTCCAGGACATGGCGCAATACGGCCGCCGCGATTCCGGCTGCGAGCCCGTACAAGAGGCCCAGGCCGAGGTCCAGCTTCGCGTTGGGGCTCGACGGCTCGGTCGGCGTGGTGGCGTGGTCCACCGGGCTGAGCCGGACCGGGGTCGGCGTTCCGTTCGTGGGCCGCTCCAGGTCAGCGACAGCCGTGATGAGGCTGGCAGCGACGGCGTTGGCGATGTCGGCGCTCCGCTGGGCGGAGCCGTCCCTGGCTTCGATTTCGATGATCACCGTATTGCGCGCGGTGGATGTCTTGATCTTGGCGGCCAAGGCTTCCGGGGTCATGCCGAGGTTGAGCTTGTCGATGACGGGTTGGAGCACGGTCGGTTTTGAGGTGACGTCCACATACGATTGGACGCGCGCCAATGCGAAGACACTGCCCTGTTGCAGTTCCGCGGACGTTTCCGAGTTCTGCGTCGAAACGAAAAGGCTCGTCGATGCCGTGTAGGACGTGGGAGTCAGCAAGGATGCCACGCCCGCGAGTATCGTTCCCAGCAACGCCAGGACAGTGATCAGGCGCCAGCTTCGGCGCAAAATAAGCAATTGTTCACGGACGTCCATTGCGGGTCCTTTCACAGGCGGTGGTTGCTGCATTCCAGGCGAAGCGGCGCGGTTTCATGCGGCCAGCCAGGTGTAGCATCCATCCGACACGACACGGGCGGTGCCGGCCGGGATGGCGAAGGCCGACGTACCGTTCGATTGCGCAATCGACCCGCCTGCTGCGTCGTAGGCCACCAGTGTGCAGTTCGGGGAGGGATTCCATGCCTCGTACTTACCCACGGAGATTGAACCACCGCCTTCCTTGGGCGCTGCCGCACCGATGGTGAAGTCGCCGTCGGTGAAGCCGCGGCGCGCGGCATCGAGCTCGGGCTGGAGCCCGGGACAGAGATCATTAATGGCAGCGACCACCTCCGCGTCCACCTTCTCGATCAAGTGGGACACCACGGCCTTCTGGTCCGTGGCTTTCACATTTTCCAGTTGGGCGCAGCTTTCCTGTCCGACTTGAAGGACAGCGTTCGGGTCGGTGCCCTGGGGGACCCGTGAAGCGAGATACCGCTGCTCGGGAGGCGCAAAGGTGGGCTTGGGTGCAGCCTGCGGGGCTTGCGCCTCGCCGGAGGCGGCGGGGGTGTTAGCAGGTGCCGCTGTCTTGGCTCCCGTGGCGGGAGCCGAGGGGGAAGCCGCCGGAGGAGCGGCCGGAGCCTCTGAAGCTGAGGCGGACGGGGAGGTTGAGTTGGCGGACGCGGACGTGGCGTTGGGATTTCCGGGGGAGGTGCAACCGGCGGCTGCGAAGACCGCAGCCGCCAGAAGCACCATTCCCAGGGATTTCGAGAGACCGTTATACATGGGATGTTTTCTTTCGAGAGCTATTTTTACTTAGGGATTCGGCTCGAAGTTCAGTACCAGGGCCGGACGTTTGGCAGCAGAGGCTTCCCGCGAGAAGAACCACATGTTGTCGGTTCCAGCGCTCTGCATCGAGAAGTTGATGTCACCTGCGAGCGCTGCCGAGATTGCGGCCGCATCGAGCGAAATTGAGTACGACGCGTTCGGTGCCGTCGGACCGGTCAGCGTTCCCAGCAAGGTGCTGCTGGTTTGCGGGCGGTTGTTGTAGGTCGTCGTCGCCTCGGACCAGTCACCGGCCATCGCCACCGTCTGTTGTGGATCGGCGGACCCGGCAAAGGAGTCCGCGGTAGTTGAGAACTTCAAGGTCGCCGACACGAGGTGCTGGCCCGCAGGAACCTGCGAGGACGCATTGAACCTCATGTAGGTGATGTAGGCCAACGTACCCCTGGTGGCCAGGGTCGTGAAGGACCCTGTTGCGGTATTCGGCGCTCCCGCGTTCACGTAGGTGTCGGCGGTCGGTGTCAGCGTGAGCGTGACCGGCTGCGGGAGCGGAACCACCGTTGCGGATGCTTCGTTGGACGGGCCGCTGACATTGCCGGCCTCGTCGGCGGCGAGAACCTGATAGTAGGACGTTCCGGCCGGACGGCCCGCATCAGTCCAGCTGAGCGTGCTCCCGTTCACCGTGGCGACGAGGCTGGCTGCTGACGGGGTGAACCCGCTGGTATCGGAACGGTGGACCTGGTATTCCGTAACCCCGACGTTGTCGGTGGTTGCGTTCCAGGAAACGGCCACATCACTGGCATGTACCGCGGCCGCAACTCCTGTCACGGCCGCGGGAGCTTGTGTGTCGGGGACCGGCTGTCCGATTCCCTTGCCGATGTTGAAGTGGTCGGTGACCTGCGCTGCCGAAAGCACCGTCGGGTACACGGCGAACTCGTCGATGGAGCCGGCGAAGTAGTTGCTCGAGGGCCGCAACGGCCAGCTGTTCAGCTGGTCTCCGCCAATCTTCCACGAACCCCAGTAGCCCTGCGCTGCAGTCTGGTTCGGCAGCGCGCCGATCTGGGTTCCATCCACGTAAAGCCGCATGCCGTCGCTGCCCTGCGTCGCCACGGCGTGGTGCCAGGCGTTGTCGTTGTAGGGCAGAACCGAGCTAACCGTCCTCGTGCCGTTGACGTAGACACCGTAGATCAGCGTGCCCGCGTTCGTCATGTAGAGGTTCCGGTCGTAACTGCTGCTGAGTCCGGGATTGGTACCGTGCCGGTTGGGCTGGCCACTGCCGAAGCCGAAGATCTTCCCGCCCCGGGTCGTGTTCGTCTTGAACCACACCTCCGCGCTGTAGACGGTGGGCGCATTGCCCCGATTCTGGCCGTAGGCGAATGCGCTCGTGCCATTGAATGTCGTCGAGCGGCTGGTGTCATTGGCAATGGCTCCGGTGTCGCCGGCAAATGCCGGTCCGCCATAGCTCAGTTCCAGGTTGTTGCCCGCAGAGCTGTCGGCGCCGACCGTCGGACCGTTGCCGTCAAGCCGCCAGTACGTACTGGCACCTGCCCCAATGACAGCGGCCGGGTAGGCTGCGGTGTTCCTCGCTGTTGTGACGGCCACCGAGGCCGAGAGCGGACCGGTGTTGGTGCCGTCAGTCGCCCGGACGCGGTAGCTGTACAGCGTTCCGGGTACGGCTGTCTTGTCCGTGAAGGACACCTGGCCTGTCGACCACCACAGCGAGCTGGCATTAACAGTTCCCAGCGGGGTCGAAGAGCCGTTCCGGTAGACGCTGTAGCTCAGCTCCGAGTCGTCGTTGTCGAGGCTGGCCCGCCACCGGATCTGGTTTTCGCCGGCCTTGAGGCTTTCCGCGCTGACGTTGCTGGGCGAGGAAGGTGCCACAGTTCCCGGGCCGGGGCCGAACCTGGTCAGGCCCTGCTGGGCGGTGCCGTTGGTGGTGGTGAATTCGCCGGCGACCCAGAGCATGTCGCCCGAACCCCGATTCGTGTGGACGATGGCCCTGGGGCCAATGCCTTCACCAATCCCGTCGTTGGTATCAGGGCTCCACCCCAATTGGGGTGCCGGGGCGTTGACGCTCTGTGCCGTCAGGTGCTGCCGGACGCCGTCAGCCATTTCATTCATGGTCGAGCAGTCGTGCTCGTGGCTGGCGGCGTAGAGGACACCGCCATAGACGTCCACCGCCTGGGTGGCTCCGAGGCAGGTGTCCCTCCACACCTGGTCGTAGGTGTCAAGGCTGAATCGTGCCCGTCCGTCGAAGACGCCGCCTCCGGTGCCCTCGTTGCCGATGTAGAAGTTCTGCCCGTCGTCAACGATGGATTTTGTAAATGACGTGCGCGAGATGAACGTTGCGCCGTATGCCCTCACGTTCGCGCCGGTGTTCGTGTCGACGACGGCGATCGACTGGGATGCCACGCCGTTCACAGTTGCGAAATCGCCACCGAGGACGGCCACGTTGCGGCCGGCGGGGATGTCCAGCGCGCGGGCTGACGCGTTGACGGCCGGCGCCCATGGAAGGAGCGCGCCGTTTGAGTCCATGGCCGCGTAACGGCTGCGGGCCTCGGTCCCGACCGTTTGGAAGTCGCCACCGAAATAGACGGCGGTGTCGGTTGCGGCGATTGTCCGGACTGTGGCCGAGACGATTGCCGGCCGGAAGGTCGTGTCTACCGTGCAGCCAGGAAGCTTGACGGCAGCGATGCGGGTGGTGTTGACGCCGTTGATGGCCCCAAACAGACCGCCCACATAGAGCCGGCTGCCGTCCGGAGTTACCGCCAGGGCACGAACGGTTGTACCTGTGCCGCCCGTCACGGACAAGGCGCAGGAAGTGGGGTTGCCGGTGAACGCATCGAAGGCCGCGAAGTTCACCGCATTTCTTGACTGGGCGCTGCCGGCGGCGGTGCCAGGAGGCCGGATCTGGGTGAACGTTCCGCCGGCGTAGACAACACCGTTTGACTGGGCCATGGTCCAGGCAACGCCGTTTGTCTGCCAAGTCGGGAGGGCGTTGGCGGAAAACGCAACTCCCGGAGATAGAGCGAGCGCGGAGCTGCTGGTGGCAATTAACGGCGCCACCGCTAGCGCTATGCCCGCTAGAACAGCTGGGATTTTTTGACGCATGGAGTCCCCCCCGGTTACGTAATCATGAACTTCAGGGCTGAAGCTACCAAGATCAAATCAGCAAAGACCAAGGGCGGGAACGGTTGCTCCTACTAGCTTTTCCACCCCTCCTACTTGTCTTACTAGTCCCGCTACCTGCTTTAGCCGCCCGCCCACGCGTTTCTCCCCAAAGTGCTTTCCGTTAGGCAATAACACCCTCAGCATGGAATTGGGGGGACCAGCCCAGCGCCTCGACGGCCGGCCGGTGCCTATGACCTATTCGGCATTCGTGAAGAATCGAGTTCGTTGTGACTGTTCGTATCGGCTATGCATCCGGTGTCTACGATCTTTTCCATGTCGGGCACCTCAACCTGCTCAAACATGCACGGTTGCACTGCGACTATCTGGTCGCGGGAGTGGCTTCCACTGAAGCGACACTGCTTGTGAAGAACAGAGAGCCTGTCGTGCCTCTTCATGAACGGCTTGAGATCGTCCGGAATATCCGGCTTGTCGACGAGGTGGTGGTCGACAACTACCCGGACAAAGTAGACGCCTGGCATGCCGTTGGCTTCCACGTAATTTTCAAAGGCGATGATTGGCGCGGAACAGAAAAGGGAAACCGCCTCGAAGCCGGCATGCTGGCGCTCGGCGTCGAGGTGGTGTATTTTCCCTACACCGTTCACACCTCCAGCACCCTGCTGCGGCGCGCCCTGAACCTGCTTGATAACGGCCTTGAAGACAACGAGTCATTGAAGGCGTGAAATGCAGGCAAATCGAAGTGCGGGGAAATCAGGAACCGGCACTGGGAATATTCCGGACAATCGCAGAGCGCTCTCCCGGCGCCAGGCCATCTTCCTTGGAGCATCGGGATTATTTCTGGCCGGATGCACGCCCGCTCGTCCGCCTGTTCAAGCTCCACCAATTCACACAGTAGCCACGCTATTCGAAAATGATCGTTTTATTGTGGCTCACCGCGGCTCAGGAGATAACTGGCCGGAACACACTATGCACGCCTATGAGCAGTCGGTAAATTCCGGTGTTCCGGCGCTCGAAGTTTCGGTGAACGCCACCAAGGACGGCGTGCTGGTGTGCCATCACGACCAAAGTGCGCTCAGGGTGACCGGGCAAAACCGCAAGGTCGCGGAACTTACCTATGCCGAGCTCAGCGGCCTCCGGGTCGATGCCCGCGCTTGGCTTGGCCCGTCGACGGCCCTTGAGCCCATTCCGAAGCTACGGGACGTCCTTGACCGGTTCGCGGCTTCGCATGTCATCTTCATCGAAGACAAACAAGGCACGAACACAAGAACGCTTCTTGACCTGATGGACAGCTACCCGAATTCCACCGAGCATTTCATCTGGAAGCAACCGGCCCCCGCCCTCCAGGTTGCGGCAGCCGCCAAGCGCGGCTACAAAACGTGGGGGTACTTCATGCCGGATGCCATTCCCCGTTCGGACGAGCTCGCCGCCGGATTCGATTATCTTGGCGTTTACCACACCGCCGATGACGCGACGGTCCGCAAGGTCGTGGCCTACGGCAAGCCCGTCATCTGCTGGGAAATCCATACCCGTTCCGCTGCCAACCGCGTGACCAGCCTGGGCGTTCAAGGCCTGATGTGCTCAAACATCCCCTATGTGACATCGGCGACCGCGGAATCTCAAGACACGTTCTCGACCGGTTCCCGGGCCGCCGGCGACCTTCCTTGGACTGTGGACCAAGGCTGGGGAGCCCAACCGGTGATCGACGCGTCATCGGCATCAGTAGTGCTGGATAAAAGCGAGAACTTCAGCTACCGGCTGGGTTCAATGGGTCCTGTCACGAAAGAGATCCACAGCATTACGTTCGAAATGTGCTGGCCCCAGGAACTTCCGTCGAACCTTCAGCACGCCGGGATCGCGTTCGGGCAACAGGATGACACCCCCTACCGGGTGTTGGTGCCAAGCAGCGTCGGGGGATATCACCTGATCATTCGGCCGGCCGGAGAGCTGGTCCTGTACCGGCGCGACCCAGGCAATCCCGCCGGCACACGGCTACAGACGATCGCGACGTCACCCGTGAAGCCCGGGGAATGGATGCACTTCAAGATCGACGTTACGCCGTCTTCCATCCGGTTCTCGAGGGTAGACGGCGCCGGCTGGTCAGGAGAGACGATGGACCGGGAGTATCGCGGGGGCTACATCAGTCTCTGCAAGGATTACCCTGCCCCGGTCCCCGTGCAGTTCAGGGGTGTCACGGTCACCTAGACCGGATGCCGGTCAGGGCCGGCCACCCGCCGTGTTTCTGCCGCGCTCACCGGGCGTCAGCAGCCCGCCGGAGCTCGACTTCCGCCGGATCGGGCCGATGCAACGACGATTCTGTCCGGGAACGGGAACGGGATCTCGACACAACGGTGGCGGTCCCCCCGACGACAACCGCGGCCGCGACTGCCAGCGCAAACGCCCAGGCGGCGCCAACGGTGCCGCCGGCATACGCCAGGGCAAGGGGCAGCACAAGCGTCAGAAGGGCCAGAACTGCCCGCATGAGCGTCGACAGCCTGTTCGCCTGGACGGACCTGTAGTAGGCCAGCAAGACGGTGTAGGGAACCATCGCGACGTATTGCACCAAGTAAGGAAGTCGCAGCCCGGACGCAGCCTCCCAGGATGCGCCGAGCACGAGGGCCCCTATGGAGCCCGGCAGCAGCATGACGGCCGCGCCCCACAGCCCGGCCATGGCTGCCACGACCACAGCCGTTTCGATCAGCCGCATTCGAAAGACCGCAGTGCCCTTGGAGCGCACGAGCTCGGGAATGACAGCCATCTTGATAGCGGAAAAGGCGGTGTTGAGGGGCGAGAACAGCAATTGCGCCGCCCGCAGCGCACCCACGCCAGCAGCACCCAGAGGCAGCGCCAAGAGATACAGCACGACGAAGTTGGACGCATTGAGCGCTGAAAACTCCCCGAGATAGCGAAGCCCGGGGTTACGGTTGACGCCCAGCCAGCGCCTGCCGTCGCGCAGCGAAGGCAGCACCCGCCCCAGCAGGAGTCCCAGGACCAATGCTGCCGCTGCGCCGCCGCCCCAGCACAGAACGACGGCCCACACGGCTCCGGTGGTGGCCGCGACAGCCACCATGGACGTGATCGACAAAACGGCCCACACAGCGTCGATGAGCAGCGCCCGCCATGGACGGTGCTCGCAGATAAACAAATACCGGAGTGTGTCTTGGAGGAGCACGAAGGGCAGGCTCGCGGCGATGACAAACCAGATGAGGCGGGCCGATTGGTCAGCCACGACGGCGCCGGCCAGCAGCAACGGAACGGTGGCGGCTGCGACCAGTACGCTGGCACCCATAACGCCTCTTCTCACCGGGGCTTTCAGGGAGCCCGCGGCGGAGTATTTGACCAGCATTGTCTCTCCGATAAGCGCACGCTGGGCGCCCAGGAACAGGAGCAACCCCGCATAGCCCAAGGAGAACTGACCGAACTGGCCGGGGGTCGCGACATTGGCCGTAATGGCTACCGCGACGAAGTTCGAGATGCTGGATACGGCCTGATCGCCGAAGGCGACATACCTGCTCAGGCGGGCCATCTAGTCCATCCTTGCCAGGGCACGGGAAAACTTCGCCACATAGGCGGCGCAGAAGACGCAATGGAAGATCGCCAAAGCCGCGTAGCTGGGCAGGAATATGTTGATCCACGGCACTGTCATAAGGGCCAGGCACGTCACGCCGTAGTCGACTGGCAACGTGAGGATTGATCGCTTTATCGAAGTTGAGGCATCGTGGCCGGGAGGTGACGGGCGCTGCCCCGCCTGGCGGGTCAGCTGATCGAACAGTGCGCCGGCGAAGAAGATTGTGGAGTTGGCGAAAAGGAACACGCCGCACAGCGCGGCCAGCTGCAGCGCCGGAATGGAAGTTGTGCGCAGGAGGAAGCAGAAAACGGCTCCGTGCAGGACGACGATCCGCCCGCTGTCCAGCACGTGGTCGAGCCACTCACCCAATTTTGAGCTCCGTCCCTGGAGCCTTGCCAGCTGCCCGTCTGCGGAGTCGAGGACAAACCCGGCGGCGAGCACTACTCCCACCAGGGCTGAGCCTGCCCCGGTTCCTGCCCCGAGGGCCAGCCACAGCAACGCCCCGTAGGTAAGGAACGCCCCCGCGAAAGTCACCTGGTTTGGCCCGAACCGGGTGTTCCTGAGCGCGGCTGCGACCACCCGGCCGGCCGGTCGGTTGACGTACAGGCAGTACAGGGGCACCCCCTTCTTGCCTTTCTGCGCCAGGCTGAGCTCCCTGAAGGACTGGGCAAAACCGGGCCCTGCGGCATGTGGACGCTCGAGCTTGTCCGTACTCATTTCGTGTCACCTGGCTTTCGTTTGGCGCTCACGCTCAGAACAGCAATGGCCAGGGCGAGGATCAGCAGCCTCCCCATCGACTGCAGCAAAGAGCCGCGGAGCAGGATAAACATGTACCCGGAGAAGATGGCGACGCCCAGATAGCCCACCGATCCGGCGGACAAGGCACCCGCGCCGAAACCGACGTCGAGCCTTCTGCTCAGCAGTCCCAGCAGGGCGAATGTGACCGCCACCCCGAGGACCCCGAAATTGATCCAGGCCTCTGCCCACAGCGGGGACGACAGGTTGACGTTGGCACTGCTCATCCACTGGCCGACCTCAACACCGCTGTCGAGCGGTTTGGTCGGCCAGACGACGCGCGGCACCCAAAACAGCACGGCGCCAAGGAACTGGTACCCCCAGGTCAGTCCCTCATCCCGGGTGAACCCAAGGGTATTCGCGAGCATGCTGAACTGGTCATAGTCCTTGGTCGAGATCATCCGCCACACCGAGTCCGTCTGGAGCATGACGCCGGTCCCCGCTGCCCGGCGGGTGATGTCGCTTAGCGGAAAAAGGAAGATCGCCGCCACCACCCCGCCGACGATCGCCAAGTTGAAGAGGGCTTTGCGTGACCCGATGAGCGGCATGACCAGGCCGAAAAGCACGGCCAGCGTCCAGTAACGAGAGTTGGAGATCGGGTTGTTCACGACGACATTGAGCACCACCAGGCCGACTATTAATACGGAGTCAAGCAGGTTGAGGGAACTTCGGAGGACCCGGAATATGTGGATGTAGAAAATGAGCGCCACCAGGCAGGTTACGGAGCCGAAGGCGGAGATGATCGCCCGGGCGGCTTGTCCGCTGTCGGGGCTCACCTGGTCAAGGGCCTGGCTCGCCTCCTGCCGGCTGGCAAAGAACACGCTGATTCCGCCGACCTGAGCCACGTATATCAGCCCGCCCAGGATCGCGGCTGTCGCAAAGATCCTCAGGGTTTCCATGCTCCGCAGCCTGCGCACGGGCGCCGGGCCGCCCAAGTTCTTGAAGAGTCTGAGGTGATAGGCCAGGTCGAAGCTGACGCAGCCAAGAAGAGTGATGGCGGTTGCCGCGTACAAGGTCGAGTCGTCGACCTGGACGGCAAGGATGGTTGACGCGCCGGTCGACAATTGGGCCAGTGGAACCACGCCCAGGCAGACATAGACGAACATCCAGAAGACACCGGCTACCGGTCGCACCTGGTCTTTCCAGAGAATGGCACTCATGCGGAAAGCCGCATAGAGGAGCACCGAATATCGGATGAGGAAGTCAGTATCGCTGTAGGTGGCTTCCGACGTCGACCGCAGGATGAGCGGTATGGCGACGGCAAAACACAAGAAAGTCAGGATCGCCAGCGCCGCGCCGATTCCTGACTTCCTCTCGCCCGGCAGGCTGACCGGGCTCCGGAGGTCACTGCCGGCCAGCATCTATCGCCTCCGCATACAATCCCAGGAGACTTTCCGCGAGGGATTCGGCAGACCAGAGACCCAGGTGCAGCTCACGGGCCTGCGCACTCAGCCGGAGCCGCAGATCCTGGCTGGCCGCCACTGTGGCCATGGCTGCGTGGAAGGCCCCGGCCGTGGGCGCGGCGACAACCGCCGCGCCCGCTTTCTGCAAGGGCGCGGCCAGTCCACATTCCGAGGTCAGGATGATGGGCGTACCCACAGCCGCCGCCTCGATGATCACCATCGGGTAAGGCTCGTGGCGGGCGGGCAAAACGACGGCGGTCGCATGGGACAGCGCCTCCAGCACCTGGGGTTCCGTCAACTCCCCCGGAAGATCGAACCGGTCGCGGAAGCCTGAAGCCTCGATCAAACGGTGCACGCTCTCCAGTTCGCCTTGGTCAGGTCCGGCAACCACGAACCGGGCTTCCGATCCCTCCCGCAGGAGGGCAATGGCTGCCTCGACGAACACCGTGGGCTGCTTGCGCGCCGCCAGCCGCGAAACAAACAGAAAGGTGGGGGTCTGCGGGTCTTCCCACACGGTGCCGGGGTCGGCTGTAGCGTTCACCACCCTGCGCATCTTCGTCTTCGGCACGCCGAGGGACTCAAGGTTCTTTTCTTCGGCCTCCGTCAGGGTCAGCCATATTTGCGGCGTCCGCATCGCCCGACGGAAGATCAGCGCATCGAACACCCGCAACCCGCGCGAACGCGGCGCTGCCAGCATGCCGTGGGCCTGCGCGATGACGGGAATGGCAGCACCGCGGAGCACCAGGGCGCTGAAGGTCGTGATGAAGTCGCGGCAGAGGTGCAGCTGGACGACGTCGACCTGGCGGCTCCGGTCCCAAACATGCCTGACGAGGCCAACCCCAATCAGGCCCCTGAGACGCGCGCCCCGGAAAGGGCGCCGGACGCGGAAAATTCTTTCATGCGGTTCCGGGCGAGTGGCCGGCCGGCCGCCGAGCCAGCCCCCGACGAGTTCAACAGCGGCACCGCGGCGCACCAGCGCTGCAGTCTGCATGCGCGCGACCGCCCAGACGCCGCCCGCGACGGCCCCCGGGCCGGCCAGGCCGCCGATCTGCAGCACGCTCAGGGGCGGCCTCGACGATGCGCGATTTTCAGACATGCTCAGCCAGCCGGCTGCCGTTTTGCTGTAGTTCGCGGGTCTTCAGGCCGATCTGCCAGTAGTACGTGGCCAGGGCGACGGCGTAGTCCATGCCGGCCCGTCCGTCCAGGAAGCCGCCCCGGACGATGTAGCTGTAGACCCAGAAGGCAACTGGTTTGAACGGGACGACATCAAAGCGCTGGCCTTGCATGCTTTTCGACGAGCGCACCGAGCGCCGCATGGCCGGGTCGGCATGGATGTACGCCTCCCAGTCGGAGTACTTGTTGTGCCTGTCGAACCAGGTGCGGACCGGATCCAGATCGTGGTGTGCCAGCAGGCCCGCTGTGCGTCCCACCTCACCTGTCGCCTCTGGCTGGTAGTGCACTTCCAGCTCTGTCATCACCGGGAGATTCACCAAACCAGTGTCCTCATAGCGGTTGAAGCCCCGCTTCAACAGCGAACGCTTGACCACCCGGTGGCCGTGTTTGAGGACCTTGCCAGCGAAGTGATAGGAGATGGGGATGTCGAAAGCCACACGGCGTTCCAGCGGATCCGAGACGATCACGGCGATTTCCTCGATCAGTTCCCGGCTCGGAAATTCGTCGGCGTCAAGGAACAGGATCCACGGGTGGCGCGTCGGCGCATGTTCAAGCTGCCACTGCTTCTTCTGCGGATAGGCCCCGTTCCAGGTGAAGTTGATAACGGTCGCACCGCCGGCGGCGGCAAGTTCCGCGGTCCGGTCGGCGCTGTTTGAATCGACCACGATGACCTCGTCAAAGTCGCTCAGTGCCGCCAGGCACCTCTCGATGCTCGCCTCTTCATTTTTCGTCTGAATCAGGACCGAAGCTGGTATCTTCTGCATTCACTTCCCCCTCGAGAGTGGATTGCCGATAGTCTTTGCGAATGGATTTTCTGAAGAGCACAAACAGGACCAGATCATCCTTCCGGTTCCGTCACGTGAAGGAACTTGGATTTGGCCTGCTGGCCGTCGTGGCGGTCATGATTGCTGTGCTGGCATTCACCGCGCGGGGCAACGGGGCCGCTCCCTCGCCGGCTCCAGCTGCCAGCACGCCGGAATCGAGCCGTGCCGCGGTCCCAAACGTTGACATCATCGGCGACTCCTACGTTGTTGGCTCCGACCAGGGTGGCTACGGAGCAGCAAACTGGGCAAAGATCGTCGGGTCCCGCTTTTACTCGGAATCCCATCCGGTCGACATGAACGTCATCGGCCATCCCGGCGCCGGGTACATCGTCAGGGGAACCGAGAAAGTCACGTTCGCCGAAGCCGCCACCACCAGCCTGCGCTCGACGGCAGATCTGGTTCTCGTCTTTGGGAGCAGGAACGACGGTAAGCAGGACCCTGCAACGATGGCTGCGGCTGCGACGGATCTCTACACAAAGATCCACGAGCGGGCGCCCCACGCGAAGCTGATCGTCGTCGGGCCGGCCTGGGTCAACGAGCGGGTGCCGGACTTCATCACCAGTGACAGCAAGGCGATCGCCGGGGCAGCGTCTGCCAGTGGCATTCAGTTCGTCGACCCGTTGAGCGAGCGCTGGTTCTTCGGCGCCGATTCCAAGCTCATCGGCGCCGACGGCGTCCACCCGACCGACGCCGGCCATCAGTACCTCGCCGACAAGATGTACGCGTTGATTTCCAAGACCCTGGCCACCATGGCTACCCCCTAGGATGCATTGTGCCATCACAGGACATCATTTCCCCGGAACCGTTCTCTGATCACTGAGGGGCCGGGCACCCGCCCGTAGACAGCATTCGGCGGAACCTCACCACGGACCACGGTGAGCGGCTCCACGACGGCTGACTGGCCAATGTGGGCTCCGCCGAGCACCATGCAACGCGAGGTGACCCATGCACCATCGTCAATGTAAACGGGGCTGGTTATCAGGCCCATGTCGCTGCGGGCCCGGTGGCTTCCCGTGGTGATGAAGCATTCCTGTGAAACCACAGCGTTGGCGCCGATGTAGACATCGTCCTGGTTGTGGAACCAGACGCCCTCACCAATCCAGCAGCCGGCCCCGATGTGCAGCTTCCACGGAAACTTGACGCGGGTGCGGGGCCGGAATGTGACGCCCGGACCGATCTCGGCGCCGAAAGCCCGCAGCACGGCGACCCGAAGCCGTGAACTTATCTGCCAGGGGTTGCTCACGAACAATAGCTCGCAGGCCCCCCACAGATAGACAATCGCCCGTGGCCGGTCCCAGGCCTCACCGGCGCCCGGCGCCTGAGCCAGATCAATGACAGGCGTCTGCCGCCCTGGTCCGGCGTCCGGCGATGATTGTGCTGGCATCAGGACACCGCCTCGGCAGTCTGCGCGGACCCTTGTGGTGCCAGACGGCGGTCCGCAACGGCTTTGGCCAGCACTTCTTCGAATCGGGTGGCGATCGGACCAATACCAAACCGCTCGACGGAAAGCTGGCGGCTTCGCTCTCCGGCGGAGACAAGCGCCCCTGGCGACTGGACCATCCCCTGGAGCCAATCGGAGGCACCCACCACACCCTGCGCGTCCGGAGTCCCGACATACCCGCCGGCCGCCCCGATGTCCACGGCCGCTGGATTGTCCCGCGGCATGAGTCCCAGGACGGGACGGCCAGCCGCCAAGGATGAGAGCACCTTGCTGGGTATCGAAAACTTTGACGCCCCGGGCTCCAGGAGGGCCAGGAGCACGTCAGCGGAGCCGAGCATTTCAGAGAGTTCGGAAGCAGGCTGGAACGGCAGCAGGGTGATCGGCAATTCCGGCTGCCGCTCCGCGATCTGGCGCACGGCTTCAATCCCTTCCCCCTCCGAGGCGACCACGAGACGCGCCGGGATGCCCTTGCCCAGGGCGGCGCGCAGGAGATCAATCAACAGCAGCGGATTGTGCTTCCGGCCGAGCGTTCCGGCATAGAGCAGACGGATCTCCCGGCCCTGCGGGAGATGGGCGCGCGCCCACCCGTTGTCCCTTGGCCCGGGCAGGATCTCACCGAGCGGCGCCCAGTTTGGAATGACAGAAACGTGGCGCACATCGAGGCCCCAGCGCCGGTACGCCCGGCGGAATTCCTCGCCGATTGCGACGACCTGGCTGGCACTGCGGACCAGGTTCTTCTCCGTGCGCGTGACCCATCGCTGCGCTGCCGGACCGACAGCCGCAGGCAGCCGTTTCCTGATCTCTTCTCCGATGGCTCTGCTGAAGAGGTCCTGATGCCACAACACCCAGGGCTGCCCCGACTTTGCCATCGTTGAGCTGAATCTGTTCAGGACGAACAACGGAACGTTGCATGCCACGACGCAATCGGGACGGGCCTGCTCGAGGTGGCTGACCCAAGCTTGGGCAAATGACTTCTCGAACCGCATCCGTCCCAACGGCGAATACTTCTCGAAGGTCCTCACGGCGGTGATTCCGCGGAAAGTCAGCGCGTCCGGGTCACCGTCCAGGCGCTCCAGCTTTCCCTTGCCACTGGGATACTGGGTCGCGTAGGCGTGTTCGACGTCGTGTCCCCGCGCGGCGAGTTCCCGGGAGAGCTCCGCCTGGAACGGGTGCCCGGCGAAGTCGTGAATATGGATGCGCACGGGGGTTCACCCCTGCGCCTTGAGCTGGTCGAAGATCCACTCGTAGGTCTTTTCCAGTCCGGTCCGGAGCGTGATGGACGGCTCCCAGCCGTACGTGGCATGGAAGAGAGTGTTGTCGCTGTTCCGCCCGCGAACTCCCTGCGGGGCGTCGAGCTTGTAGTGCCTGGTCACCACGGTGCCGGAGATCTGCTCGAGGAGATCCACCATCTGGTTGATCGAGACCAACTCAGAGGATCCCAGGTTGACGGGCTCGGTCAAATCGCCGTGCAGGACGTCTTTAGTGCCCTGGATGCAGTCGTCAATGTACATGAAGCTGCGGGTCTGTTCGCCGTCGCCCCAGATCTCAAGATTGGTGTCGCCTGTCAGTGCCGCCCGTGCGAACTTGCGCGAGAGTGCGGCCGGCGCCTTCTCCCGCCCACCGTCCCAAGTGCCGTGCGGGCCGTAGACGTTGTGATACCGGGCGATTCTGGTCTGCAGCCCGAAGTCCTCGCGGTAATGCCGGGCCATGCGCTCGGTAAAGAGCTTCTCCCATCCGTAGCCGTCCTCCGGCTGTGCGGGGTACGCGTCTTCTTCACGCAGTGCGATGACGTTAGAGGACGTTTGATGTCCGGCAGCATAAACGCAGGCTGAGCTGCTGTAGAAGAACCGCTCAACGCCTGCTTCCTGCGCTGCCATGAGCATGTGAGTGCTGGTGAGCACAGTCAGCATGCAGGCCGCCTTGTTGTTCTCAATGAAGCCCATGCCGCCCATGTCGGCGGCGAGGTTGTAGACGTACTGCACGCCCCGGTTGACCTCGCGGGCCGTCTCCAGCAGCGAGCAGTCGCCCTGGATGTTCTCCGCCTCCGGGTGCACCTGGTACCACTCTGCAAAAGGCTTGCGGTCTACTGCCCGGACTGATTGTCCGTCTTTGAGGAGTTGGGCCACCAAATGGCCTCCGATGAATCCACCAGCCCCCGAAACAAGTGTGGTCATTGCCTTGCCTTTCTCAATTTTTGTAGAACAGAAACCCTTGGTTTGTCAGTAGGCCCCGACCGGATTGATGAGCATCTTTGCTGTGCGCCAAAGGATGATCAGGTCTCCGGCCAGCGACCAGTTTTCGACGTAGTACAAATCCAGGCGGACGCTGTCGCGCCAGTTCAGCTCCGATCTCCCATTGATCTGCCACATGCCTGTCAGGCCCGGTTTGATGTAGAGCCGCCGGAGCACCTTGTGGTGGTAGTTGTCGACCTCGCGCTGCAGCGGGGGCCGTGGACCGACCAGGCTCATGTCGCCCTTAAGGACGTTCCAGAACTGCGGCAGTTCGTCGAGGGAGTGCTTGCGCATCCAGCGGCCGACCCCGGTGACCCGCGGATCGTTGTGCATCTTGAAGAGCACACCCGCGCCCTCGTTGTGTTCCAGGAGCCCGGCGAGATCGTCCTCCGCGGTTTCGACCATTGACCGAAATTTCAGCATGTTGAATTTCTCACCGCCGCGACCCACCCGTTCCTGCCTGAAGATCACGGGCCCGGGGCTGTCCCGCTTGATCATCACCCCGAGGACCAGAAACACCGGGATGAGCGCCACCAGGGCCGCGGCGGCCAACGTGATGTCGAATAGCCTCTTCAGAGCATGCTTGGCGCCGGCGTACTGCGGCAGTTCCACGTGCATGAGGGGCAGGCCCTCCACGGGACGGGAGTGGATCCGGGGACCGGCGACGTTGGTCAGTCCGGTGGTGAGGATCAGCTGGGTGGACGACTGTTCCAGCTTCCATCCGAGTCGTTGTATGTAACGGCTGCCGCCCTTCATGGGTCCGGCCACGATGACAGCATCGGCGTCCACGGAAGCCACTGCTTCCACGACGCTCCGCTCGTCTCCAATGACGTTGAGGACATGGCTGCCCTGGGTGAAGGTGCCGGCGCCGGCGGACCCGGAAAGTGCGACACCCACGACCTTGTACGCCGCACCGGACTTCTTTTCGATCTGGCTGACGACGTACCGGACGTCATTCGGCCGGCCCAACACGATCACACGCGAAAGGTAATGGCCGTGAACCCGCTGCCTGGACAGCCACTGACGCATGCTCCAGCGTGCCGCCAGCAGGCCGGTCAGCCCGGCGGGCAGGGCGAGCGCGAAGAATCCCCGGGCCACGTCGATATTCAGGACAAAGCAAACCAGAGCGATGAGGCCCAGAAGCATTGCGCTTGCGCTGACGACCCGTCTGTATTCGTCGATTCCGATTCCGACGATCCGCGTGTCCCTGCTCTTGTACAGCCCCAACGCAAGCATCCAGGCGGCCGCGATGACCACGGAAATGTAGAGGTAATCCACTCGGAACTCGCCCACTTGAACCGAACTCACTGTGCTCAACCCGAACCGGGTGATGTGGGCCGCCGCAGTCACTGCCGCAATCACCAGGGCGTCTGCGGCTATCAGCAGATGCCGATAACGGTTTGCCCAACGAATGCCCTCGCGACGGGAGCTGCTCGCAAGCCGGAGTTTCGCCGACCTGAAGTCGGGAAATGGGATGGACGGCGGGGCTAAAGCTGCCGCGCCGGCAGCAGACCTCGGTGAATCTTGCGTTCGTGGGGTGACCCGGACATGATCCGGGGATCGATACCCCGTATGGACCGGAACGCGCTGCTTGAGCTCACTCATGCTTGCCGCCAATAGCGCCGACAGGACCACTGAACCCGGCCGTCCGGCGGCCCTGATGCCATGCCAACTGCGTGGCCCGCGAGTGGCCTTGATCCGGCACGTTTGGGTGGGCAAACCCACCCGTTGGCAACAAAGGACGGGCCACCATCAACTTTTGGTCGTACATGTGAGACCTTCTAGCGACTCGGTTGGCTGTGGTCTCCTCCAGTAAATTCGATGGCTTTCTGCTGCACACGAGTGTGGCCTACCCCTCTTGAGTTGGTGGACCACTCGTCAAATTCGCCGCCACGGGCGGACTACTTGCGCCCATTACCCGGATTCGAGACAGCACTACCCATTTCGGGGTGCGGTTTCGGCTCGCTTTCTGTGCAGATGAACGAGGCGTTCCCACAGCGTTTCGGGGAAATGACGGGCGCGGGGATGCCGGGATCAGCGATCTTCAGAGCGAGGGACACCGCAGGCGCGCCATCCGGTCACAATCACGCCACCCCGGCGTGGTACCGGCCAGGCGAGCGCGGCGTGTACAACCTCGAACTCAGACTGAGGTAATGTAAACCTCGTTGATCGGGACTCACGGCTGGAATTCAGGCCGGTCCCACTGCGGCTGTAGCTCAATGGTAGAGCGCTAGCTTCCCAAGCTTGATACGCGGGTTCGATTCCCGTCAGCCGCTCCAAATGCCCCCACAGCATCCCGGGCTCCTATTAGGTTGCTACCTGTATCGTCGGAAGTCAGGAACCTCTTCGGTTCCGCTACAGGAGCAATCATGGCTGACAAATCCCCCCGTCAAGCAGCATCCAAGAAATCCGGCAAATCCATTAAGGAAAAGCGCGCTGACAAGAGGGCCGCTTCAGCGCCGGCCAGCTCCCTCGATAAAGTGACCGCCGCAAAGACGGCGAGCCCCAAAAAGAAGTGACCCGTTCACCGAATTACCTCACGCTCGGCATCCTCGCCGGCACACGCAAACCGGACGAGCGGCGCCTCCCGATCCACCCCCTGCACCTGGACCGCATCGCGCCGGAGATCCGGGACCGGTTGATCCTCGAGGAAGGCTACGGCGAGCGCTTCGGCCGGTCCGACGCCGAGCTCGCACCCCTCGTGGGGCGCATCGCGCCGCGACAGCAACTGCTGGCGGAAGCCGACGTCGTCCTCCTGCCCAAGCCGCAACCCGAGGACCTGGCCGAACTCCGGGACGGGCAGGTCCTTTGGGGCTGGCCGCACTGCGTCCAGGACCGGGCCATCACCCAGCTGGCGATCGACAAGAAACTCACGCTGATCGCCTTCGAGGCCATGAACCACTGGGCCAGCGACGGCGGGTTCGGCCTGCATGTCTTCCACAAGAACAACGAGCTCGCCGGCTACTGCTCCGTGCTGCATGCCCTGGCGCTGACCGGTTCCACCGGGGACTACGGCCGCCGGCTGAGCGCCGTCGTGATCGGCTTCGGGGCCACCGCCCGCGGCGCTGTGACGGCGCTGAATGCCCACGGCGTCCATGACGTGCAGGTGCTGACCAACCGCGGTGTTGCCGCCGTTGGCTCTCCCATCCACTCGGTACGCATCGCGCAGTTCGACCATGACAGCGAGGCGCCGTTCCTGAGCGAGGTCATCACCGAGCGCGGGCGCGTGCCGCTGGCGCCGTTCCTGGCCGCGAGCGACATCGTGGTCAACTGCACGCTGCAGGACCCCAACGCGCCGCTGACCTACCTGCGCACCGGGGACCTGGCCGCCTTCCGGCCCGGCAGCCTGATCGTGGACGTCTCCTGCGACGAGGGCATGGGCTTCAGCTGGGCGAAAACCACCACCTTCGCCGAGCCGATGTTCAAAGTGGGTGACCACATCGACTACTACGCCGTGGACCACAGCCCGTCCTATCTGTGGAATTCCGCCAGCTGGGAAATCAGCGAGGCGCTGCTGCCGTTCCTCGAGACCGTGGTGTCCGGCCCCGAAGCCTGGGCGGGAAACGAGACCATCCGCCGCGCGATCGAAATCCGCGACGGCGTGGTCCTGAACCCGGATGTGCTGCAGTTCCAGCAGCGGGAAGCCGAGTTCCCGCACCGCCCCTTGGAGCTCTAGGGGTTTCCGCGACGAATTAGGACAGCCGCTGCGTGGATCCACGTAGCGGCTGTCCTTTTTAGGTGCGGAAATCGGTCCGGACGATCCGCAGCAGCCGGCGCCGGTCCTTCAGGTCCACTTTGAGCATGAGCTGCCCGCGCCGGGCGAGGACGACGGCGACGGTCGCGGCAGCCAGCACCGGGACGCCGCCGGAGACGAGGACGGCGGTGTGCGGGTCCGCGTGCTCGGCCAGCCAGCCCATCATCGGGCCGCCGATCGCCTGGCCGCCGATCAGCACCATGATGTACAGGCTCATGACCCGCCCGCGGATGGCCAGGTTCGCGCTGACCTGGACCAGCTGGTTCGCGGCGGTCAGGAACATCAGGCACCAGAATCCGGCCAGCACCATGGCCGCGCCGAACCAGGCCATGGACGGTGCCAGGGAAGCCAGGCACAGCATGAGCCCGTACATCCCGGCGCCCAGCACCACGGAGCGCAGCCGCAGGGCGCGCCGCCGGGCCGACGTGATGGCGCCGGCCAGGGCGCCGAGGGCCACGAGCGTGTTGAGCAGCCCGTAGCCGCCGGCACCGGCGTCGTACACGTGGTCCGCGAAAGCGGCCAGCAGCACCGGCAGGCTCATCGCGAACACCGCGATGAACCCGGCCATCAGCCAGGGCCAGTAGATGGTGGGCTTGCTGAGCGCATAGTCCAGGCCTTCCCGCAGCATGCCCGGGCGCTTGGGGGCCGGGGTGCTGACATGCAGCTGGTCCTTGCGCAGGCTCAGGAGCATGGCCACCGTGAAGCAGCAGGCCACCGCATTGGCGGCAAAGGCCCAGCCGGCCCCCACGGCGGTCAGCAGGATCCCGGCGATCGCAGGACCGATCAGGCCGCCCAGCTGGAAGATCGTGGAGTTCACGCTGATCGCGTTTCGCAGATAGCCGGGGCCCACGAGCTCGTTGACGAACACCTGGCGGGCCGGCTGGTCCAGCACGGTCACGAGGCCCAGAACCAGCGCGATCGCGTAGACGTGCCCCACCTCGATCCGCTGGCTGAGCGCCAGGACGGCAAGGACCGCGGCCAACGCGGCGGCCACCGACTGGCACAGCATGAGGATCTTCCGCTTCGCGAAGCGGTCCGCCATCATGCCGGCCCACGGGCCGAGGAACAGGGACGGCAGGAACTGCAGGGCCACGGTGATGCCGACGGCGGTGACGGAACCGGAGAGCTGGAGCACCAGCCAGTCCTGGGCGATCCGCTGCATCCAGAGCGCGATGACGGCGACGAAGTGCCCGATCGCGAAGATGCGGAAGTTGCGGACCTTGAGCGAAATGAAAGTGTGGCGCCAAGGCAGAGGCTGGCTGACGACGGCGAGTGGTTGGGTGATGGTGTCCGGCAGGGAAGCTGCGTTCGCCTCTAGCGGCGGAGGGGGTGCCACGGAAAAGTCCTCAAAAGAGCGGGTGAGTGGAATGGACTTAACGCTAGGCTGGCCCTAAGAGATTATGGAAGCCTATTCCACGCATAACTCGCATTACAAAACGCAATGCAGGGTATGCGGCACCTGATCCGGAGACCGCCATGTTCGAACCCGCCCAGCTCCGCTCGTTCCTGGCCGTGGCCGAAACCTTGAGTTTCACCAAGGCCGCCGAGCGCCTCGGCCTGGCCCAACCCACCGTCAGCCAGCACGTCCGCAAGCTGGAGACCGCCGCCAAGCGGGTGCTGATTGCCCGGGATACCCGGGATGTACGCCTGACCGACAACGGCGATGCCATGGCCGGCTTCGCCCGCAGCATCCTCGCCGCGCACGACTCCGCCGCCCGCTATTTCTCCGGCTCCGCCATGCGCGGCCGCCTGCGCTTCGGCACGGCCGATGATCTCGCCATCACCGGGCTGCCACGCATCCTCCGGGAGTTCCGGCAGATCTATCCCCAGATCAACCTCGAGCTGACGGTCGGGCAAAGCGACCAGCTCTACAAGCGCCTGAACGCCGGGCAACTGGATCTGGTCTTTGTGAAATGGGTGGCCGGGGCCAAGGACGGAACCGTGGTCCAGCAGGACGCCTTCGCCTGGGTCGGCCTGGAGCAGACCGTGCTGGAACCGGCTGATCCTGTCCCGCTGATCGCCTACCCCTCCCCCAGCCTAAGCCGGACGCTTGCGATCGACGCCCTGGAGGCCACCGGGCGCACCTGGCGGATCACCTGCACCACGCGCCAGATCAGCGGCGTACTGGCCGCCGTCCGGGCCGGCATCGGCGTGGCGGTAATGCCTTCCTCCCTGGTGCCGGAGGATCTGAAAATCATCACCCGCCGCTTCGATCTGCCGCCGGTGGGCGACGTCGATTTCACGCTCATCCGCAATCCGCTGGCCAATACCGAGGTGATCGATGCCCTCACGCAGGCGATCGTGGGCCGGACCCTGAAGCGACCGGCCTGACGCGCGGGCGGTCCCGCAGCCAGCGCTGATCCTGCCACGGTACCTACGGGGCGGACTACCCGGACCCGAGCAGTACTTACTTGACCATTGAACCGTGCACGTACTTCATCTATCCTGACACTACTTAAGATCCACCGTTCGAGGTCAAGCAGTGGCCCACGACAACGATTCGAAAAACGAACGCTGTCCGTCGCTGGCGCCTGTGGCTGGCGTCGGAACGTTCGGGATAGGCCGCCATTGATGCCAGCCATTAATCACCCCCGATTGCCCGCCCCCGCCGCCCACGCGACAAAGTCCGCCCGTCAGGTAACCGCGCCGGCCCACCCCGCAGCGGCCATGCACCACTCGACCGCCGGAATGCAGCACTCAGCCGCGGCCCAGCACGCGGCCACCCCGGGCCAACGGGGAATCCGCCCGGCTACCCTCGCAGAGTCCGATTATGTGGCCAGCCCGTACTGCGAACGCTGCGGCACGGACGAGTTCATTTACCTGGAGACCTTCGTCCCGGCCACGCACCGGAGGGACGGCTCGGTCAGCAAGCTCGGCGAGGTCACCTACTTCTGCTCGGGCTGCGACGATTTCTCCGCCCACGCGGTCCCCGCTTCCTGGGTCCCGCCGGGCTGGTACTTCGGCTAGCCCCGGCTCTACTTAGCGCCTTCGCCGTTAAACGCCGCCGCCGTGCCGCACCTTATGGTGCCTGCACAGCGGCGGTGTTTTTTGGGTTTCAGGGTTTTAGCACGCCCGAGACGGGGTTCTAGCAGCCCCGGGCTAGATCAGGGCGTCCGAGATGTGGTTGGGCGTGCCGAAACGGTGCGCCGTGATGCTGATGGCCTGCTCATGCAGGAACGGCAGCAGTTCCACGCGTCCGGCTTCCGTGACGGGGTGGACATACACCGCCAGGTCCGGGCGTCCGCCCGTGGCCTCGGCCAGCGCCTTGGCGTCCCCGCCAATCAGCCGGATCCGGGCGCCGGAGAGCTTGCCCGCCGCGGCGAGGGTGCCGGCGGAAGCGAGCCATTCGGCGTCGTTCTCAACAGTCGCGGCGATGCCAAGCCCGGACAGGACGGCGCGCAGCTGGGCGGGCAGTTCGACGGCGGTGGAGACCGTCAGGACGGACCCGGCCAGGACGCCGGCGGCGACGGTCCGGACGAGGCCGGCAAGCGGCTCGCCTTCCGCGAGGCGGACCGTGACGGGCAGAGCACGGTAGCGGAAGACGTTGCGTTCCGCACTCAGGCCGGAGACGTCCTTCGCGGTGCCGAACTCTTCGGCCCAGGCGCGGGCGTCGGAGGCGAGCGCGCGCTGCAGCGGCGCGAGTTCGTCGGCGGTCAGGAAGCCCTTGGCGGCGTCCTCGATCCGGCGGACGCCGGCGTGGGCGGGAGCAGCGCCCGGGGTGCCGGCGGCGGTGCTGGGCTTGCTGACCCATTCGCCGAGGCCGACGAGGTAGTTCGGGCCGCCGGCCTTGGTGCCGGCGCCGACGGCGGATTTCTTCCAGCCGCCGAAGGGCTGGCGCTGGACAATCGCGCCGGTGATGCCGCGGTTGACGTAGAGGTTGCCGGCCTGGATGGTGTCCAGCCAGATCCCCAGTTCCTCGCTGTTCAGCGAGTGCAGGCCCGCGGTGAGGCCGTATTCGATCTGGTTCTGGATCGCGATGGCCTCCTCGAGGGTCTCGGCGGTCATAACGCCCAGGACCGGGCCGAAGAACTCGGTGAGGTGGAAGTAGGATCCGCGGCGGACACCGGAGCGCACGCCGGGGCTCCAGAGTTTGCCCGTATCATCGAGCTTCCGCGGCTCGACGGCCCAGGTCTCGCCCTCGCCGAGGGTGGTGAGGGCGTTCAGGAGCTTGCCGTTGGCGGGCTCGATGATCGGGCCCATCTGGCTCGCCGGGTCCTGCGGGTAGCCGACCTTGAGCGAGGTGACGGCGTCGATCAGCTGGTTGTGGAAGCGCTTCGACTTCGCCACGGAGCCGACGAGGATCACCAGCGAGGCGGCGGAGCACTTCTGGCCGGCGTGGCCGAACGCGGAGTACGCGACGTCCTTGGCCGCGAGGTCCAGGTCCGCGCTCGGGGTGACGATGATGGCGTTCTTGCCGCTGGTCTCGGCCAGCAGGGGCAGGTCCTTGCGGAACGAGCGGAACAGCTCGGCGGTCTCGTAGCCGCCGGTCAGGATGACGCGGTCCACGGCCGGGTGGGAAATGAGCTGCTGGCCCAGTTCCCGCTCGCCCAACTGGACCATGGTGAGCACGTCGCGCGGAACGCCGGCCTCCCAGAGGGCCTCGATCATGACGGCGCCGCTGCGGCGGGCCTGCTTGGCGGGCTTGACCACGACGGCGGAGCCGGCGGCGAGGGCCGCAAGGGTGGAGCCGGCCGGGATGGCGACCGGGAAGTTCCACGGCGGCGTCACAACGGTGAGCTTGGCCGGGACGAAGGTGGCGCCGTCGACGTCGTCGAGCTTGCGGGCGGACTCGGCGTAGTAGTGCGCGAAGTCGACCGCCTCGCTGATCTCCGGATCGCCCTGGTCGATCGTCTTGCCGGTCTCGGAGGCCATGACCTCAAGAAGGTCCGCGCGGCGGGCCTCGAGGACGTCGCCGGCGCGGTGCAGGATTTCGGCGCGCTCGGCGCCGGAGAGCGCACCCCAGGCCTTGCCCTTCTCGACGGCGGTATCGATCACGGCATTCAGGGTCGCGGCATCGTTGATCGTGGCGGCCTCGACGGAGGAGTTGCCCAGTGTCGACGTCGTGACGCGGCCCAGGATGGCGCGGCCCCAGTCGCGGTTCGCGGGCAGCGACGGATCTGTGTCGGCAGTGTTCTCGAACGAGTCGTGCGGCAGCGGCGCGGCCGGAAGGGCGCGGTTCTGCAGCCGGTTCGGGCCCGGGACCTCGTCGTCGAGCTTGGCCAGCGAGGCGAGGAAGCGCTGCTTCTCGCGCTCAAACAACGTTTCGTTTTCGCTGAGTTCGAACACGGCGGACATGAAGTTGTCCTGGCTGGCGCCCTCTTCGAGGCGGCGGATCAGGTAGGCGATCGCGACGTCGAACTCGGCAGGGTGGACCACGGGAGTGTAGAGCAGGAGGGAGCCGACGTCCTTCTTGACGGCTTCGGCCTGGCCCTGGGCCATGCCGAGCAGCATCTCGAATTCGATACTCTGCGGTGCGGTATCCGCGATGCCGCGCTGCTTGGCCAGGAGCCAGGCGAAAGCGATGTCGAAGAGGTTGTGGCCGGCGACGCCGATCCGGATGTTGCGGATCCGGTCCGGGTGCAGCGAGTAGTTGATGACGCGCTTGTAGTTGGTGTCCGAGTCCTGCTTGGTGCCCCAGGTGGCGAGCGGCCAGTCATGCAGGGAGGCCTCGACCTGCTCCATCGGCAGGTTGGCGCCCTTGACGACGCGGACCTTGATGGCGGCGCCGCCGTCGGCGCGGCGGGCGGCGGCCCAGTCCTGCAGGCGGATCATGGCGGACAGGGCATCCGGGAGGTAGGCCTGGAGCACGATGCCGGCCTCCAGGTTCTTGAACTCGGGCTTGTCCAGGATCCGGGTGAAGACCGCGATGGTCATGTCCAGGTCCTTGTATTCCTCCATGTCCAGGTTGATGAACTTGGCTTTCTGGCCAGTGGACGCGTAGGAGGCGGCGCGGGCGAAGAGCGGGGTGAGCTTCTCCACGACATGCTCCACGGCCTCGTCGAAGGCCCAGGCGGAGTGCGGGGCCACCGTGGAGGAGACCTTGATCGAGACGTAGTCGACGTCGGGCCGGGACAGCAGGGTGTGCGTGCCCTCGAGCCGGCGGGAGGCCTCGTGTTCGCCGAGCACGGCCTCGCCGAGAAGGTTGACGTTGAGCTTGATGCCGTCTTTGCGGATCTTGGCGATGGCCGGGCCGAGCTTGGCGTCGGTGGCGTCGACAATGAGGTGGCCGACCATTTCACGCAGCACCCGGCGGGCAACCGGTATGACCACCTGGGGCAGGACCGGGGCCATGGTGCCGCCGAGGCGGACCGCGCTGCGCATGTACCAGGGCAGGAAGGCCGGGACCTTGGGGGCCAGTGCGGCGAGGTTGCGGGCGGCGACCTGCAGGTCTTCGGGACGGACGACGCCGTCGACGAACCCGACGGTGAAGTCCAGGCCGTTGGGGTCCTTCAGGACCCCGGCGAGCTGCTCGGCCGAGGCGTCGACGGGCACCTTTGCAGCCTCGGTGAGCCAGCGGCGCACCAGCGCGATGGTGTCCTCGGCGAGGGCTGCGGCCTCAAGGACCGTCGAGCCTTCCGAAACGGCGGCGTGCGTGGCGTCGTTGCCTGCGGCGTTTCCGGTGGTGGCGCCGGGCTCCGTGGAGATGTTGGTCATGGCTGAAACACGTTCTTTCTCAAAATGTGGACCTCTTACGAAACAGTATGCGACCGGATTTTCATAAGATAAAGCGAAGTTTTCTGAGCAATACCGGTTAGAAAAACCGACGCTTCCGGTTCCCGCCCGAACGTTCGGGAACCACCCCTGCCGCTTAAAAACCCGTTGCGCTATCACTTCCGGGCCTTAAACCCCGGGAAGAGCCGGGAATGGGAGCCAGAAGTGATAGCGCAACGGGGGGTGGGGTGGCTAGGTCAGGGGGCGGTGCATCTCCACGATCTCCTCGTGCCGCGGGCTGTCCGGGTTCATCAGCGAGTGCCTGCGGCCGTACGTGAAGTAGATGATCAGGCCGACGATGAGCCAGACGACGAACCGCAGCCAGGTCTCCCAGTGCAGCTGGAACATCAGGAAGAGCGAGGCAAACACGCCGAACGCCGGAACCACGGGCATCAGCGGCAGCCGGAACGTCCGCGGGGCGTCCGGCTTCTTGTAGCGGAACACGATCACCGACAGGCACACGACGACGAACGCAGCCAGGATGCCGATGTTGGTCAGGTCTGCCACGGCCTTGATCGGGAGAATGCCGGCCAGGACTGCGGCCCCGGCGCCGGCGATCCAGGTCACGCGCTGCGGCGTGCCGTTCTTGTCCGTCTTCGAGAACCAGCCGGGCAGCAGCCCGTCGCGGCTCATCGAGAACCAGACGCGGGTGACGCCGAGGAGGAAGGTCAGCATCACCGTGAGGATGGACAGGACGGCGAACACGGAGATGATCGTCGCGATCACCGGAAGGCCAACGCTGTTGAAGGCGGAGGCGAAGCCGGCCTTGGGGTCGATCTCCGTGAAGTTCTGCATTCCGGTGAGCACCAGGGTGGCGGCCGCATAGAGCAGCATGGCAATGACCAGCGAGAGGATGATCGCCTTCGGCATGTGCTTCTTGCCGTCGGTGGCCTCCTCCGCCGCGGTACTCATGGCGTCATAGCCGAACACCGCGAAGAACACTGTGGCGGAGCCGGCCACCACGGGACCGAAGCCGCTGGGGAAGAACGGGTTGTAGTTGTTGGTGTTGATGTAGAAGATGCCCAGGCCGATGATGAACAGGATCAGCACCACCTTGATGCCGACGGCGATCAGCTCGAAGCGGCCGAAGGTCTTGGTGCCGCGGGAGAGGATCCAGGTCACGAGCAGGCAGACGAGGATCGCAGGAAGGTTGATGATGCCTCCCGTGCCCTCGTCCGGCGTCGAGGTCATCCAGTCGGGCATATGGATGCCGATGCCGGAAAGAGCAGCATCGAAGTAGCCCGAGATGCCGATGGCCACCACGGCCACGATGGCGATGTACTCCAGCAGCAGGTCCCAGCCGATAAACCAGCCGATGATCTCGCCGAGGGCAACGTAGCCGTAGGTGTAGGCCGAGCCCGCCCGCGGGATCATTCCTGCGAACTCCGCGTAGGACAGCGCCGCGGCGGCGGATGCCAGGCCGGCGATCAGGAAGGAGATGAGCACGGCCGGTCCGACTCCGGGCTCGGACTCGCTGCCGTGGGCCACAAGGCCCGCCAAGGAGAAGATGCCGACGCCGATAATGCCGCCGACGCCGATGGCCGTCAACTGCCAGAGCCCCAGGCTCCTGTGCAGACCGCTGTGTTTGTTTTCTTCCTCGATGTCGTCGATGGGCTTGCGCCGCATGATCGACTGTGACAAATCCCGTGTAGCCATGAGGGCCTCCTGCTTAGGTGCGGTGCCCATCACTCCACCCTGTGATGGGGCTTATCGAGTGAGAACAGTATGCAAGCCCGGTTGCATTAGATAAAGTGAATTCTCTTAATGAATAACCGTCAGGATTCACAAAGGAATAGAGATGCTCGACGTCCGGCGTTTGCGACTGTTGCGCGAACTGAAGATCCGGGGCACTTTGGCCGAAGTGGCCGAAGCGCTTCAGTACAGCCCGTCGTCAGTCTCGCAACAACTGGCCCTCCTTGAGAAGGAGGCAGGGGTGGAGCTCCTCCGCAAGACCGGGCGCCGGGTGCAGCTGACCCCGCAGGCCGAAGTCCTGGTGGCCCACACCTCCCAGCTCCTGGAGACCCTCGAGCAGGCGGAGGCGGACCTGGCCGCGTCGCTGACCACGGTCACCGGCACCGTGCGGATTGCGGTGTTCCAGTCTGCCGCGCTGGCGCTCATGCCGGACACCCTGACCAGAATGACCGCCAGCTACCCGGAAGTCCGCGTCGAAATGACCCAGCGGGAACCGGAGACGGCCCTGCACGAGACGTGGGCCCGCGACTTCGACCTCGTGATCGCCGAGCAGTACCCGGGCCATGCCGCCCCGCACTACGCCGAACTGGACCGCGTGGCCCTGACCCGCGACGCCATCCGACTCGCCGTTCCGCCCCCCTCGCCGGACCGCGGTCCCATCAGGACGCTGGCCGATACCGCAGGGCTGGCCTGGGTGATGGAACCCCGCGGAGCGGCCTCCCGGCACTGGGCCGAGCAGGCCTGCCGGAGCGCCGGGTTTGAGCCCGACGTCCGCTTTGAAACCGCCGACCTGCAGGCCCAGATCCGGCTGATCGAATCCGGAAATGCGGTGGCCCTGATGCCCGACCTCGTGTGGACCGGCCGCGGCACCAGCGCGCAACTCCTGGACCTGCCCGGGGATCCGCACCGTACGGTGTTCACCTCGGTGCGGCGCTCGAGCGCCAGGCGGCCCGCACTGCTGGCGGCCCGGGAAATCCTGGCGGTGACGGCGGCATCCATCGTGCCGGCGGCGGCCGCGGGCGTCCTCGGTCCGGCTCCCGTGGACCGGCCCGCGTGACGTCCGGCATGTGGAACCGTGCGCGTAACGGCCCGCGGCATGTGCAGTGGGCCACAGCGCGGGCGGTGGCCCCGCGTTAGACTGATGTCGTTATGAATCGCACAATATTCAAATCCAAGATCCACCGCGCGACGGTCACGCACGCGGACCTGCACTATGTCGGATCCGTCACCGTGGACCTGGATCTGCTGGAGGCGGCCGACATCCTGCCCGGGGAGCTCGTGGCAATTGTCGATGTCACCAACGGCGCCCGGCTCGAGACATACACGATTGCCGGCGAGCGCGGTTCCGGCGTGATCGGCATCAACGGCGCCGCCGCCCACCTGATGCATGAGAACGACATCGTCATCCTCATCACCTACGCCCAGATGACCACGGAAGAGGCCAAGGCGTACAACCCCAAGGTGGTCCACGTTGACCAGGACAACAAGATTGTCCAGATCGGCAACGACCCCGCCGAGGGCATGACACCCGGGCTCATGCGTCCGCCGCACTCGCTGAACAACGCCGCGCTCAACTAGCGGCAGCGCGCCGTCGGGCGTAAGCAGCGCGCCGTCGGGCGTAATAGGACAGCCCGCGGAATAAAGCTGATTACTCTGGACGGGTGACCATCACCCGCCGCCCACCCGCCCCGCTGCGGAGAACCGCGTGCTAGGGGTACTGGCGGGATTCTTTGTCGTCTGGGCCATCATCCTGGTCGGCATGTTCGTGGGCCGGCGCAATATCCTGGGCGAGAACGCCCGCCCCGTCCTGAGCGCCCTGACTTTTTTTGTGGCCAGCCCCGCCCTGCTGTTCGAGACCCTCAGCAAGGCGAAACTCCACGACGTCTTTGCCGCGCCGCTTCTCGTGACGGCAGTCGGGGCGGTGACCACGGCGGTCCTGTTCTTTGGCATTGTGCGCTTCGCGCTCAAGCGGTCCCTGCCGGAAGCCCTCATCTCCTCCATGAGCTCGTCGCTGGCCAACTCGGCCAACCTCGGCATTCCCATAGCCGTCTTCGTGCTCGGTGATGCCAGTTATGTGGCACCCCTGCTGATCTTCCAGCTGGCTTTCTTCACTCCGTTGTTCCTCATGGCGTTGGACGCCACCACCAGCTCGCACCGCACCACGCCCCTGAGTTTCGTGCTCATGATCCTGCGCAACCCGATGATCGTGGGCACCGGACTCGGGCTCCTGGTGGCCGCAACCGGCTGGACGGTACCGCCGCTGATCCTGGAGCCCATCCACTTGATTGGCGGGGCCGCGATCCCGGCCATGCTGATCGCCTTCGGCATGAGCCTGAACGGTTCCAAGCCGCTGCAGGCGGCCGCCGGACGCCGGCTGGACGCCCTGCTGGCGAGCTTCTTCAAGCTCGTTGTCCACCCGCTGGTGGCCTACCTGTTTGCCCATTTTGTCCTCGGCATGCAGGAACAGGCGCTCTTTGCCGCCGTCGTCACGGCCGCCCTGCCCACCGCCCAAAACGTGTTTGTCGCGGCCAGCCGTTACCGCACCGGCGTAACGGTAGCCCGGGACACCGTGCTGATCACTACGGTGGTAGCTGTGCCCGCCATGATCGGCGTGGCCCTGCTGCTGGCCTGACCTCGCCGGGCAGCCGGGCCCGGCTGAACGGGATCGGCGGACCGGCACCAAACCCGGAGGAGGACCCTTGAAAACAACCCTGGACACTGTGGTCATCGGCGGCGGCGCGATGGGCTCGGCCGCCGCGTGGGCGCTGGCCCGGCGCGGCCGGGAGGTGACCCTGCTGGAGCAGTTCGGTCCCGGCCACCGCAACGGTGCCTCCCACGGCACAACCCGGAACTTCAACCCCGGCTACGCGGATCCGGACTACGTCGCCATGCTGGCAGAGGCGGCCGGGCTGTGGCGGGAGCTCGAAGCGGACGCCGGCGAGCGGCTGCTGGCGCGCACCGGCGTCGTAAACCACGGCCCCGATCCGCGGTTGCCCGAGATCCGGAACGCGCTGCTTGCCGCCGGGCTCCGGGCGGAGTTCCTCTCCGCCGGGGAAGCCTCCGGGCGCTGGCGGGGCATCCGTTTCGATACGCGCGTGCTGCACATGGCGGATGGCGGCCAGTTGAACCCGGACGCCGCACTGCCGGCGCTGCAGCGGCTCGCCGCCGGGCTCGGCGCCGGGATCCGCCATCATGTGAAGGTCCTCGAGTTGAATGTCCTCGACGACGGCGTCCGGCTCACGCTCGAGGCCGGGGGCCGCAGCGAGGTGCTCACCGCAAGGCAGGCAGTGGTCACCGCCGGCGGCTGGACCACGAAACTGCTCTCCGGGGTCGCGCCCCTGCCCCGGCTGACGGTCACGCAGGAACAACCCGCACACTTCGCCATCACCGATGAGGGCGCCCAGTGGCCGGGGTTCAACCACATGCCCGGCCACGGGGACGCGTACGCGTACTGGCGTTCGCCGGTCTACGGCATGCAAACACCGGGCGAGGGGATCAAGGCCGGATGGCACGGGGTGGGCCCGGTGGTGAACCCGGACCGGCGGAGCTTCGCGCCGGAGCCCGAGCAGCGGGCGGCCCTGCAGCGCTACGCCCGGGACTGGCTGCCCGGGGTCGACGCCGACTCCCTCACCGACATCAGCTGCACCTACACGACCACCGTTGATGAGAACTTTGTCCTGGACCGGATCGGGCCGGTTGTCATCGGCGCCGGCTTCTCCGGGCACGGCTTCAAGTTCACGCCGGTCGTGGGCAGGATCCTGGCCGACCTCGCGACCGGCGACGGCGGAGCGCCGGCTCTCTTCTCGGCCTCCCGCCCCGGGGTCCGCTGACTCCGTCGGAGAGCCAACGCGGGGTCACATAGCGCCCATGGTGGGGCCCGGCATGGGCGTGATGTGACCCCGCGTTGCCGTGTGGGCCGGTAGGCTGGGGCCGGTCTTATGCGCCCGGATACCCGGCGCGCCAGCATGAGGTGGGGGAAAATTGCTCAGCACGCGATCAGGCAGCATCCAGTCCAGCGACAACCAGTCCAGCGGCGCCCAAGGCATGAGCGCCCGCAGCCCGAGGATCGGTGCGGTCGACTGGATCGCGCGAGGGGTGGCGGGCCTGTTGCTGGTGGCGACGTCAGCGTGCTCCGGCCCGGGTACTGTTCCCCCGGCCGCCGGCAACGGCGTCCTCCCCGTCGTCACGGCTACCCCCGCCACTGCGTCAGCCGGCACGGACAGCGCTCCGCTGGATCCGGACGCCACCCCCGGTGTCGAAGTTCCCGGTGCCGAAGTTCCCAGTGCCGAAGCTTCAGGCATCGAAGTTGCCGGCGCCGATGTTGCGGCCGCCGCGCCCCGGCAGCCGGCATTGGCGGGCAAGGCCCTCGCGGTACTGGCCACGCTGCCCGTCAAGGGCCGCGCCCCCAAGACGGGCTATTCCCGCGACCAGTTCGGCCCGGCCTGGTCCGACGTTGATCACAATGGCTGCGATACCCGCAACGACGTGCTCCGCCGCGACCTTACTTCTGTCGCGCTCCGGCCCGGGACGCGGGACTGCGTGGTGCTCTCCGGCGTCCTGGCCGACCCCTACACGGCCGTCGCCATCCACTTCCTGCGCGGCAATGCCACCAGCACCGCCGTCCAGATCGACCACGTCGTGGCCCTCAGCGACGCCTGGCAGAAGGGCGCGCAGCAGCTCAGCCCGGCACGGCGGCTGGCCTTCGCCAACGATCCCCTGAACCTGCTGGCGGTGGACGGCCCGGCCAACCAGAGCAAGAGCGACGGCGACGCCGCCACCTGGCTGCCGCCGAACAAGTCCTACCGCTGCAACTACGTCGCCCGCCAGATTTCGGTGAAATCCAGCTATGGGCTCTGGGTGACCCAGGCCGAGCACGACGCCATGGCCCGGGTCCTGTCGAACTGCCCGAACGCCCTGGCCCCCGCCACCCAGCCGGCAGCCGCTCCGGCCCAAGCAGCACCCGCGCCAGCGCCTGCGCCAGCACCCGCGCCCGCACCGGCAACGGCGGCCGGCGTGGCGTACGCGAACTGTGCCGCGGTCCGTGCGGCCGGCGCGGCGCCCATCCGCGTCGGCCAGCCGGGGTACAGCCGCAGGCTGGACCGGGACGGGGACGGCGTCGGCTGCGAATAGCGGCGGCCGGCCCGTCCCCGGGTCGGGTGGTCAGTTCTTCTGGTGCTCGTGCAGGAGCCGGGCGCAGCGGATGAAGCCCAGGTGCGAATACGCCTGGGGATGGTTGCCCAGGTGGGTTTCCGTGCCGGGGTCGTATTCCTCGGGCAGCAGCCCCGTGGGACCGAACAGGTTCACCAGCTGGTCAAAGAGGTCCCAGGCCTCCTCGATCCGGCCCACGGCGATGTAGGCCTCGATCAGCCAGGTGGTGCAGATGTGGAAGCCGCCCTCCAGGCCCGGCAGTCCGTCGTCGTACCTGTAGCGGAAAACGGTGGGCCCCACCCGCAGTTCCCGCTCCACCGCCGTGACGGTGGCCAGGAACCGGGGGTCGTTGACGTCCAGCAGGCCGGAGAGACCGATGTGCAGCACGGCTGCGTCCAGGTCCGGGCTGTCGTACGCCACGGTGTAGGAGGACGCCGACTCGTCCCAGCCCTCGCGCAGGACTTCCTCCCGGATCTTCGCCGCCGTGGGCTCCCAGGCCGGCAGCGGTTCCCGGCCATGCCGGACGGCCGTGCGCAGCGCCCGGTCGAGCGCCACCCAGCACATCACCTTCGTGTAGACATGGTGCCGCGGCGCCCGCCTGGCCTCCCAGATGCCATGGTCGGCCTCGTGCCAGCGGGCCAGCACGGCGGCGGCCATCTGGACCAGCAGGTCCCAGTGCCCGTCGGAGAGCATGCCCTGGCGGGCGCTGAGGGCGTGGATCAGCTCGGCGATCGGGCCGAACACGTCCAGCTGCACCTGGTGGTCGGCGGCGTTCCCGATCCGCACCGGGCGGGATCCCGCGTAGCCGGGCAGGCTCTCGATGATGGCCTCGGTGGACAGCGGCGCCCCGGTCACGGAGTAGAGCGGATGGAGCCACTCCGGACCCGGGGCGTGGGCCAGGATCCGGCCCAGCCACGCCAGGAATCCCTCGGCCTCGGCCGTGGAGCCCAGGTCCACGAGCGCGTTGACGGTCATGGACCCGTCCCGCAGCCAGCAATACCGGTAGTCCCAGTTGCGGGTGCCGCCGATTCCCTCCGGCAGAGACGTGGTGGGCGCGGCCAGCACAGCGCCGGTGGGTTCATGGACCAGCGCCCGGAGCACCAGCGCGGACCGACGGACCAGCGACGGCTTCACGCCGGGCAGTTGCAGTTCGTTGACCCAGCGCCGGGAGTGATGGGCGACGGCGGCGCGGCGCCCGGTCTCATCATCCGGCATCGCGGGCTGAGGTTCCGTGTCGCCGCAGCGCAGGTTGAGGACCACCGGTCCGTCCCGCAGATCGACGTCGCCCGTGGCCGTGGCGTGCCGGCCGTCGGAGGTGATGGCAAAGGCCACGCCGGGAGCCCGGAGAATGATCGGATCCGCGGTTCCCACGACGTGCAGTTCAGTTCCTCGCGCCTCCATGCTGAACGGGGCATTCGCGTAGTCCGGCCGCGGGGCGAAGACGACCCGGGCCGTGCCGGTGCCGGACAGCACCCGGACCAGGCTGGTGATGCCGTCCGGGGCCGGCTCCAGGTAGTCCGTCACGGTGACGTCGGCCCAGCGGGTTTCGACGATCATGGTGCTGTCCACGTAGCGCTGGCCCAGGACCTGCGAGGCCTTCGCCGGTTCCACGGAGAAGTGCCCCGCCGCATCGCCGCCGAGCAGATGTGCAAACAGCGACCCGCTGTCCGGCAGCGGGTGGCTCATCCAGCAGATCTTCGCGTCCGGGGTGATCAGGGCGGTGGACGAGCCGTTGCCGATCATGGAGTGCCGCTCCAGCCCCACGGCATCCTCGCCGAACAGCCACGCCCGCCGCAGTTCGAACAGGATCGCCAGGACGCGGGCGAACGACTCCGGGTCCCGGAGCGTGTGGGCTGCCACGCTGGGCCCCTCCCCCACGCGCAGCGCCATGTCCGGCCCGCGCAGCGTCGCCATGGCCAGCTCATCGCTGGAGGCGTCGCCTGCGTAGAGGGCGGCACTCACGCCGAGCATGGAGCGCAGGTGCTCCAGCGCGGAGGCCTTGGACGGTTCCACCACGGAGAGATCCAGCACCGAGCCGTCCACGACGAAATGCAGCCCGTGCGCCCGGGCGATCTCCTCCGCCTTCGAGGTGGCCAGTGCGACGATGTCCGGGCCGGCCGGGCGGGTGTGCACCGATACGGCGACCGGCTTGCGCTCAATGCTGATGCCCCGGTAGGCGCCCACGGTTTCGGCGAGTGCCTGGCTGGCCTGCTGCAGCACTGATTCGGTGGCGAGGGACAGCCCGTGGGCGTAGCCCATGTCGAACTCCGCGCCGTGTGAGCCGACCAGGTGCACCTCCGCGGGGAGCCGTGAGACGGCGGCCAGATCCCGCAGCGACCGCCCGGAGATGACAGCCGCGTGCGTGTTCGGGAGGGCTGCCAGGGCCCTCAACGCGATCGCCGCGCTGCCCAGCGGCAGGGTCTCGGTGGAAATGCCTTCTGCCGCGCACAGCGTGCCGCCGTAGTTGCAGGCCACGAGCAGCCCAGGAGTGCGGGCCAGGATCTTGAGCTCAGCCAGCAGTTGCGGCGTGAGCCCGTCGTCGGCCGCGTTGGTCTGCACGAAAGCGCGGAGCAGGCCCAGCGGGAGGGATTTGGTGAGAAGCGCAGAGTCGGCCAGGGCCTGGTTGAGCGGTGTGGGCATCGGCGCGGTCCTTCGAGTAGTCCCCAATGCCTGCATGCGAATCGTCCCCGGGAGGACGCACTTCAAGTATGACCCCGGGACGATTTCGCATGGGTGTCCCGGCAGTTGCGACTGTGTAACATCCGCCGGGCCGCCCGGACACCCTGGCACCAGTGCTGGTTCCTTGCTGCGCCGCCGGGCCGTTGCGTTTCAGCAGCCGGCTGGCCTGTATTCGTAGGTCCCCGCATCGGCCGCGCCGCCGCCCTGGCAGTCGCCCTTCTGGTTGGCCGGCCGCCCGTCCAGATCCAGGGGGAAGGGGCTGACCCCGGCCCGGTCAATGGCCGGGCTCGCGCCGGAGAGGTGGAGATCGGCGGGTGCGTTGACAAAGTCGGCCGGCTCGGTAGTGGAGGTGGCATTGGGACTGATGTTCGTGGGCCCGTTGAGGACGTTTTCCCGCTCGGTCCAGCCGGCGCCGTCCATCCACAGCGCGTTGCGGGCGGCCACCAGGATGTTTCCCCTGACGACGGTGGAGGCCGGGCACGACGCGTGGCAGACCAGAGCCTGGGAGTCCGCGCCGTCCAGCCACACGGTGTTGTATTCGAACGTGGTGCCGTTGGTCGGGCCGAAGGAGGACGTCCTGCCGCGCGCGATCAGCCCCATGGCCTGGGAGCAGTTGGGGCCGCAGGTGGACCGGACCAGGTTGTAGCTGTACGTGTTGCCGTCGGCAGTTCCCCCCTTGCCGCGCCCCAGTTCGGAGAAGACGTTGTTATCCACGGCCACGTTGTGGTGGATCCTGTTCCGGTTGCCGTTGAAAATTTCGAACGCGCTGCCGTCGTGGCCAAAGTCGTAGGACAATGCGGTGGAGCCGGTGACGGTATTGCCGGCGAACTCGTTGTCGCTGCCGTTGATCAGGAAGCCAAAGGCGCCCGAGTCGTCATCGCACTTCAGGGCCGTGGCGGTGCCGCACAGCTCCCCCGGCGTATTGACGTTCATGATGTTGTTGTCGGCAAGAGTGTTGTTGGTATAGGTGCCGAAGTCGGAGCCCTCGCTCACTTTGATGCCCGCGGCATTGTTCCTGGCGGCGGAGTTCCGCACGGTGCCGTGGTCGCCGTAGATACTGAAGCCCGCATAGCCGCACGACTCCGCCCGCAGGCCGTCAACGGCGATGTAGTCGCCGTCGAGCCTGACGCACGTTCCTGCCAGTCCGCCCGTAACAGCGGGCGGATCGCCGCTTCCATAGGCATTCAGCGTGACCTTGAGCCGGCTGGTGCCGCTCTGGCCGACAACAAGGCCGCCGGAGAAGATGTCTCCGCGGCGAAAGCTGACCGAGTCCCCGGGCCGAAGCGCAGTGGCATTGACCTTGTCGAGCGTCGCCCAGGCTGATTGCGGCGACGTCCCGTCGTTGGCGTCACTGCCGTCGGCGCTCACGTAATACGTGGCGCCCTCGGACGACGCCGGCGCGGACGCGGAAGGGCCGCCGAGCAATCCTCCCAGGAACAGCAGGACGAGCAGCGTGGCGGCGGCTGTGGACTTGATCTTCATGGGTGCACCTGGGTTTTCGCCATGTATCCGCGGTTCCGGGCGCCACCGCCAACCGGCGGACCACATCGGCACCCTGAGGGGCTTAACGCTAAGAGCGGTCCCGCCCTAAGTCAACGGACGAGTCCGGCCATGCGCATCAAAATGTTCTTTTTTGCTACTTGACGTTCCTTATTGTGCGATTATGATAGCTAATGATGTGAGCTGCTTCACTCCACCCGCGTTATTTCAAAGGAGAAATTATGACCATGCATGAAGACGCACTGCTCCGGGCCTCCAGCCGAGGCGGGTGGGACCGGAGGACGCTGCTGAAGACCTTCGGCGCCGGAGCGGTCGCGATGGCCGGCATTCCCCTGCTCTCGGCCTGCACGGGCGGCAGCGCACCTGCCAGCGGCGGCGCCAAGACGGCCACGTTCGGTTCCGGGTCCTCCGACGAGGTCCCCAAGGCTGCCTACAAGGCGGTGACCGACGCTTTCCAGAAGAAGTCCGGCATCGCGGTCACCACCAACGTGGTGGCGCACAACGACTTCCAGAACAAGATCAACACCTACCTCCAGGGCAGCCCCGACGATTCTTTCACCTGGTTCGCCGGGTACCGCATGCAGTACTACGCCGGCAAGGGGCTGCTCGCCCCGATCGATGACGTCTGGGAAAAGGTCGGCGGAAACTACTCCGATGCCCTGAAAAAGGCCTCGACCGGAGCCGACGGCAAGATGTATCTGATCCCGAACTACAACTACCCCTGGGGCTTCTTCTACCGCAAGAGCCTCTGGACGGAAAAGGGGTACACCGTCCCCACGACGTTCGATGAGCTGAAGACCCTCGCCACCAAGATGAAGGCCGACGGCCTGATCCCGATTGAATTCGCGGACAAGGACGGCTGGCCCGCCATGGGCACGTTCGACTACCTGAACATGCGCCTGAACGGCTACCAGTTCCACATGGACCTCACCGCGCACCGGGAAAGCTGGGACCAGAAGAAGGTCAGCGACGTCTTCGACACCTGGAAGGCCCTGCTCCCGTTCCAGAACCCGAACGCCCTGGGCATGACCTGGCAGGACTCGGCGAAGTCCCTCGCGGACAAGAAATCCGGCATGTACCTGCTCGGCTCCTTCCTCACCCAGCAGTTCACGGACAAGGCAATCGCCGACGACATCGACTTCTTCCCGTTCCCCGAGGTCGCGGTGGAAGGCCAGGATGCCATCGAGGCACCCATCGACGGCCTGCTGCTCTCCAAGAAGGGCGGCCAGAACCAGGCCGCCCGGGACTTCCTGGCCTACGTCGGCACCCCGGAAGGACAGGATGTGTACGCCTCGGTCGACTCGTCCAACATCGCCACCGCCAAGGGCGCCGATACCTCCAAGTTCACTCCGCTGAACAAGAAGCTGGCCGAGGCCATCAGCGGCGCCAAGAACATCAGCCAGTTCTTCGACCGCGATGCCCTGCCCGCCATGGCCAACAACGTGATGATCCCGGCGCTCCAGTCGTTCATCAAGGACGGCAACGTCGATGTGAAGAACCTGGAAGCCCAGGCCAAGTCCCTGTACGCCGCCCAGTAGCGCCGTGCTGACCGCGCGGGTGACCGCGCGGTCAGCACGGCTCTTTCCTCTGCATTTCGCTCTGAATTTCACAAGGCAAGGAATCTCCATGAGTGTCTCTACCAACCCGTCGGCGCGGGGGCGCAAAGCAGCCGCAGCCCCCGCGCGGCGGGTTCGGCGGCTGTCCGGCCGCGACAAAGTGGTGCTCGGCTTGATGGTGGGCATCCCCACGCTGATCCAGCTCGTACTGGTCTGGATCCCCACCCTCATGTCGGTCGGACTGTCCTTCACCCGCTGGAACGGGCTGGAGCTGACCGACATCAAGCCCGCCGGCGTCGAGAACTACCAGTTCATCGCCCAGGATTACCCGCCGTTTTGGCCGGCCATGCAGCACAACGTGCTGTGGCTGGCGTTCCTGGCACTCGTCGCCACCCCGCTGGGGCTGCTCCTGGCCGTGCTCCTGGACCAGAACATCCGCGGCACGCGGATCTACCAGAGCATCTTCTTCGCCCCGGTGATGCTCTCCCTGGCCCTGATCGGGATCATCTGGCAGCTGTTCTACAACCGGGACAGCGGCCTCCTGAACTTCCTGCTTGGCACCGCCGGCACGCCCCAGGCCGTCGACTGGTTCGGGGATTCCAGCGTCAACATCTGGGCAGCCCTCTTCGCCGCCACCTGGCGGCACGCCGGCTACGTCATGATCCTGTACCTGGCCGGGCTCAAGGGCGTGGATCCGACCCTGCGCGAGGCGGCCCAGATCGACGGCGCCAACGCGGTCCAGACCTTCTTCCAGGTGGTCTTTCCGGCCATGCGCCCGGTGAACGTCATCATCATCGTCATCACCGTCATCGAATCCCTCCGGGCGTTCGACATCGTCTACGTGATCAACCGCGGCACCAACGGGCTGGAACTGATCAGCGCCCTGGTCATCCAGAACCTGGTGGGCGAAGGGCAGGTGATCGGCATCGGCTCGGCACTGGCCGTCATCCTGCTCGTCATCTCGCTGATCCCCATCACGTTTTACCTCTCCCGCGCATTCGGAAAGGACAAAGAGGCATGAGCATCGCCCATCCAACCGATGCCGCCGCGGCCGGCAGCCCGGCAGACGCCCGGCAGCGCAGCTCCGGCCCAGGCAGGACTGGCCCCCGCCCCGGCCGCCCGGCCAACAACAAGCAGGGCAAGAAGCACTACGGCACCCACGTCTTCCTCATCGTCATGGCGGCGATCTGGCTCGTACCCCTGGCCTGGGCCATTTTCACTGCCCTGCGGCCCAAAGCTGACACCGACAAATACGGCTACTTCAGCACCGGCGGCGCCTTCAACTTCGACAACTTCGCCCAGGCCTGGACACAGGGCGGCTTTTCCCAGCTGTTCTGGAACTCCGTGCTCATCACGGTCCCCTCGGTGTTCCTGATCCTCTTCTTCGCCTCCATGATGGCGTTCGCCGTGAGCCGGGTGAGCTGGAAGTTCAACATCACCCTGCTGATCATGTTCACCGCCGGAAACCTGCTGCCGCCGCAGGTGCTCGCGGCGCCGCTCTTTGAAATGTTCAAGCACTTCGAGCTTCCCTACGCCATCAGCGATTCCGGGAACCTGCTCAACACCTACATCAGCGTGATCGCCGTGGACACCGCCTTCCAGATCGGCTTCGTGACGTTCGTCCTCTCGAACTACATGAAGGCCCTGTCCCCCGAGCTGACCGAGGCGGCCCTGGTTGACGGTGCCGGCGTCTGGCGCCAGTACTGGGACATCATCCTGCCCCTGTGCCGCCCGGCCCTGGCCGCCATGGGCACGCTCGAGGTGATCTTCATTTACAACGACTTCTTCTGGCCCCTGCTCTTCATCCAAAGCGGAGACCGGCTCCCGGTCACCACCGCGATCAACAACCTCCAGGGCCAGTTCCTCTCCAACTACAACCTGATCGCCGCCGGCGCCATGATCACGGCCGTTCCGGCCCTGATCATCTACCTGCTCCTGCAGCGCCACTTCGTGGCGGGCCTGACCCTCGGCTCCAGCAAAGGATAAACGTGGACAACAGCTCCAACCACAACAACGCCATGGACTACATCACCGCCCGCCTCGGCTCCGAAGGCTCCCCGATGCTGGCATTCGGCGGAGACTACAACCCGGAACAGTGGCCCGAGGAGACCTGGGACGAGGACGTCCGGCTGATGCGCGAGGCCGGCGTCAACCTGGTCAGCGTGGGCATCTTCAGCTGGTCCCTGCTTGAGCCGTCCGAGGGCGTCTACGAGTTCGGCTGGCTGGACCGGGTCCTGGACCTGCTGCACGCCAACGGCATCCGGGTGGACCTGGCGAACGCCACGGCGTCGCCGCCGCCCTGGTTCAGCCACAAGTACCCCGAGTCCCTGCCCGTGACAGCCGACGGCGTGCGGCACAGCTACGGTTCCCGGCAGGCCTTCGCGGCGTCGAGTGCCGAATACCGCCGGGCCGCCGCGGCCCTGACCGAGCAGATCGCCACCCGGTACAAGGATCACCCCGCCATCGTGATGTGGCATGTCCACAACGAGTACGGCTGCCACAACCAGCCTGATTTCTCGGACGGTGCCGCCGCGGGTTTCCGGCGCTGGCTCGAACGCCGGTACGGCAGCCTGGAGGCCCTCAATGCCGCGTGGGGCACCGCCTTCTGGTCCCAGCGCTACTCGGCCTGGGAGCAGATCCTGCCGCCGCGCACCTCCGGTACATGGGTGAACCCGACCCAGCAACTGGACTTCGCCCGCTACTCCTCCGATGAGCTGCTCGAATGCTACAAGGCCGAGGCCGCGATCATCCGCACGCACTCGGGACATCCCGTGACCACCAACTTCATGGGGTTCAACATGGGCCTGCACCAGCCCGTGGACTACTGGCGCTGGTCCGAGGAGATGGATGTGGTCTCCAACGACCACTACCTGATTGCCGAGGATCCGCGGAACTTCCAGGAACTGGCGGCAACCGCAGACCTCACCCGCGGCTGGGCCAAGGGCAAGCCGTGGCTGCTCATGGAGCATTCGACCTCTGCCGTGAACTGGCAGCCGCGCAACATCGCCAAAGCGCCGGGCGAGATGCTGCGCAACTCCCTGCAGCATGTTGCCCGCGGCGCCGACGGTGCGCTCTTCTTCCAGTGGCGGGCCTCGCGGGCCGGCGCCGAAAAGTTCCATTCCGGGCTGCTGCCGCACGCCGGCACGGACACGAAGGTTTGGCGCGAAGTGGTCCAGCTGGGCCAGGCGCTGCGCAGCCTGGCCGAAGTCAGCGGCTCGGTGGTTACGGGCGCGTCCGGCCGGGTGGACGTCGCGATCCTCCACGACACTGACGCCCGCTGGGCCTCGGAACTGGACTCGCACCCGAGCGTGGACGCCTCCAACATCGCCGAAACCCGGCGCTGGCACGATGCCTTCTACCGCGCCGGCATCCCCACCGACTTCCGCCAGGGCACCGATGACCTATCCGGCTACCGGCTCGTCGTCGCGCCGATGCAGTACCTCGTGAGCGATGCCGGGGCCGCGAATCTGGACGCGTACGTGCGCTCCGGCGGCCACCTCGTGGTGACCTATTTCTCCGGTATCGTGGACGAAAATGACCACATCAGGCTTGGCAGCTACCCCGGCGCGTTCAGCGGACTGCTGGGCGTGAAGATGGAAGAGTTTTTCCCGCTGCGCGGCGGCGAAAGCATCCGGCTCAGCAGCTTCGGGGCGGGTAGCTGCTGGAACGAATTGGGGCATGCCACCACCGCCGAAGTCCTCGCGGCCGTGGAAGAGGGACCGGCCGCCGGTTCTCCCGCCGTGACCCGTAACCGTGCCGGAAGCGGCCGCTCCTACTATGTCGCCACGTCACTCGCGCCGGAGGGCCTGGGCGAACTGCTCGCCGTCGTCTGCGCTGATGCCAGGGTGCAGCCGCTCGTCCCGGACCTGCCGGCCGACGTCGAAGTGGTCCGGCGCAGCAAGGACGGGACGGATTGGACGTTCTGCATCAACCACGGCGCCCACGACGTCCGGCTGCCGCTGGAAGGCGTGGATCTGCTCACCGGCGCCGAACTCGACGGCGGGCTCGGCCTCGCGGCCGGCGGTGCCGCCGTCGTCCGTTCGGCTGCCGCCCGATTGGTCGGCACCTCCGCCAGCCACTCAAACCAGTCAAGCCACTCAAACCTGTAAGGACTCCACATGCTAGCCGCAGCCCGCCATTCCGCCATCCTCGCGGAGGTCCAGCGTGAGCGGATCGTCCGTGTCGCGGACCTCGCCAAGATGCTCGGCGTCTCGCTGATGACCGTGCGGCGGGACATCGAGGCCCTGGACGCGGCGGGCGCCGTGGAGAAGATCCACGGCGGGGCCAAGTTGCCCGGCGGCGCCGGCACCCACGAGCCAGGCTTCGAGCTGAAGGTGACCCAGCTCAAGGACGAGAAGATGGCGATTGCGCAGGAGGCGGCCGCGCAGGTGCGCGAGGGCATGGCGGTGGGGCTCAGCGCCGGCACCACCACGTGGGCGCTGGCCCAGCTGCTGTCCGCCGGCCCGCGCATCACGGTGGTCACCAACTCGGTGCGGATCGCGGACGTCTTCCACCAGAGCGCCTCTCCGTCCACCGTGATCCTGACCGGCGGCGAGCGCACACCCTCGGACGCCCTCGTCGGCCCGCTGGCCACTTCCTCGCTCAAACAGCTGCACCTGGACGTCTTGTTCCTCGGCGTCCACGGTGTCGACGCCGACGCAGGGTTCACCACCCCCAACGTGCTCGAGGCCGAAACCGACCGGGCCTTCGTCACCGCGGCCCGGCGGGTGGTGGTGCTGGCGGACCACACCAAGTGGGGCACCCTCGGCATCAGCACGATCGCCGGCCTGGAGGACGCTGACGAACTCATCAGCGATGACCTTCTGGGCAGCGAGGCCCGGCGCATCCTCGGCGAGCGCGTCGGCCGGCTCCGCCTGGCCCATACCGGCGACGCCCGGAGCATCAGCGCAGCCAGCCCCGCAGCAGCCACAGGCTGACCGCTCGGCCCCCGCCCACCCAAACCACTACGCCTGGAGCTGCCGTGAACAACCCGGACCTCACCCTTGCCGCCGAGACCCGCTCCCCCGTGGGCGTCCCGCCGGTGGAGCCGTTGTACCTGCGCCGCTCCGGAACGTCCCTGCTGATCGACTTCAGCACGGGCGAGGCCGCCATGTTGCACTTCGGCGCCGACCTCGGCCCGGCCCTGCCGGATCTTTCGCTGTTGGGCCAGGCCGTGCCGCACTCGGCCCTCGACGTCCCGGTGACGCTGGGACTGATCCCGCAGGCGTCCTCCGGCTGGCGCGGGCGCCCCGGCCTCCGCGGCCACCGGAACGGCCAGGCGTTCTCGGCCCGTCTGCGTGTTGTCAGTGTTGAACGTTCCAGTGCTGAGCTGTCCAGCGGCGAGCGGTCCCGCGGGGCGGACTGCTCGGCTGTCATCACCCAGGCCGACCCCGAGGCCGGTGTCAGCGTCCGCACGGAGATCAGGATCAACGACGGCGGCCTGCTCCAGCTCCGGCACCGGCTCGACAACGACGGCGCCGGCCCGTACAGCCTCGACGAACTCGCCGCCGTGCTGCCCGTGGGCCGCGCCGCCTCAGAAATCCTGGACCTGACCGGCCGCTGGTGCCGGGAGTCCCACCCCCAGCGCCTGCCGCTGCGCCAAGGCACATGGGTCCGCTCGGGCCGGCACGGCCGGACCGGCCACGACGCCTCGGTCCTGCTCGCGGCCGGCACCCCCGGATTCGGGAACCGCCACGGGCAGGTCTGGGCCGTGCATCTGGGCTGGAGCGGCAACCACGAGAGCTTCGTTGACGCCGCCGCGGACGGCCGGACCGTCCTGGGCGCCTCGGAACTGCTCGGCGCCGGCGAGATCAGCGTGGAAGCGAACGCCAGCTACGAGACCCCGTGGCTGTACGCTGCCTACTCCGCCGCGGGCCTGGACGGCATCAGCGATGCCTTCTACAGCTGGTTCCGCGGGCGCCCGCACCACCCCGGCGTGCGGTCCGGCAAAGCCCGTCCCGTGGTGCTCAACGTCTGGGAAGCGGTCTACTTCGACCACCGCCTCGAGCCGCTGCTCGAACTCGCCGAAGCGGCCGCCGGGCTCGGCGTGGAACGCTTCGTCCTCGACGACGGCTGGTTCCGCGGCCGCCGCGACGATCACGCCGGCCTCGGCGACTGGTACGTCGACGAGGGCCTGTGGCCCGCGGGCCTGACGCCGCTGATCGACGCCGTTACCGGCCACGGCATGGAATTCGGGCTCTGGGTCGAACCCGAAATGGTCAACGAAGACTCGGACCTGGCCCGCGCCCACCCGGACTGGATCGCCGGCCCGGCCGGCCGGCTGACTGGCCGGCTGCCCATGCAATGGCGGCACCAGCAGGTCCTTGACCTGGTCAATCCGGCGGCCTGGCAATACATCTTCGACAGGCTCGATGCCCTGTTGAGCGAATACCGGATCAGTTACCTCAAATGGGACCAGAACCGGGACCTGGCCGAGATGGGCCACGCCGGCCGGCCGTCCGTGCACGCCCAGACTCAGGCCGTCTACCGGCTCCTGGACGAGCTCCGCAAGGCCCACCCCGGCGTCGAGATTGAAAGTTGCTCCTCCGGCGGGGCCCGCGTGGATCTCGGCATCCTGGAGCGCACCGACCGGATCTGGGCCTCGGACTGCAACGATGCCCTGGAACGGCAGACCATCCAGCGCTGGACCGGCGTGGTGGTGCCGCCGGAGCTCGTAGGATCGCACATTGGCCCCACCACGAGCCACACCACGGCGCGAACGCACGATCTCTCGTTCCGGGCGATCACCGCGATGTTCGGCCACTTCGGCCTCGAATGGGATGTCCGGCGCCTCGACGATGCCGAACGGACCGAGCTTGCCCGAGCCATCGCACTGTTCAAGCAGTACCGGCCGCTCCTGCACAGCGGGCGCATGGTGCGGGCCGACGAGCCCGATCCCGCCCTCCGGCTGCACGGGGTCGTGTCCCACGACGGCGGCGAGGCCCTCTACGCCCTGGTCTCGGTGGCGACGTCGTTCGCCGAAGTCCCGGGGAAGGTCTGCCTGCCCGGGCTGCTCCCGGACACCGCGTACCGGGTGGAAGCGGTCTACCCGGCGGCCGGGGACCGGCGGGCGTTCCTGCAGGCGGCGCCACCGGCGTGGCTTGCGGGCGGCGTCGAGGCCTCGGGACGCTTCCTGGCCGAATCCGGGCTCCCAATGCCGGTCCTGAACCCGGAACACGGGCTGCTCCTGGCAGTCCGCCGCGCCACCGCCGCCGCTCCGGCCGCCTATCCAGCCGCCTATCCAGCCGCAAACAGCGCACACCCCGTGAGGAACCCCTAGCATGGGCCAGATTACGAAACGCTCCCACAAGCTCTCCGACGGCCGGGACATCATCTACTTCGATGATGCCGATACCGCCCTGCCCCCGCACCGGGGCGAGGATCTCCGCGCGCCGGCGGTCCGGCCGCCCACGGCCACCATGCGCCAGGACGCCCTGACCGGGGAGTGGATCTCGATCGCGGCAGCCCGGCAGAACCGGGTGGTCCTGCCGCCCTCGCACCTGGACCCGCTGGCCCCGGCGTCGCCGGAGAATCCCTCGGAGATTCCGAGCCTCTACGACGTCGCCGTCTTCGAAAACAAGTCCCCCTCCTTCGGGCCGGACCTGGCGGGGGCCGCCGCGCCGGAAGGCCTGGATGACCTCGCCCGGGTGGGGCTGGGGCGCAGCCGGCAGTCCGTGGGCCGGTGCGAAGTGGTGTGCTTCTCCCCGGAACACACCGGCTCCCTGGCGGGCCTGCCCCTGTCCCGGATGCGCACGGTCGTGGAAGCCTGGGCGGACCGGACGGCCGCGCTGTCCGCGCTGCCCGGCGTCGAACAGGTCTTTCCGTTCGAGAACCGCGGCGAAGCGATCGGCGTGACGCTGCACCACCCGCACGGACAGATCTACGCCTACCCGTACATCACGCCGCGCACGGCCCAGCTGGTCCGCACGATCGAAAGTTACGGCGGCGCGCTGTTCGAGGACATCCTCAGCTTCGAGCAGAAATCCGAGCGGGTGCTGCTCCAGGGCGAGCACTGGACGGCGTTTGTCCCGTTTGCCGCGCGCTGGCCGCTGGAAGTGCATATCCTCCCGCACCGGCACGTCCCGGACCTCGCCGCCACGACCGACGAGGAACGCGATGAGTTCTCCCTGCTGTACCGCCAGCTCCTGCGTGGCGTCGATGCCCTCTATGACAGCCCCACGCCGTACATTTCGGCGTGGCACCAGGCTCCCGTCCACGCCCACCGGGACGACATCCGGCTCATGCTGCAGCTGACCTCGCCCCGCCGGGAGGAGGACAAGCTCAAGTACCTGGCAGGGTCGGAAGCCGCGATGGGGGCATTCATCGCGGACATCCCGCCGGAAACGGCCGCCGCCCGGCTCCGGGACGCCATGGAGGCAGCATCGCCGCCACCGCGTACACCAGGGCTCGAGCCATTCCGCACAGAACTCCCAGCAACAGAACAGGAAGCAGCCCAGCCATGAACGAGGTCCTTGAACGGGAAAGTGGGTACTTTTCCAGCGAGTTTGGGGGCGCGCCGGACGGCTTGTGGTCGGCGCCCGGGCGGGTCAACCTGATCGGTGAGCACACGGACTACAACGAGGGCTTCGCGTTTCCGATCGCGATCGACAAGCGCACCACGGTGGCGGCCCGCGTCCGCGCAGACCGTCTGCTCCGGGTCACCAGCAGCTCTTTCCCCGGCGTCATAGAGGTAAGCCTCGACCGCCTGGACCCGGATAGCCTCACCGGCTGGGCCGCGTACCCCCTCGGCGTGGCCTGGGCGATGTCCCGGGCGGCAGCAGCCGGCGCCGGTTCCGACGTCGCGTCCGGTTCAGCAGCCGGTTCCGGCGTCGCGTCCGGTTCAGCAGCCGGTTCCGGCGTCCCGTCCCGGATGTCCGGCCTGGACCTGGCGCTGACCTCGGATGTCCCGGCCGGCGCCGGGTTGTCCTCCTCCGCCGCAATCGAATGCGCGGTGGCCCTGGCCCTGAACGATCTCTGGGACTTGGGGCTGGGCAGGCCTGAACTGGCACGGATCGGCCAGCTGGCCGAGAATCGGGTGGTCGGCGCGCCCACCGGCATCATGGACCAGTCGGCCTCGCTCCTTGGCGAGCCCGATCATGGCATCCTGCTCGATTGCCAGAACCTGTCGACCGAGCCGGTTGCCCTCGGCTTCGCCGGTGCCGGGGTGGGGCTGCTCGTGATCGACACCCGCACCAGCCATTCCCATGCCGACGGCGGCTACGCCAGCCGCCGCCGTTCCTGCGAGGACGGCGCCCGCCGCCTGGGCGTCGGCAGCCTGCGGGCGCTGGGCCCGGACGATCTTCCCCGCGCCGCGGCACAGCTCGACGGACAGACCTACCGCCGGGTCCGGCACATCATCACGGAAAACCAGCGGGTGCTCGACACCGTGACGGCACTGCGGACCTCCGGCCCCGCCGCGATCGGGCCGTTCCTCAACGAATCGCACGAGTCCATGCGCGACGACTTCGAGATCTCCACCCCTGAGCTCGACCTCGCCGTGGCCAGCGCGCAGGGATTGGGCGCCATCGGCGCGCGCATGACCGGCGGCGGTTTCGGTGGCGCAGCCATTGCTCTGGTCCGCAACGACGGCGCCGCAACGGTGGCCGCGGGCGTTGCCCGCGACTTCGCCCGGGCCGGATACGCGGCCCCGCACATCTTCCCCGTCACCGCGTCCGAGGGCGCCCGCCGGGAACTGTAGCCCGGAAGGCCCCAGGTCGTTATGCCCGCACGAGGCGGGCGGCGTCGGCCAGAAGTTCCACAGAACGGAGCCGGGGTTCGGTCCCGGTGCTCTGGTGCGCCACGATCAGTTCGTCGGCGTCGGCGTGCGCCGTGAACTCCTCGAGGTACGCCAGGACGGCCTCGGGGGTGCCCACCGCGGAGTACTTCATCATCTGCGCCATCTGCTGGCCCTGGGGCGAGTCCAGGATCATATCCGCCTCGTCGTCGCTGAACACACGGCCATTGCCGAAGAACAAGGAAACCCTGGCCCGCTTGGTGGCCTGGAACATCGCCTGCGCCTCAGCGGCGGAATCGGCGGCAATGACATTGACTCCGGCGATCACGTGCGGGGCCTCGAGCTGCGCGGAGGGCCGGAATTCGCGGCGGTAGACCGCCACCGCATCCTGCAGCGCGTTGGGCGCGAAGTGCGAGGCGAACGCATAGGGCAGGCCCAGCTGGGCGGCCAGCCTGGCGCCGAACAGGGAGGACCCCAGGATGTACAGCGGCACGTTGGTGCCCTTGCCCGGGGTGGCCTCCACGCCCTGGATGCGGGTGGGGCCGCTCAGGTAGCCCTGCAGCTCCAGGACGTCCTGCGGGAAGCTGTCTGCCGACATCGGATCGCGGCGCAGGGCGCGCATGGTGTTCTGGTCGCTGCCCGGCGCCCGGCCCAGGCCGAGGTCGATCCTGCCCGGGTGCAGGGTCTCAAGCGTGCCGAACTGTTCGGCGATGGTCAGCGGCGAGTGGTTGGGCAGCATCACGCCGCCGGCGCCGAGCCGGATGCTGGAGGTGTGGGCCGCGACGTGGGCGATCAGCACACTCGTGGCGGACGAGGCGATCGCGGACATGTTGTGGTGCTCGGCGTACCAAATCCGCCGGTAACCCCGGTCCTCGGCGAGCTGCGCCATGGCCACGCTGCCGGCGAAGCTTTCCGCCGCCGTCTGGCCCGGGCCGATGGTAGCGAGATCAAGAATGGAAAGCGGAACAGTCACGGAAAAGCCGGCCTTTCGTAGCGGAGCAGTGTGCGGGCCGGAGTTTGGACTGCGGTCCTGGGTGGCACCGGGTTTCCGGCGCGGGCACACTGGGGTCAACGACGGGGGCCCCCGGGATATTTCTGCAGGCGGCTCAGGGGCACGAGTAGTTGTAGTCAAGGCCTCCGGAGATGTACTGCGTCATCGAGACACGGCTGTTCGGGGTGAGTCCGGGGCGGGCGCAGTTCGCCTTGGCCCCGGCCGCCGATCCCGCTCCAGCGAGCCAGCTCGGCAGACCTGCCAGCGGGCTGGCGAACTTCACGGTTCCGGCGATCTCCCCCCACTGGTAGGCGGTGGAGTAGAGGCCCACGCGGGCGCCGATCTTCTTGAAGTAGGCGGCCATGCCTTCCAGGACGGCGACGTTGGCGGCTTTGTCTGTCTGCCAGGTGTTTTCCGTTTCCACATCCAGCCACCAGAGGTAGGACTGCGGGTTGCTGACCCCGCGGCGCTTGGCGTCGTCGGACGCCTTGGCCCACCCATACATATAGGAGCAGGCTTTGAGCGACCCCAAGGCGCAGTTGCCGTAGGGGTTTGTGACCTTCACCCCGTTGTAGGTGTTCAACGTGGGCCACCAGGACCCCTGCCGGGCGGGGTTGGCCGTGTTGACGTACAGCGCCACCCTCGGCTGCGCCGTCGTTGCCGGGGACTTTGCGGTCTTGGCCCAGGCCAGCTGGCTTGCCAGGCACGGGTTCGTGTTGTTGGCCAGGCCATGGTTGACGCCGACGATCGCGAAGGTCGGCTGCTTTGGGAGGGTCTTCCCGCATTGCGGCCAAGACACATCGATTCCGGGTCCCGAGGTACTGGTCGTAGCGGCCGAAGCGGGGCTTCCGCCCAGCATTACAAGGCCGAGGGTCACGGCAAAGGCCAGCACGATGCGCGGGAACGAGTTGGGCATGCCACAGTCTAAGGCAAAATCGCAGAAACGCTAATCGGTGGCGTAATTCCGCCACGGCGCAGGTTTTGCCGCCGGAATGCCCGGAACGCACGCCTGCAGGCGCCCCCGCATCGACGGGCGGGGACGCCCCGTTAGGGAGCCTTGGAATAGTCAGCAGACTGACGATGTTCACTCTCCTATGAGCCACGACAATTCACAGCATCCGGAAAAATCCGCCACGATCGCCCTCAAGGATCTGGGAACCGTCCACCGGCTGGGCTTTGGCGCCATGCGGATCGTCGGCGACGGCGTCTGGGGCGAGCCGGCAGACCGCGCCGCCGCGGTCGCCGTCGTGCGCCGCGCCGTGGAGCTCGGCGTCGACTTCATTGACACCGCAGACTCTTACGGCCCCAACATCAGCGAGGAAATCCTCGCCGAGGCGCTGCATCCCTACCGGGACGGCCTCAAGGTCGCCACCAAGGTGGGGTTCACCCGCACCGGCCCCAACGTCTGGGTTCCGGTCGGCCGGCCCGAATACCTGCGCCAGCAGACGGAACTGAGCCTGCGCAAACTCAAGGTCGACTCCCTCGACCTCCTGCAGCTGCACCGGGTCGACCCCAAGGTGGACCGCGACGAGCAGTTCACCGTGCTTCGCGATCTGCAAAAGGAAGGCAAGGTCAAGGCACTCGGCCTCTCCCAGGTCAGCGTCGAGGACCTGGAGGAAGCCGGGAAGTACTTCACCGTCTCCACGGTGCAGAACCGCTACAACCTCACCGACCGCAGCTCCGAGGACGTCCTCGAGTACGCCGAGGAGAACGGCATCGGCTTCATTCCGTGGGCGCCGATCTCCGCTGGCGAGCTGGCCCGGCCGGGCGGACCGCTCGACGAGGCGGCGAAGCGGCTGGGCGCCACGACTTCCCAGGTGGCGCTGGCCTGGCTTCTGCGCCGGTCCCCCGTCATGATGCCGATCCCCGGCACCGGCTCCGTCAAGCATCTTGAAGAGAACCTGGCCGCCGCCGGCGTCGTCCTCGACGACGCCACGTATGCGGAACTCGAAGCGACCCGCTGAACCGCGCCGCTTCCCATATTTCACCTTATCCACCGTCCGCCGGCCCTGCCGGCAGAACAGGAGCAGCACCATGGCTAAAAATATTCTGATGGTTGTCTCGGCAGCAGATTCCCTGACGATGCGCGACGGCAGCGAACACCCCACCGGGTACTGGGCCGAGGAGCTCGTCGTCTCCCACCGGACCCTTCTCGACGCGGGCCACACCGTGCACATCGCCACCCCGGGCGGCAAGAAGCCGACGGTGGATGAGGTGAGCCTCGCGGCCGGGTCCGCCGGTGGGCAGGACCGTGCGGATAGCTTCCGCCGCTACATCGATTCCCTCGACGCCGAACTGTCCAACCCGCTGGTGCTGGCCGACGTCGACGCCTCCGCCTACGACGCCGTCGTGATGCCGGGCGGCCACGGGCCCATGGCCGACCTGTACCAGGATGCCGACCTTGGCCGCCTGCTGACGGCCGTCAACACGGCCGGCAAGATCATTGCCCCCTTCTGCCACGGCCCGGCCGGGCTGTTGAGCGCCACGGACGACGACGGCGCGTTCACCTTCGCCGGACGCCGCCTCACCGTCTTCACCAATGAGGAGGAGCTGGGTGGCGGCACGGGACCCAATACACCGTGGTTCGTGGAGGACGTCCTGAAGGAGAAGGGCGCGGTAGTGGAGAACGGCGCGGCCTGGACGTCTCATGTTGTGCGGGACGGAAACCTCATCACCGGGCAGAACCCGCAGTCCAGCGAGGACGTGGCCAAGGAGGTCCTCAAGGCCCTCGCCGAATAAGCCACTCCTAGCCGGGTCCGGGAACCCCGGACCCGGCTAAGCTAACCGCATGGCCATCAAATCCACTGCAGACAAAGTCGCCACGATCGTCCAGGGCTACACTTTGGACGGCCCGACGATCGAACTCGGCGCGGCGATCGTCGACGGCGAACTCCACAAGGAAGCCTCCGTCCGGCTGCCGCTCGCGATGATGAACAGGCACGGCCTCGTGGCCGGGGCGACAGGCACGGGCAAGACCGTCACACTGCACATGATGGCCGAACAGCTTTCCACCGCCGGTGTGCCCGTGTTCCTGGCCGACATCAAGGGCGACCTCTCGGGCCTGGCCACCGCCGCCACGGGCACCGAAAAACTCCTGGCCCGCACGGAGAGCATCAGCCAGGCCTGGTCCGGCAAGACTTTTCCGGTGGAGTTCCTGGCCCTCGGCGGCGACGGCAAGGGCATACCGGTCCGCGCCACCATCACCTCCTTCGGCCCCATCCTGCTCTCCCGCATCATGGACCTGAACGAGACCCAGGAATCCAGCCTGCAGCTCGTCTTCCATTTCGCGGACAAGAAAGACCTGGAGCTGATCGACCTCAAGGACCTGCGGGCCGTGATCCAATTCCTGACCTCGGCCGAGGGCAAGGACGAACTTGAGGAACTCGGCGGCCTCTCCAAGGCAACCGCCGGCGTGATCCTGCGCGAACTGATCACGCTCGAGGCGCAGGGTATGGAGAAGTTCTTCGGCGAACCCGAGTTCGACACCGCCGAACTGCTGCGTACCGCGCCGGACGGCCGCGGTGTGGTGAGCTGCCTGGAGCTTCCGACGCTGCAGACCAAGCCCATGCTCTTCTCAACGTTCCTCATGTGGCTGCTGGCCGACCTCTTCGAGGACCTGCCCGAGGCCGGGGACCTCGACAAGCCCAAGCTCGTCTTCTTCCTCGATGAGGCCCACTTGCTGTTCAACGGCGCCTCGAAAGCCTTCCTGGATGCGATCACCACCACCGTCCGGCTCATCAGGTCCAAAGGTGTCGGAATTTTCTTCGTGACGCAGACCCCCAAGGACGTCCCCGCCGACGTCCTCGGCCAGCTGGCAAACCGCGTGCAGCACGCCCTCCGCGCCTATACCCCGGAGGACGCCAAGGCCCTCAGGGCCACCGTCTCCACCTTCCCGACCAGCGACTACGACCTCGAGGAGACCCTCACTACCGCCGGCATCGGCGAGGCCGTCATCACAGTCCTGAATGAGAAGGGCGCGCCGACCCCGGTGGCGCTGACCCGGCTCCGCGCCCCGGAGTCCGTGATGGGTCCCAGCACCGACGAGCTGATCTCCAGCACCGTCGCCGCTTCCGCCCTGCTGCCCAAGTACGGCACGGCCGTCGACAACATCTCGGCGTACGAGAAGATCGCCGCCGAAGGCGGTGACCGCACAGGCGCTGCCCCCACCGGGCCGGCGGCCGGGACCGCACACCACGGCGGCGCCCGGGACGGCGGCAGCCAGGAATCCGCCCAGGGCGGCGGTTTGGACCCCCGCGCCATCGACGCCGAAGCCCGGCGGATCGAGGAGGAAATCCTTGGCCGCCCCAGCAGCCGCCCCGCGCCGGCGCCCAGGATGCCCGACGATGACAATGTGGCCGAGCGGCGTGCCCCCCGGCCGGCGCAGCCGCCGGCCGGCGGTGGCGGGGGCATTGGCGGCGAACTCGCAGGGGCCCTGGGCGGTGGCCTTCAGAGCATGGCCCGCTCGCTGGGGACCCAGCTTGGCAGGGAACTGCTCCGCGGCGTCTTCGGCACTTCCTCCAAACGCCGCCGCCGCTAGGGATCACCGCGGCGGCATCCAACCGAACGTTCCCTGCCCGTGGGCCGGGGGGCCTTCAGCCATGCTCCGCGTCACAGATGCGGACTGTGACACCGGGATTCCTGTGGGGTACAGGTAACGTAAGAATGGTGCAGATGAGTCAGGCGTTGGTCAAAATCGCAGCAGTGTGGCTGCTGGGACTGATGCTTGCCGTCGCCGGGGCCATCGTGTCGATCAACCTGGTGAACGACTCCATTGCCGGGCCCCAGCAGCCAGTCCGCGAATATTTGAGTGCCCTGCAAAAGGGCGATGGCGAAAAGGCGCTGGGCCTGTTGCGCGCCTCCGTGCCACAAAGCAACCCGGCGATGCTCGACGGCACGGCCCTACAAACCGCGGCGGCACGCGTCTCCGACGTCAAGCTTGGCGCCGCGGAAGAGCGCGGTGCCAATCAGGTCATGGTGCCCATGGAGTACACAGTCGACGGCAACAAGTTGCGGACCGAGTTCCTGTTGGAGCGCTCCGGCACCGAGTGGCTGTTCTTCCACAAATGGTCTTTCGTCCCCTCTGAGCTGCCCGTCCTGGACGTCACCGTGGTCAACTCCAGCGAGGCCACCCTCAACGGCGTGCCGGTGAACATGCCCAACGGCCGCAACTCCTTCGCAGTCTTCTACCCGGGCGAGTACGAGGCGACCCTGAACGGCCAGTATTTCTCCGCCCCGGCCACCCGCGCCACCGTGTCGGCCGCGGACGCGCCTCCGGCCCCGCTGAACCTGCTGACCGAGGCCACGGGCGCCCTGAAGGAGGCCGTGAGCGGCAAGGTCAAGGAGTTCCTGGACTCCTGCGCGGACGAGGCCGACAAGCAGCAGAAGCTGCAGCCCAACTGCCCGTTCTACCACGCCACCAACAACCGCGTGATGGACGGGACCATCGACTGGAGCATCACGGACTACCCGAGCGTCAGCATCGAGCCGTTCGGCGGCCGCTGGGTGGTGGCGCCCCTCGACGGCAAGGCCCGGATCAAGGCCCGCCAACAGGATCTGTTCTCGGGCGCCGTGTCCGACATCGACTCCGTCCACGATTTCAGCTTCACGACCCGTCTGGACATCGACGGCGACACCGTCAAGCTCACGCCGCAGCTGGACTACTAGTACCCGCCGGGGCTCCGCGGCCGGAGGCCCGAAGAAAGCCAAAAGGCTGCTGTCCGTGATTCAGGGTCACGGACAGCAGCCTTCGGCTCAGCCTTGGCGCAGCGGCTCAGTCCATTCCGCGCAGGTCCAGGACCAGCTCGGTGTCTCCGTCGGCCTGCAGGAGCACGGGGATTCCCCAGTCCTGCTGGTAGAGGTGGCAGGCCGCATGGTCCGGGATCTCGCCGTCGGCGTCTTCGGGCCCGTCACACGCGGCCGCGCGGGCGGTGATGTGCAGGACGCCCTCGGGGACGTCGGAGGAAAGCTCCAGGGTGCGCAGGAGCCCCACGGACGTCCCGCCGCCGGAGACCAGCAGTTCGGGGGGTGTGGACGAGATCTTCAACTGGGTGGGATCGCCCCAGCGGTCGTCCAGCTTCTGACCGGTGGGCGCCGTGAAGCGGACCGCCAGTTCGAGCGGCCCAGGCGCCACGGGGCTCTTGGGCCGGTGGGTCTGCGCCGCACCCTCGTCCACCTGCTGGGCTTCCTTCGGGATGGGCACGTACACGAGCTGGTGCTTGTTGGCCTCGACCACCACCAGCAACGGCTCGGATCCGGCGACCTGGGTGTGGTCCACAATCACGTCCGAGGGCTCGGACAGTCCGCGGGCCAGCGTGGAGACCGTGCCCGTTGCGGGGTCGTAGCGGCGGACTGCGCCGTTGTACGTGTCCGCGATGGCCACCGAACCGTCAGGGAGCACCGTGACGCCGAGCGGGTGCTGCAGCCGCGCCTCCGCGGCGGGGCCGTCGCGGAAGCCGAAGTCGAACAGGCCTTTGCCCACCGCCGATTCGACGGTGATGCTGCCCGCGTCGTCAATCACGAGTTTGCGCAGGGCGGAGGTCTCGGAGTCAGCCACCCAGATGTTGCCGTCCGCGTCTTCGGCGAGGCCGGAGGACTGGGCGAACCAGGCTTCAGCGGCCGGGCCGTCCAGGAGCCCTTCGAGGCCGTTGCCGGCGATGATCTTTACGGCGCCGGAGGTCGGGTCGAAGCTGAAGATCTGGTGCACTCCCGCCATCGCGACCACCACGGCGTTGAGCTTGGTGGACCAGACGACGTCCCACGGCGAGCTCAGGGACACCGCGAGCGGGTCCGCCTCGAGCCGGGTACCGTAGGCGGCGCCTTCCTCGTCCACGCGGGCCGGGCCGGTTTCCAGCAGCCGCTGTACGCCGTTGCCGGCCAGCGTCCGGACGGTGCCGTCCGTGAGGGACAGCCCGCGGAGCCGGTGATTCACGGAGTCGGCAATGACGACGTCGTAACCGGCGTCAGCGGCGACATCATCGGGCAGCAGCACCAGGCCCTGCGGTTCGTTGAACCGGGCGGTGGCGGCGTTGCCGTCGGCGTGGCCCTTTTCGCCGGAGCCGTACGTGGCCAGCACGGTCTGAAAGTCGGTAGAGAGTTCCACGAGCCGGTGGTGGCCGGTGTCGGTCACCAGCCACGAGCCGTCGCCGGCGCCTCCGACGCCGCGGCCGGCGGGCAGGAACAGGGCCTTGCCCGGGAAGCGCAGCGTGCCCGACGTCGGTTCCGGCGCCACATAGGGGCCGTCGCCCCGGTGCAGGGTGCCCCTGGCTTCGTGTTCGGCGATCAGCTCGGGGATCAGCACGGCGAGGCCGTCCGCGTGGCCCTCGCCGGAGAGGTGCGCCACGATGTAGCCCTCGGGATCGATGACCACCAGGGTCGGCCAGGCCCGGGCCGTATAGGCCTTCCAGGTGTCCAGCTCGGGGTCGTCGAGGACAGGGTGGCGGATCTCATAGCGTTCGACGGCGGCCGCCAGCGCCACGGGATCGGCCTCGTGCTCGAACTTGGGCGAATGCACGCCGACCGTCACGAGGACATCCGAGTACTGCTGCTCGAGCGGGCGGAGTTCGTCCAGGACGTGCAGGCAGTTGATGCAGCAGAACGTCCAGAAGTCCAGCAGCACGATCTTGCCGCGCAGGGATTCAAGGTCCAGGGACTTGCCACCGGTGTTAAGCCAGTTGCGGCCCACCAGTTCGGAGGCCCGGACCCGGAGGTGGGTGCGTACGGTTTCGGTCATGAGCGTCCTTCCAGCTTTGAATTGCGTTCGGCAAGCCTGGCGTCGCGCTCGGCCAGCTTGGCAAACATATCGTTGTAAGCGGTGAGATCGGCGTCGTTATTCCTGTCCGCCGCCCGGTCGGTGCGTTTGGACTCGCGCGCGTCGGAGCGGGACCACATCACGGCGACTCCGATCGCTACCAGCAGGGTTGGCACTTCGCCGATCCCCCACGCCACGGCACCGCCCATCTGCTGGTCCAGCAGGGCCGCGGGGCCCCAGGTCCGCCCCAGGTTGCCGAAGTAGTCGGCGGCCAGCAGTCCGGTGCCGCCCATGATGGCGACGCCGAAGAACGCGTGGAAGCCCATGGTGGCCAACAGGAGCAGCAGCCGCATGGGGTACGGTGCGCGGTGCGGCAAAGGATCGGTGCCGATCATGGTGAGCACGAAGATGTAGCCGGTGAGGGCGAAGTGCAGGTTCATGAGTTCGTGGCCCACGTGGTCCCGCATCGCGTAGCCGAACGCGTCCGAGTAGTAGAAAAGCACGATCGAGCCGGCGAAGTTGGCGGCCGCGAACAGCGGGTGGGTCACCAGTTGCGAGAACTTGGAGTGGATGAAGATCATGAGCCACTCGCGCGGGCCGCGGGAGCTGTCGCGCCGGGGGGTCAGCGCCCGCAGTGCCAGCGTCACGGGGGCGCCGAGGACCAGGAATATGGGGGCCACCATGGTCAGGGCCATGTGGTCCATCATGTGCGCCGAAAACAGCACCCTGCCATAGACCGACGGCGGCCCCGAGGTCACGTAGGTGAGGACCATGAGTCCGATCACCCAGTTGACCGTCCGGAACCAGGGCCACGAGTCGCCCCGCTTCAGCACCCTTCGTACGCCGAGGAGGTAGGACACCAGGCCAAATACGACGACGGCGATCCAGAGCCAGTCGAGCCGCCACTCAGTGAGCCATCGGTCCGGGGTCAGTTCCGGCGGCAGCTCGTAGCCCGAGAGGATGAAGGCCGGCGAAGCGTCGGGGGCGAAAGTGGTGGGCTGCGGCGGGGCGGAACGCCCCAGCGCGACGGCGATCCCGGACGTCGCTCCCATGATGATCAGCTCCACGATCACCAACTGCCACAGCACCCGGCGCGCGGACCTGCCCATGGCGCGGTTGCCCAGCTGCGGGATGACCCAGCGGCGGTGCATGAGCCCGATGCCGCCCAACACCAGGACCGCTGCCGTCTTGGCCAGGATCAGTTGCCCGTAGGCCGAGCCGAAGAGGTCTGCCCATGTGGTGAGGCGGATGCTGGCGTTGATCACGCCTGAGGCGAAGACCAGCGCGAAGGCAAAGCCGGCCAGGGATGAGAACCGGCGCAGGGTTGGCTCGGTAATGTCTGCAGTCCCCGAAGCTGCCCCCGAGGTGCGTCCGCCGGCGCCCGTGCCCTCCAGGACCCCGGAGAGGACCGCGAGCATGATGATGCCGCCCACCCAGGCCGATACGCCGACCAAGTGCAGGCCGAGCGAATTGATGGCGCCCTCGTGGTCGCTGGAGCTGGAGGAGTGTCCGATCAGGGCAGCGGGAACCAGACCGATCAGCGAGAGGACCAGTGTCAGTGCCAGGCCGCCGCGGGAGCGCACTCCGAACAGGGCGGTGGTAACGACGGCGGCGATGATTACGACAGCCAGCCACGCGCGTCCGGTTTCGATGTCCGTCATGAAGTACACGAGGGAGCGGGTGAATTCCGGATCCCCGGAGATGCCCTGCCCCGCAATGTCCGCGTAGCCCAGGACCAGCACGGTGATCGCGGACAGCGTCCACACGGCGCCGGCGGCCGCTGCCACGGCCAGCGCCCGGGTGAAGGCCGGATGTTCCGGGGCGTCCTGCTCCTTGGACCGGGAGCCGTTCCTGTTTCGCGGCAGGATGCCGACGGCGAAGATCAGGCCGCCGATCACGGTGGCGACAGCGACGTTGTGGATTGCTTTGCTCACCGGAAGCCCCCAGCGCACCAGGGCCCCGGGATCTGAGACCTCGCGGGCGGCTGCTGCGCCGGAGAAGATAAGTGCCGCTACCAGGCCAATAAACAACGCGCCAAGGCCTGCGATCAGCCAAGGCCGGGCAATCCCGGCGGGACCGGAGCCAGGGCCGCGTGCGTCCCCGGGGGGAACGGGCGCTGCGGTTGTGGGCGTGGGATTTACTGCGGAAGGCACACCTCCATTGTCCGCTACGCCGCCTAGCTCAGCGAATCGGCCCCGGCGGCTGGGCCTCTGGGGATCCGCCAGGCCGGCCCGGGCCCTCAAAGGACTGCGGATTGGTCGGGAAAGCCGCCCGGCCGGGCTAAGACCGATTAGGGACTGGCCGGGGACTGGCCGGGGACGCAAAAGGAGCGGCAACCCGAGGGTTGCCGCTCCTTTCAAGCCTGCGAAGAAGACTACTTCTTCTTGGCGACTGCAGCCTTCAGCTTGGAGCCGGCGGTCAGCTTGACGCTGTGGCCAGCGGCAATCTGGATGGTCTCGCCGGTCTGCGGGTTGCGGCCGGTGCGAGCTGCACGGTCGGTGCGCTCTACGGCGAGCCAGCCCGGGATGGTGATCTTCTCGCCCGCGGCGACGGAGGTCTCGAAGACCTCGAACAGTGCGTCGAGCACGGAGTTGACTGCTGCCTGGCTGGTGCCGGCCTTGCCTGCTACCTCTGCAACAAGTTCACTACGGTTCTTAGCCATTTATGTCCTCCTGGACGGTCACGATTTTTGGAGCCTGCACACGGCATGCGTACAAACCACTGTTCGAAAACTTACCAGCTTGGCGCCTCAGAGGTGGCAAATTCCGCGTGTTTTCGGCCTTTCTTGGGGAAAATCACTGGAATCGGGCGCCGATCGCCCTCAAATTGCGCCGAGAGCGGAAGCCCCCTCGTCGGCGCCGTTTCACCGAGTTCCGCCGCGGTCCCCGCCGCCGTACTTTGAGCCGCCAGGTAGCCACCCCGGGCGCTGCCCGCTGCTGACCCGTCCCACGGTCTGTAAGTCTTTACCCGGCTGCTCTGTGAGTGGCTGGCAGTCTGGTGCTGTGGCCTGGCTTGGGCGTGGCTCACCCATGGTATTGCCTCCGAGGGGAATCTCCCACGTACTGATGAGGCCTAACTCTTGGTGTTCTAAGACTGCTTGGCACCATTCAAGGATTTGAACTGGCCGCCGAGCTCTTGCGCCAGGCCCTTTAGGTCCTTACCGCTCGGAGACTCCTGAAGTGCCTCGGACATGTCCACGACCATCCAGTTTTTACCCTCCACGATGGCTAAAGGCTGGGTGCTGTCCGCATACAGCTGCTGCTCAGCATTTCGGGCCTCTTCGGTCTTGAACCACTCGACCTGGACACGTTTTGAACAGACGGCGTATTCGGCCGTGTAACCGGCCAGCTCCGGATTGATGATGGGGGCCGTTTTGGGCGCTTCCTCGCAGCCAATGACATCGGCAACGGCTCGGCGGGCTTCCTCGATAGAGCCGAATTCCGTATGCTGCGGGGACTGCGAAGACTGGGCATTCGAGGACTGCTGCGCCTCCATGCCACAGGCTGTTAGGACGCAGATCAGCCCCAGCATTGTGGTCGTAGCGGCGTACTTGAACTTGCCTGTGATCATCACCGGACACCCCCCAAGGTCAGTGGACTCATACTTGCACAACGCCAGGAACTTAAGGAGCTGGTTTGTCCTTTCGCTGCGCTGGCTGCGCTATCAGAACCCGGCTTGACGAATTTAGAAGCATCCTGGCGGGCAGTGAGGGGATGCCTTGGCGGGTCGACGCCGGCACCGGCCTTGGATGCCCTGCCGGCTGCCCGGGGATGTGGGGCGCTCGTAGCGGGCCCTGGGGCCGCTGTTATGGCAGGCCGTGTACCGGACCGGTTTGGGGGCAGCTGGCCGTGGGCCCGGGCTCCGGGGCCGGGGTCCCGGCCCTGCCGGAGAGGGGGGTTAAATGCGGGAGGACCCCCACCTTGTGGTGGGGGTCCTCGACCGTTAATGGTGTTCCGGCGGTG
>NZ_JBFTKI010000015.1:0-103672 GCF_056395875.1 Arthrobacter sp. 05T45 | reverse complement strand
GAGCCGATCGTGCAGCCGCCCGCACCGGCGGAACTCGATGTCGAGGGCATCATCAAGGGCATCTACCTGCTGGCGCCGGCCAAGATTGACGGCCCGCGCACGCAGATCCTTGCCTCGGGTGTGTCGGTTCCCTGGGCCCTCGAAGCCCAGCGGGTCCTCGCCGAGGACTGGGGCGTCTCGGCGGATGTCTGGTCCGTGACCTCCTGGACCGAACTGCGCCGCGACGCCATGGCCGCCGAGGAAGACTCCTTCCTCAACCCCGGCCAGCCCGCCCGCGTCCCGTTCGTGACCCAGCAGCTCGCCGGCGCCACCGGCCCCATCGTGGCGGTCACCGACTACATGAAGGCCGTGCCGGACCAGATCCGCCAGTTCCTGCCGAACGAGTTTGCCTCGCTCGGCGCGGACGGCTTCGGCTTCTCGGACACCCGCGCCGCGGCACGCCGCTTCTTCAAGAACGACATCCACTCGGTTGTGGTCCGTTCCCTTCAGATGCTGGCCCGCCGGGGCGAAGTGGATGCCCAGGCACCTGCCCAGGCCATCGAGAAGTACCGCCTGCACAACGTGAACGCCGGCACCACCGGCAACGCAGGCGGCGACTCCTAACCGCGCCTCAGCGCAAGAGCGAACGTTCGACGGCGGCTCCCACCGAAAGGTGGGGGCCGCCGTCGGGCGCTTAACCGCCCCGCCTCCCTCCGGCCTCCCTCGGGCCTCCCTCCGGGGGCGCTCTGGACTCCCGCGGGCCGCTGTGATGCAGGACAAGGACAGTTGTAGCCTTCGCACAAATGGAGCTTGGGCGGCCCGCCCCGTATGCTCAATGCATGGCAGAGCCGATCACCACTCCCGAAAAACGCAAGCCGAGCTCGAGGGCGATGACTCCGGAGAAAGCCGAAACCCTCAAGAAGCTCCGGGCCAGCGTGGGCCAGCTGTCGACGACGACGCTGCGCCAGTTGGAGAAGTCCTTGCCGTGGTACGGCCGGCTGAACTCGGATGAACGTTCCGCCCTGGGCATGGTGGCCCAGAACGGCATCGCGGCTTTCGTCACCTGGTACGAACGGCCAAGTTCGCCGTCGTGGATCCTCTCCGACGTCTTCGGCACCGCGCCCACCGAACTGACCCGCTCCATAAGCCTGCAGAAGGCGCTCCAGCTGATCCGGATCGTGGTGGAAGTCGTCGAGGACCAGGTCCCGGTGATCGCCCCGGAAGCGGACCAGGGGGCCCTCCGGGAGGCCGTGCTGCGCTACTCGCGGGAGGTCGCGTTCGCGGCCGCCGACGTCTATGCCCGCGCCGCGGAATCCCGCGGCTCCTGGGATACCCGGCTGGAAGCCCTGATTGTCGATGCCATCCTCCGTGGCGAAAACACCGACGCGCTGCGGTCCAGGATCGCGGCCCTGGGCTGGAAAGCACAGGAGCGCTTCACGGTCATGGTCGGAAATTCCCCGTCCGAACCAAGCGCCAGCTACGTCAGCGAGCTGCGGCGCACGGCGGGGCGCTTCGCCGAGGACGCCCTTGTGGGGATCCAGGGCGACCGCCTCATCCTGATCCTGGGCGGGGTCCACGACCGGGAGACCGCGTACCTGAAACTCAGCGAACTCTTTGCCCCCGGCCCGGTGGTCTACGGCCCGGAGGCCGGGTCCCTCCTCGAGGCCAGCGGCTCCGCCCAGTCCGCCTTTGCCGGCCTCACCGCGGCCCGCGCGTGGCCTTCCGCGCCGCGCCCGGTGGCGGCCGATGACCTGCTCCCGGAGCGGGTGATCTCCGGCGACGACGCCGCCCGCCGCTCGCTGGTCAAGAACATCTACCGCCCGCTTCTGGCCGCCTCCAACGGGCTGGTGGAGACCCTCGGCACGTACCTCGAACTGGGCCATTCACTCGAGGCCACGGCCCGGGAACTCTTCGTCCATGCCAACACAGTGCGCTACCGGCTCAAGCGCGTCTGCGACGTCACCGGCTGGGATCCGCTGCTGCCGCGGGAGGCGTTCGTGCTCCAGACCGCCCTCGTCGTGGGCCGGCTTTCTGCCCCGCCGAAGGCCCCCACGGAGCGGCAACCTCCCCGCAACGGCTCCTGAACCGTTGTAGACTTCCTACAAACTGACCCAGTGAGCTTGGTGCATGAAAACACGAATGTTCACGCGGTAATTTGGAAAGCTGGTTACGTGCTTGCAATCGTTTGCCCTGGACAGGGCTCCCAGACCCCTGGTTTTCTGGCCCCTTGGCTGGAACTGCCACCCGTCGCAGGCCTCCTGGCCTCCCTCAGCGAAATAGCAGGCATCGACCTCACCGCCCACGGCACCACCTCCGATGAGGAGACCATCAAGGACACCGCAGTCGCGCAGCCGCTGATCGTTGCTGCGGGCCTGGTGACGGCGAAGTCGCTGTTCGACGTCGAACTCGGCACGCTTCCCGTCATCCTTGCCGGCCACTCCGTCGGCGAAATCACCGCGGCTTCCCTCGCCGGTGTCCTGTCGGAATCCGAAGCCATGACGTTTGTCCGCGAACGCGCCAACAGCATGGCAGCCGCTGCCGCCGCCACCCCGACCGGCATGAGTGCCGTCGTGGGCGGCGACCCCGCGGAGGTCCTGGCAGCCATTGCTGCCGCCGGGGCCACGGCCGCCAACGTCAACGGGGCCGGCCAGACCGTCGCCGCAGGCACCCTGGAGCAGCTGAAGGCCCTGGCGGAGAACCCGCCGGCCAAGGCCCGGGTTATTCCGCTGAAGGTCGCGGGCGCGTTCCACACCTCGCACATGGCCCCCGCGGGCGCGTCCCTGCAGGCCCTGCGTCCGTCGCTGCACCCGAAGGACCCGCAGGTGCCGTTGCTGTCCAACTTCGACGGCGCGGAAGTCACCGACGGCGCCGCCGCCGTCGACAGCCTGATCGCCCAGGTCTCCCGGCCGGTCCGCTGGGACCAGTGCATGGAGACGATGGTGCAGCGCGGGGTGACCGGCGTGATCGAGCTGGCTCCCGCCGGAACACTGGCGGGCCTGGCCAAGCGCGGCATGCCCGGCGTCAAGACAGTCACCGTCAAGACCCCGGACGATCTTTCCGCGGCCCTGGCCCTATTTGCAGAACTGGAGGGAGGGGCATGAGCGTTCCCACTCTGAAGCAGGCACCGGTGCAGGCCAACACCCGCATCATGGGTATCGGGGCTTACCGGCCCAGCGTGATCGTGACCAACGAGGACGTGTGCCAGTGGATCGACTCCTCGGATGAGTGGATCCGCCAGCGCACGGGCATCATCACCCGGCACCGCGCGCCCGCCGATGTCAGCGTGATTGACATGGCTGAGGGCGCCGCACGTGAAGCACTGCAGAAGGCCGGCATCGAGGCCTCCCAGCTCGGCGCCGTGATCGTTTCCACGGTCACCCACCCGTATGCGACCCCGTCCGCCGCAGCGAGCCTCGCCGACCGCCTCGGCGCGACGCCGGCCCCGGCCTTCGACATCTCCGCGGCATGCGCCGGCTACTGCTACGGCATCGCCCAGGGCGACGCCCTGGTGCGTTCCGGCGCGGCCTCCTACGTCCTGGTGGTCGGTGCCGAGAAGCTCTCCGACGTCATCGACAACACGGAACGGACCATCTCCTTCCTGCTTGGCGACGGCGCGGGCGCAGTCGTGATCGGCCCCTCTGACACGCCCGGCATCGGCCCCTCGGTGTGGGGTTCGGACGGCAGCAAGTGGGATGCCATCGGCATGACCCACTCCATGCTGGACATCCGCGAGCTCGCCCTGACCGGCAAGCACGGCGCCGCCGTCAGCGATGAGGAAGCGGCCGTGACCGACGCTTCCCTGTGGCCGACCCTGCGCCAGGACGGCCAGACTGTCTTCCGCTGGGCCGTGTGGGAGATGGCCAAGGTGGCCCAGCAGGCCCTGGACGCAGCCGGCATCCGGTCCGAGGACCTCGCCGCGTTCATCCCGCACCAGGCCAACATGCGCATCATCGACGAGATGGCCAAGAAGCTGCAGCTGCCCGAGACTGTCAAGATCGCCCGCGACATCGCCGACGCCGGAAATACGTCGGCGGCGTCCATCCCCCTGGCCACCCACCGCCTGCTTGAGGAAAACCCCGAGCTCAGCGGCGGGCTGGCGCTGCAGATCGGCTTCGGAGCCGGTCTGGTCTTCGGCGCCCAGGTGGTCGTGCTTCCTTAGGCAGCCACCGCTTTTCCGAACTAAATACGTTCCACCCGTTTCACCCTTGCACCGCATGTCCTTCACTTTCAGGGCCCGCCCCGCATGCTGTGCTCGCAAGCATTCCCGCACCAAGCCGAACCCTCGGTTTGAATCATTTCCGCCCTTAGGCTGCCGGCATTCCACCGGCAGCCGAGGGCAACAACCAGAAAAGGAGCCATCAATGGCTAGCAACGAAGAAATCCTGGCCGGCCTGGCTGAAATCGTCAACGAAGAGACCGGCCTGGCCACGGAGGCTGTCGAAATGGACAAGTCCTTCACCGAGGATCTGGACATCGACTCCATCTCGATGATGACGATCGTGGTCAACGCCGAAGAGAAGTTCGGCGTCCGCATCCCGGACGAAGAGGTCAAGAACCTCAAGACCGTCGGCGACGCCGTCAGCTTCATCGCCAACGCCCAGGCCTAGTCTGGCTTCCGCCGGTATCGGCGGACCCGGTGTCCGGTCCGGGCGCTGCAGCAGCGCCCGGACCGGACCACCAGCAGCACCACGAAATGCACCACCCGAAAGTTTTCCCCTCGCAGGCCCCGGCCATCCCGTTCGCGGTTCCGGATACGGCAGGCGCACCGACAGAGAGTGATCCCATGGCACGCAAAGTAGTCATTACCGGTCTGGGTGCCACCACACCCATCGGCGGCGATGTCCCCACGATGTGGAAGAACGCGCTCAAGGGCGTCTCCGGCGCGCACACGCTCGAGGACGACTGGGTGGCCAAGTACGAGCTGCCCGTCCACTTCGCTGCACGCGCCTCCACCCCTGCCCTGGACGTCCTGACCCGGGTCGAGGCCAAGCGCATGGACCCGTCCACCCAGTTCGCCGTGGTCGCATCCCGTGAGGCGTGGGCCGACTCCGGCATCACCGAAATCGACCACGACCGCCTGGCGGTGGCCTTCGCGACCGGCATCGGCGGCGTCTGGACCCTCCTGGATGCCTGGGACACCCTGCGCGAAAAGGGTCCCCGCCGCGTCCTGCCCATGACCGTGCCCATGCTGATGCCCAACGGCCCGGCCGCCGCGGTAAGCCTGGACCTGGGTGCCCGCGCCGGCGCCCACACCCCCGTTTCCGCCTGCGCGTCCGGCACCGAGGCCGTCCACGTGGGCCTGGACCTCATCCGCGCCGGCAAGGCCGACGTCGTCGTGTGCGGCGGCGCCGAAGCCGCCATTCACCCGATGCCGATCGCCGCCTTTGCCTCCATGCAGGCCCTCTCACGCCGCAACGACGATCCCGAGCACGCCTCACGCCCCTACGACCGTGACCGCGACGGCTTCGTCATGGGCGAGGGCGCCGGCGCCCTGGTGCTCGAGGCCGAGGAACACGCCCTGGCCCGCGGCGCCCGGATCTACGCCGAACTGGCGGGCACCTCGGTCACCGCCGACGCCTACCACATCACCGCCCCGGACCCCCAGGGCCTGGGCGCCACCCGCGCGCTGAAGGCTGCGATGTTCGATGGCCGCATCCAGCCCGAAGACATCGTCCACGTCAACGCGCACGCCACCTCCACCCCGGTCGGCGACAAGCCCGAGTACGCGGCCCTCAAGGCCGCCCTGGGCAAGCACGTGGACTCCGTAGCGGTCTCGGCCACCAAGTCCCAGATGGGGCACCTGCTCGGCGCCTCCGGTGCCGTGGAGGCCGTGCTGACCGTCATGGCCATCTACGACCGCAAGGCGCCGGTGACCATCAACCTCGAGAACCAGGATCCGGAAATCCCGCTCGACGTCGTCACGACCGCCCGCGACCTGCCGGCCGGCAGCATCGCCGCGCTAAGCAACTCGTTCGGCTTCGGCGGCCACAACGCCGTGATCGCGGTACGCAGCGTCTAGCTGCACGACCAGCAGCACGCCCGCAGCACGCCGGGACGGCAGATGGCGGCAATGTTCTTCGTGAACATTGCCGCCATCTGCCTTTTTGGCGCCTAGCTATGGAATTGCTGCGGTGGTGCGCCCGGTGAGGCCCTAGCCGACCTGGTGGAGCCAGCGCACGGGGGCGCCTTCGGCGGCGTGCCGGAACGGCTCTAGTTCCTCGTCCCAGGCCTCGCCCAGGGCGAGCGAGAGCTCGTGGTAGACGGCCGAGGGGTCGCCGGCGCCGGATTCGTAGGCGTAACGGATGCGGTCCTCGGACACCATGATGTTGCCGTGGACGTCAGTGGTGGCGTGGAAGATCCCGAGCTCCGGGGTGTGCGACCAGCGGCCGCCGTCGACTCCCTGGCTCGGCTCCTCAGTGACTTCATAGCGCAGGTGCGCCCAGCCTCGCAGAGCGGACGCCAATTGAGCCCCCGTGCCCGGCGTTCCGGTCCACGACAGCTCGGCCCGGAACATTCCGGGCGCGGCAGGCTGAGCGGTCCACTCCAAGTCCGTCCGCTTGTCCACGACAGACCCTATGGCCCACTCGACGTGGGGGCACAAGGCAGTCGGGGCCGAGTGAACGAACAACACACCTCGGGTCAGTGCAACAGACATTCCATCCTCCATAGCTGTAGGTACGTCTTCCCCAACGACCTGTGCCTGGATGTCTGTCTGTTGCGCGGATCCGAATTTATGCCGGCGGTCCCTGCCAGACTACTAATATACAGCCGGGTTCAAAGCTGGGACGTGGTGCATTCCAGCTTCAAGTTCAACTTGAAACTTCCCGGGCGTGAGTTTTATTCTGCCCTACCCCTCCTAATTACGCCAGTGCGATTCGGCGCGTCTTTTCCGGCGCGCCGTGCATGGTTCGGTAGTCCTGCAGGTGGACCCTGGTCCGCTTGGCGCCGGGCAGGTATGCGGGCCGAATCCGGGGCAGGAATCCGGGCCGAATTGTGTGCCTTTTCCGGCCGGCCGGACGCGCCGGACCGGTAATCCTTAGGCCCGGGGGTGTGCCTGCTGGTAGCTCTGCCGGAGCCTCTCGACGGACACGTGGGTGTAGATCTGGGTGGTGGCAAGGCTGCTGTGCCCCAGGATTTCCTGCACGGCGCGCAGATCCGCCCCGCCGTCGAGCAGGTGGGTCGCTGCGGAGTGCCGCAGGGCGTGCGGCCCGGTGGCGGCGGTGTCTCCCAGCCGTTCCAGCATCTCCTTGACCACGCTGCGGATCTGGCGCTGGTCCACTCTTCCGCCGCGCGCGCCCAGGAAGAGCGCCGGGCCGCTGGTCCCGGTAGCGAGGGCCGGCCGGCCGCGGCGGAGCCAGTCGTCGACGGCGAGCGCCGCCGGCAGCCCATAGGGCACCGTGCGTTCCTTGTTGCCCTTGCCAAGCACCCGGAGGGTCCTGCGGTCCGGGTCGAGGTCGTCGACGTCCATGCCGGCCAGCTCGCCAACCCGGACACCGGTGGCGTAGAGCAGCTCCACCATGGCACGGGTACGCAAGGCCAGCGGTTCCCCCTCGGCCGAGGCGGATTCGGCGTCGTCCACGAGCCGCCGGACCTGTTGCTGGTGCAAGACGCCGGGCAGGGACTTCTCCCGCTTTGGCGCCTTGAGCCGCAGGGCGGGGTCGGCTTCGATCAGCTCCTCACGGACAGCCCAGGCGGTGAAGGCCCTGGCGGTGGCGGCGCGGCGGGCCAGGGTGGCGCGGGACTTCCCGGACTCGCTCTGGGCACCAAGCCAGCGCCGCAGGGTCCCGAGCTCCAGCCCGGCAAGGTCGTGGACGCCCTCGGTTGCGGCGTGCGCGAGCAGGCTTTCGACATCGGAGAGATAGGCCCGCACGGTATGGGCGGACCGGCCCCGCTCCGCTTCCAGGTAGCGGCCGAAGCGTGCGGCGGCGAGCCGGATACCGCCGTCGGGCGCGGCGGGCGGGGCAGCGGGGGGATCCTGTGTAGACACCCTCTTACTCTGGCAGTATTCCCCCGGCATTCAAGGAGCCGGTCGGCGAGCCGCTTCTTCCCGGTGAAGCAACCCATCTCAGTCCGCCTTCCCGGAGCGTTTCCAGCCGCCGTGCCGGGATTCGGCCAGCCCCAGCAGCCCGAGCCGGCCAAGACCCGCGCGGACCGAGTCCGGGCTCAGCCCGGCCACCGCGGCCAACTTCTCAACCGAGGTGGTGGTCCGCAGCGGCAGGGCATCGAGCAGGATCAGGTCCTCCAGGGTCAGGCCATCGTGGGCCTCGGACCGGCCTGCCTTGTCCGGGGGCATCGCCTCGCCGCTCGGGGAGGCGAGCTCGGCGATCTCCCCGGCATCCGTGACGCATACCGCGCCGCCTTCACGGAGAAGCCGGTGGCAGCCGGCGGAGTTGGCGCTGTGGATGGATCCGGGCACGGCGCCCACGGCCCTGCCCAGGCTCTCGGCATGGTGGGCCGTGTTGAGGGCGCCGGAGCGCCACCGGGCCTCGACCACGACCGTGACGGAGGCCAACGCCGCAATGAGCCGGTTCCGCTGCAGGAACCGGTAGCGGGTGGGAGCGGACCCGGGCGGCACCTCGGCCAGGACCGCGCCGCGGTTCGCCACGGTCCGCAGAAGGTCCTCATTGCCGGCGGGGTAGAAGCGGTCCACTCCCCCGGCCATGACGGCAATGGTGGGCACGCCGCCCGCGCTTCCGGCCAGGGCCGCCCTGTGGGCGTGGGCATCAATCCCGTAGGCCCCGCCGGAGACGATCGTGAAGCCGCGCTGGGCCAGCGAGTAGGCGAGGTCGCCCGTCACCGATGCCCCGTAGCTGGTGCTGTCCCGGGAGCCCACGAGGGCAACGGACCGGGCCGCCGGGGGCAGCTCCTGTTCCACGCCGCGCCACCACAGGCACAGGGGCTCCTGCAGTCCGAGGTCCTCCAGCTGCCGCGGCCACAAGTCATCCGTGGAAATGATGAGGCGTCCGCCGAGCCGGTGTATGGTGGCCAGGTCCCGCTCCGGGGCGAGGTCGGGCACGCGCGGGGCCCAACGCTTCAGTGCCTCGCTGAGCCCGGACCAGCCGCTGCCGCACCCGCTGTCCGCCAGGATTCCAGTGATCTCCTGTTCGAGCCCGGGACCGGCGGCCAGCGCGCCGCTGGCAATCCGCAGGGCGTCCTGCGCCCCCACTGCCTGGACCAGGGCCAGGGCCGCCGCGTCCTGCGGCTCGAACAGGCGGGCCAGGGCGGCGCGGGCTATTCGTTCGTCATCAATCATGGTGGTTCCTTTCGCACGGCTGGGGTGGGCTTCGTGCCGGCAGGCTCAGGGTGAGACCGCGGCGGCCTGCCGGAGGCCCAGCGCCTGCCCGACGTCGTCTGCGTCCGGGACGTCGTGCGGGGACAGGTCCGCAAGGGTCCATGCGAGGCGCAGTACGCGGTCGTAGCCGCGGGCGGTCAGCACTCCGCGCTCCAGTGCGTAGTCCAGGATGCGGGTGGTGGGGGCATCGAGCCGCAGGGACCCGCGCAGCAGCCGCCCCGGCACCTGCGCGTTGGTTTCCATCCCGAATGGCAGCAACCGGTCCAGCTGGCGGGTCCGGGCCGCCCGGACCCTTTCCGCGATGCTGGCCGTTCCTTCCTCGGCCGCAGGTTGGCCGAAGCCGGCGAGCGAGACCCGCTCGACTTCGAGCTGGATGTCGACCCTGTCCAGCAGCGGCCCTGACATCCGGGCCTGGTACCGGCGGCGCATGATGGGCGTGCAGATGCAGTCCACTCCTTTGCCCGTTGCCTTGCCGCAGGGACAGGGGTTGGCTGCAAGGACCAGCTGGAATCGCGCGGGATAGGCCGCGGACCCGGCCGAGCGGTGGATGACCAGCTCTCCGCTTTCCAGCGGCTGCCGCAGGGCGTCCAGGACGCCGCGGTCGTACTCCGGGGCCTCGTCCAGGAAGAGCACCCCGCGGTGCGCGCGGGACGCCGCCCCGGGCCGCGGCAGCCCGGAGCCGCCACCGATGATGGCCACCGCCGTCGCGGTGTGGTGCGGGTTCTCGTAGGGCGGGCGGCGCAGCAGCTGCACGGAGCCCGACGGCAGCGAACACAGCGAGTGGATGGCGGTCACCTCCATGGCCTCGGTGTCGCCCAGATCCGGCAGCAGCCCGGGCAGCCGCTCCGCGAGCATGGTCTTCCCGGCACCCGGCGGTCCGGTCAGCAGCAGGTGGTGGGCACCGGCGGCGGCCACTTCCAATGCACGCCGCGCCGCCGCCTGGCCGGAGACATCGCACATGTCCGGCGCCAGGGCGGGACCGGTGCCGGGTTCGGGGTGGCCGGAGTCCTCGGTCTCGGGTTCGAAGTCGAGAGCGAGGTCCTGCGGGTCCGCGCCGCAGTCGAACGCGAGCCGGGCCAGTGTGGCGTAGCCCCGGACCTGCGCGCCGGGGACCAGTTCGGCCTCCGCCACGTTGGCCCGGGCCACGACGACCTCCGGGTAGCCGGCCCGGACCGCGGCCATCACGGCCGGAAGGATACCGCGCACTGGCCGCAACCGGCCGTCCAGGCCGAGCTCGGCGATGAAGACCGTGCGGCCCGTGGGCCTGATGTCGTTCGCCGCCAGCAGCACGGCCATCGCGATGGCGAGGTCAAAGCCCGAACCGCGTTTGGGCAGGGATGCCGGAATGAGGTTGGCCGTGATCTTCCGGCGGCTCAGCGGGATCCCCGAATTCTGCGCCGCCGAGCGGATCCGTTCCTTGGCCTCGTTCAGTGAGGCGTCCGGCAGGCCCAGGATCACGAACGCCGGCAGGGTCTGGCCAATGTCGGCTTCGACCTCCACGATGTAGCCGTTGAGGCCCACGAGGGCGACAGAATAGGTCCGGCCCAGGGCCATCTACCCCACCCCTTTGAGGTGCTCGAGGGCGGGCTCACCGATGCCGTCGTCGAGCACCGCGATCACGTCCACGCGGCACAGCGGCATCCACAGCCCCTGGGCACGGCACCACGCCGCTGCCAGCCGGTGGAGCCTGGCCAGCTTGTCCGCGCCGACAGCCTCAAACGGATGCCCGAAGGCCAGGGATTTCCGGGTTTTCACCTCGGCGATGACCAGCGCGTCGCCGTCGAGCGCGACAATGTCGATCTCACCCTCCGGGCAGCGCCAGTTCCGCTCCACGATCCTCATGCCGTGGGCCTGCAGGAAATCCGCAGCGAGGTCCTCCCCGCGCCGGCCCAGCACATCCTTAGCTCTCATGCCTCCAGCGTGAAGCGCCGCCACTTACGACGACAGGGCCCACCTCGGCTATGTGGAAAACGTCGCCGGGCTGCAAGAGCACATGCGTGATGAGAAGAGTATCCGCAGCCCGCTCAGCACTGCTGATCGCATAATCAAGGCAGAACGAAAGAACTGCAGGAGGAACAAGGAATGAAGGTACTTTTCCTCGACATTGACGGTGTCGTCAACCGCGTTGGTACGAGACAGAGCTTTCGCGGCTTCATGGGCATCGATCCTTTCCTGGCGTCCAAGGTCTGCAAGATCATCTTCGACACGGACGCAGCCGTTGTTCTAACGTCCACATGGCGGCATATCCCCGGCGGCCGTGAAGAAGTCGACAGACACGTTTGCAAGACCTTTGACGTTACTCCGACAGCGGACACAGGTTTTCGTGGCGAGGAAGTGAAGATGTGGCTGGACCGGCATCCGGAAGTTGCGCGGTATGCAATCGTCGACGATGACTCAGACTTCTATGCCGATCAGCCCCTGTTCAAGACCGCCTGGCAGACGGGAATCACCGACGAGATCGCGCAGCAGGTAACCGAATTTCTCAACAGTGGAGATAACCCATGAGTGCACATCTACCAACGTTGGGACACTTCGCCGCGACGCCTGCCGACGGCCCCGGATCTGGGCGGATCCCGGGCGGCCACTTCCGGCGATCAAATCCGTGGCGGCATTGACAGGACGTGTTGATGCGATTGTCAGGCAACGAAACGTAGCCAATGCCCGCACGGCCCACCTAGGCTTTTCCCAACCCCCTCGAATTCCGCGGGGCGTCCGTAGTCTCTCCTGAGGATCGGCCGAAGGATCGGCGTATGGAATATCGAGCGGCCCAGCCGCTGGGAACGCAGCAGCTTACAGAACCAGGTCCGCCCGGCGGGCAGGCGGGCCCCAGCTGGCCCCCACCAGCGCGTCCTGAGACCGAGACCGCACCGCGGCCCGAGCCAGGATCCGGGCCCGCACCAGCGCGGCTTGCGCCAGGATCCGGGCCCGCGCCAGTGCGGTCAGAGCCCGGCCCCGCCCCGGAGCCTGAGCCGGCGGCTCCGGCGGGAAGACGTACGCACCGGATCCGGCGGCTGCTCGCCAGGATCTTCAAGTTCGCCCTCGCCATGGTGGTCATCACGGAGCTGGCCGCCGTCTCCTTCATCTGGTTCGCTCCCCCGCGCACTGCCTACATGCTGCAGACCGGCGGCCCGATCGCCTACCAGTACGTGTCCCTGAACCACATCAGCCGCTATGTCATCGCCGCGGCCGTCGCCCACGAGGACCAACAGCTGGGAACGCGTGTTGGCGCGTTCTCCGTCGATGAGTTCCGGGACAGGGCCGTCGCCTACCTGCAGGGCAAGGATGACCCAAGCGGTTCCACGGTCCCGCAGCAGCTGGTCAAGAACATCTTCCTGTGGCCTGATGCGAATGCCCTGAGGAAGGGGCTGGAGGCCGGGCTTGCGACCGAGTTCAGCCTCACCCTGACCCCGCAAAGGATCATGGAGCTGTATCTGAACTACGCGCAGTTCGGCCCGAAGCTGTACGGCATCTGCGCGGCGAGCTGGTACTACTTCGACGAACCCCCGTGGAACATGTCCGAGTATCAGGCCGCGCAATTGATGGGGGTCCTGCCACTGCCCACACTCGTCACCCGGGCGGCGGGAGGCGGCATCTACCTCGGCCCGGGGGTCCACCCCAAAGTGTGGGACTACGTCAACGGTGCGGCCAACGTGTGGGTCCCCAAGCAGATCGAGGGGCTCGGCGGATGGAAGGCGGCCGTCGCAACCATCGGCATCGGCGACACAGCGTCCGACCACGCCGCCGAGCGGGGATCCGCGAACCCGGATGGCTGCGGTTCGTATCCGGAGAGTGTGCTGGACCTGCTGCGGCAGCAGGGCATTGCCGTGGACCGCAACGGAAACCCTGCGCCACTCAGGGGCTAGGAAACGAAGGTCAGTTGCCCAGGTCCTCGACCTTGGGCAGGGCGAGTTCCTCGCTGCGGGGCAGTTCCTCGACGTTGACGTCCTTGAACGTGATGACTCGGACGCTCTTGACGAACCGGGCGGAGCGGTAGACATCCCACACCCAGGCGTCCTGCAGGGTCAGGTCGAAGTAGACCTCGCCGTCGGCGCTGCGGGCCTGCAGGTCAACATGGTTGGCAAGATAGAAACGCCGCTCGGTCTCGACCACATAGCTGAACAGCCCGACGACGTCGCGGTATTCGCGGTAGAGCTGTAGCTCCATGTCGGTCTCATAGTTTTCAAGGTCCTCGGCACTCATGGTTCCATCTTGCACCATCCGGCGCCGGCCGCGCGCCACCGGCCGTCGCGCCCGAGCGGCCAGAGCAGCTAGAGCAGCTGCCAGCTGACCCGGTGGTACGGCGTGGGACCGGAGGTCCGCAGCGCCTCCTTGTGCGCTGCGGTGCCGTAGCCCTTGTTCACGTCCCAGCCGTAGGCCGGGTACTGGGTGTGCAGCCCGCACATCATCGCATCGCGCTCGACCTTGGCGATGATGCTGGCCGCGGCGACGCTGAGGCACTGCATGTCGGCTTTGACCAGTGTGTGCACCGGGGCATCGCAGCCGGGTTCGGCGGGGGCATCGTCAAACAATGAGGGCTGCAGATCCGGCGAGAGCCAGTTGTGGCTGCCGTCCAGCAGGACAACCTCGGGCCTGATTCCGGCGGCGAGCACGGCAAACCAGGCCCGGTTCCCGGCAAGACGGAGCGCCGCGATGATCCCGAGTTCGTCGATCTCGTTCGCGGACGCATGCCCGACGGCGGAGGCGACGCTCCAGTCCCGGACCAGCGGCACCAGCCGCTCCCGGTCCGCTACCTTGAGGAGCTTGCTGTCCCGGACATCGGCCAGGAGCTTTTGTTGCTGCAGGTCCACGACGGCGATCCCCACGCTGACGGGACCGGCCAGGGCACCGCGGCCGACCTCGTCGATGCCCGCGAGGAGCCGTGCGCCGGAGCTGCGGAAGCGGCGTTCGTAGTCGAGGGTGGGGGCTGCTGACATGACGGGCGGATTACTTTCCGGACGGGGCGGGCACGCTGCGGAAGACGTCCGGGTAGTTGTCCAGGGCTGACATCCTGTTCAGCGGCCATGCTATGACGGCGGCCTTGCCTTCAATGTCGGATTCGTTGACGAAGCCGCCGTTGGTGTCCATGTGGGCGCGGGAATCCGCGGAGTGGTTGCGGTTGTCGCCCATGACCCAGACCTTGCCCGCGGGCACGACGACGTCGAAGTCGCGGACCTGGGGAATCTCTGCGGCATTGATGTATTTCTCGTCCAGCGGCGCGCCGTTGACGGTGAGCTGTCCGCCGGCGTCGCAACAGACCACGTGGTCGCCGGGGAGCCCGATGACGCGCTTGACCAGGTGCTGTTCGGAGTTGTCCGGCAGCAGACCGACGAACGTCAGCCCGTCCTGCACCCAGGTGAACGGGCCCTTCGTCTTCGCGGCTGCGGGGGCAAGCCAGCCCTGGCTGTCCCGGAACACCACCACGTCCCCGCGCTGGAGCGCCATGGGCTCGGGCACGAGCAGGTTCACGAAGATGCGGTCGTTCACATCGAGGGTGTTGACCATGGATTCGGACGGGATGTAAAAGGCCCGGAACAGGAAGGTCTTGATCAGGAAGGACAGCACGATCGCCACGACGACCACGGTGGCAACCTCCTTGAGCCACAGGAAGAGCGGGCTGCGCCCTTCGCGGGCCTTGGCCTTCCTGGCCCGGCGGGAGGTCGGATCGGCGTGGGCGGGGCCGTCGGCCCGCTCCTTCCCGGTCGGCTCAGGCGCGGTCGGCCCAGCCGCGGTCGGGGCAGTCTCGATACGGGCAGCCTGGATACGATCAGCGCGCTGCGCACCGGCGCTGTCGTCCTGCGACGCAGGAGCCGACGCCGGAGCAGGAGCCGGCGCACCAGCCGGTGGATCCGCCGGCTCATCCGCGGGAATCGCCGAGGCGGTAACCCGGGGTCGGTCCTGGCCCTGCGGATCAGGAGTGCGCGGTTCGGTCTCGGGCATCTACTGTCCGTTCGTCGTCGTCGTTGTCGCAGCCGGTTCGGGCCGCGCTACTGCTGCAAATCTATCAAGCGGCCAGATGATCTGTACCGGCCTGCCAATGACGCGTTCCAGCGGCACCATGCCCCCGCCAGGGGCGCCCAGGAGGCTCCGGGAGTCGGCGGACATCGAGCGGTGGTCCCCCATGAGCCAGAGCCGCCCGGCAGGCACCTGGACGGCGAACTTCACATCGCTCGGGGTGTCCCCCGGATACACATACGGTTCCGCAACTTGCTGGCCGTTGACTGTGAGCCGGCCGCCGGCGTCGCAGCAGACCACACGGTCGCCGGGCAGTCCGATGACGCGCTTGACATACGTTGTGTCGCTGCCCGCAAGGCCAAGCCAGCGTCCGGCTTCGGCGAGGGCATCCACCACGGGGCCGTTGCCGCTGTTGAGCGGGGCAAAGGAACCGCGGCCGTCAAAGACGACGACGTCGCCCCGGCCCAAGGGCTTAGCTTGGAAGCCGGTCCGCGCCACGACGATCCGGTCCCCCGTGTGCAGGAGCGGCTCCATGGAGGCGGACGGGATGAAGAAGATGTCCACCCACAGGGAGCGGACCACGGCGCTGATGGCCACGGCGAGCACCAGGGCGAGCAACGCAAAACGCCAGCCCGGTTTCCTGGGCTGGCGTTTTGGCTGTTCCATGTTCCGTATCCCCTGGCGCTGTCGTGAACTAATGTGCGCTGTTGCGGATAGCTCCGGCGCCGCACTAGCTGACGCACCGGATACGGTCCGTGGATCCGCGGTGGAAGCCTGTCGTGGAAGACGAAAAAGGCTTACTTGGCGGTCTGGAAGTCGCGCTTTTCCTTGATCTTCGCGGCCTTACCACGCAGGTTGCGCATGTAGTAAAGCTTGGCGCGGCGCACGTCACCCTTGGAGACGAGCTCGACCTTGTCGATGATCGGGGAGTGCACCGGGAAGGTACGCTCTACGCCGACCCCGAAGGAGACCTTGCGGACGGTGAAGGTCTCGCGGACGCCATCGCCCTGGCGGCCAAGGACGAAGCCCTGGAAGACCTGGACGCGGGAGTTCTTGCCTTCGATGATGTTCACGTGAACCTTGATGGTGTCACCCGCGCGGAACTCGGGAACATCGGTGCGCAGCGAGGCTGCATCTACGGAATCGAGGATATGCATTGATCCACTCCTGGTGAACGCCACAGGTCACTCACGTTGGGTTACGGCGGTCAGGGCCGGTGGCATGCGCCGCCCGGAAATTTCCGCCGAAAGTTTGTCAATCCGGCCCTGTCAGGAGTAGACGGGGCCGGGGTGCCGGGCTGTTGGTAGCGCTCCCCCTGTGGCAGGTTCGCAACCCAGCAGGCACAAGGACTAATTTTGCCACATTTTGTGCGGGTTAGCCCAATCCCGGCGGTTAGGCGTCGGGACGGCGCAGCAGGCGGCCGTCGACGACGTCGTACCCCAGGTCGGAGAAGGCCGTACGGTCCGCGCGCGGCAGCTTGCCGGCGTCGAACTCCGCGAGGAGGTCGGGGCGGCGTTCGGCGGTACGCCGGTACTGCTCATGACGGCGCCACTGGGCGATCTTTCCGTGGTTGCCGCTCAGCAGCACGGCCGGGACGTCGCGGTCCCGCCAGCTGGAGGGCTTGGTATAGACGGGGTACTCGAGCAGCCCGTCGGAGTGGGATTCCTCCACGAGGGACTCGGGGTTGCCGACGACGCCGGGCAGCAGCCGGCCGATGGCCTCAACCATGGCCAGCACGGCGACTTCGCCGCCGTTGAGGACGTAGTCCCCCAGGCTCATCGGGCGCACCGTGAAGTGCTCCGCGGCCCATTCCAGGACCCGTTCATCGATGCCCTCATAGCGCCCGCAGGCGAAGACCAGCTGGTCCTCCTCGGCCAGTTCGTGGGCGGTGGCCTGGGTGAAGCGCTCCCCCGCCGGCGACGGGACGATCAGGACAGGCTTGGCGGCATCTTCCGGGCCGGCAGGCTCTGGAGTGCCGGGGGTGCCGGCGTCGTCAGGTGCGCCGGCGTCCCTTGCGTCCCCGGACCGCCCGGCGGCCACGGCGGTGAGGGCCTGAGCCCAGGGTTCGGGCTTCATGACCATGCCGGCGCCGCCGCCGTAGGGGGTGTCATCGACCGTGCGGTGCCGGTCGGTGGTGAAGTCCCGCAGGTCATGGACCTTGAGGTCCAGCAGGCCGTCCTGGCGGGCCTTGCCGATCAGCGACAGCTCCAGCGGGGCCAGGTACTCCGGAAAGATGCTGACGACGTCGATTCTCATCTACGCGATGCCCTGCTCTTCGGAGTTCCGGGCCGCGGTGCCCTGGGCTTTCGGAGCCTGGGCTGCGGGGTTTTGGGCCTCGAGGTTTGGGGCCTCGGGGTTTTGGGCCTCGGGCGCCTCGTCCGTGTTGACTTCGAACAGTCCGGGCGGCGGGGTGACGAGGACGTACTTTTCACCCACGTTGACCTCGGGCACAATCTGTTCGACGAACGGGATCAGGACTTCCTTGCCCTCATCCGTGGTGACCACCAGCAGGTCCTGGACCGGCAGGGTGTGCAGTCCTGAGACTTTGCCGACCACGTTGCTGCCCACCCGGACCTCCATGCCCACGAGCTCGTGCTCGTACCAGCCCTCGTCGTCGTCCTCGGCGCCGATGTCTTCGGTTTCGATGAACAGCTTGGCGCCGCGCAGGGTCTCGGCCTCGTTGCGGGTCTCGATCTCATCGAAGGCCAGCAACAGGATGTCCTTGTTCCAGCGGGCGCTGAACACCGTCAGCGGCCCGGCCGAGGCGGGTTCAACGATGAACTGGGTGCCGGGGACAAAACGGTCGCCGGGCGCGTCGGTGAGCACCTGGACGGTCACTTCGCCGCGGATGCCGTGGGGCTTGCCGATTCGTGCCACCTGGAGCTGCATCTGTTCCTCTGTTCGGGGTTGGTGATTCTGTATTCTCTGGTGCGGAATTACGGGAAAACAGTCCGGCCCCTCCACCATTATCTGGTGAAGGGGCCGGACTCAAGACAAGTAGTGCTGAAAGCGTTACCGGCGGCGGTCGGTGTCGACGACGTCGACCCTGACCGGCTCGCCGTCCGCCAGCGCCGCAACCACAGTGCGCAATGCGCGTGCGGTCCGGCCCTGCCGGCCGATCACCCGTCCGAGGTCGTCCTGATGAACGCGCACCTCGAGGGTTTCCCCGCGGCGGCTGTTCTTCGCACTGACCTTGACGTCCTCGGGGCTGTCAACAATCCCGCGGACCAGGTGTTCGAGCGCTTCTGCCAGCAATTTACTCAGCCTCGGTGGTCTCTGCTTCGGCGGCGTCGGCGGGAGCCTCGGCAGCTTCGTCCTTCTTGGCCTTCTTGGTGATGGCTTCCGGGATGATCACGGAACCCTTTTCCGGGGTAACGAAGGCAGCCTTGGGAGCCTTGGTCTTCAAGGTTCCCTCCTGGCCCGGGAGACCCTTGAACTTCTGCCAGTCACCGGTGATCTTCAGGATCGCGGCGACCTGCTCGGACGGCTGTGCGCCGACGCCGAGCCAGTACTGGGCACGGTCCGTGTCGACCTCGATGTACGAGGGCTCTTCGGTCGGGTGGTACTTGCCGATCTCTTCGATAGCACGGCCATCACGCTTGGAGCGTGAGTCCATGACGACGATGCGGTAGTACGGTGCGCGCATCTTACCGAAGCGCTTAAGGCGAATCTTTACGGCCACTTTTGTGGTCACTCCTGTTTCTGAAACGGGGTCGAGCCCGGCGTTCTGCACCCGTGGGGCGGGCCGTACTTGGGGGTTCTAAAGGACAAGATCCAGACGCGGAGAGAGGGGCCACGCAGATCGAGTACCTGTTCATTGTGCCAGATCACCGGCAGGATTTCGACTTGACACGTGCCCGGCGCACCAGCGCGCGGCCTGGAAGCGGCCTCGAGGGCCGGTCAGGACGTCCAGACGTAGAGGCCGGACCTGGTGGCGGGGTCGACGCCGGCGGCGAGCTCGGCGATCCGGCGGATGTAGTCCCGGGCCTCGTCGGGGCCGAAGGGCATGTCCTCCTCGGCCGCCCAGTTGGCGGCGACATCCTCCAGGACCTCGCCCTCCCCTTCGGTTTCATAGCTGAGCAGTTCCGCCAGCGTGCGGACCATTGCCGCCGGGACGCCAAGCAGCGAGTCGCTGGCCACGTCGACCATGGCCAGTTCATAGTCCGCGCCCGGGGCGTGCACGGCGACGCCGGCGAGGTCTCCCAGCCGCTCCACCTCGAAATCGCTGATCTCCGGGATGCGGACGGCGCCCGGGGCGGCCGGGCTGCCGCCTTCCAGTGCGCCGGCGCGCTTGAGGGCTTCTTCGTGGGTGGACACAAAGAGTTCGGTGAATCCCATGCAGCTGGTCCTTAGGGTTCGGCGGTCCGCAGACCGCTGTTTTCGGCGTCGCTTCAGCCTAGCCGCTTCAGCACGACCCCGCCCCGCCCGCTGGACATGCCATCCTCTGACCCTGAGCACTGGACATGTGGCAACTATGTCCATTCCCGGCTGCGAGCAATGGACATGTTCCAGTCTCCTGCTGGCGAAGAGTGGACATGTCCCTCGCTGGCCCGGGGAACCCGACCAAGGCCCGCTGGGCATGCCCTCCCCTGACCCTGAGCACTGGACATATGGCCACTATGTCCATTCCCGGCTGCGAGCAATGGACATGTTCCAGTGTCCTGCTGGCGAAGAGTGGACATGCCCAGCGGTCCCGCCGGCGAAGAGTGGACATGTCCGGGGGGAGCTGTGCGCGCTGGACATGTCCAGCGACCAGCTTGCCTGGGGAGAACTTCTAGCGCACGGCGACGCGGATCCGGTTGCGCCACGGATCCTCGAAGCGCAGCTCGGCGCCGGTGTGGTGGGATTCGACGCCGGCAACCTTGAGCCGGTCGGCCAGGGCCGCGACGTCGTCGCCGGAGGGCACCTCGATGAGGACCTCGCCCAGGCCCAGCGTGTCGCGCCGCGGGCCCGCGCCGCGGCTGTTCCATACGTTCATGGCCATGTGGTGGTGGTAGCCGCCGGCCGAGACGAACAGCGCCTGGCCGTGCCAGCCCGCGGTCTTTTCGAAGCCGAGCGTGCCGACATAGAACTCATGCGCCGACTGGACGTCGCCGACCTGCAGGTGGACGTGCCCGACGCCGGCGGCGGCCTGGCGCTGGCCGGCCACGGACTCCTCGGTCAGGTATTGCTGCAGGTAGCGCTGCGGCGGCAGGGCGAGACTGTCCATGACGACGTTCTTGCCCTCCCAGGACCACGCCGCCCGCGGCCGGTCCCAGTACAGCTCGATGCCGTTGCCTTCGGGGTCGTTGAAGTAGAACGCCTCGCTGACGAGGTGGTCCGCGCTGCCGGTGAAGGACTGGGGCTCGTACTGGGCCGCGGTGGCGATGGTGGCCGCCAGGGAGTGCTGGTCCTCGAAGAGGAGGGCGGTGTGGAAGAGCCCGGCCTCGCCGCGGGAAGGTAGATTCAGGCCCGGGGCAGGCGCCAGATGCACCAGCGGCTTCTGCTGGCGCCCAAGGTAGAGCCCGCCGTCCTGTTCGGCCACAGTCTCCAGGCCGAGGGCGCGCTGGTAGTAGTCGGTCATGAGCTTCATGTCGCCGACCTTGAGCATCACGGTGCCCATGGTGAGTTCGGCAGGAAGGAGGTCCTGGGTGCTGGCTTCTGCGGTCATGGCAATGCTCCGTGGATTCTGTAGCCACCGGCCTTCGGCGACTCTACATAAAGATAAATTACTTGAAGCTTCAATTTATTCCAAAACATGGACTGGCACCCGGTCTACCGGCAGCCCACGCAGCACGATATGCCGGATCCGGCGGAGCGTGGCCGGATTGCTCCGCGGATCTTCGGCCGTGACGAGGACATCAGCGCTTGCCCCTTCACCGATGGACTCCGCGCCGAGCCAGGTCCGCGCGGACCAGCTCGCGGCGTTGAGGGCGGCAGCGGCGGAAAGGCCGGCGGCGTGCAGGGCCTGGATCTCGTCCACGATCCTGCCATGGCTGATCACGCTGCCGGCGTCGGTACCGGCATAGATCGCCAGCCCGGCCTCGTGGGCTTCGAGGATCCGCTCCGCCCGGCGCTCCCACAGCGAGCGCATGTGGGCTGCGTAGCGGGGGAACTTGGCCGCCGCCCGGGCGGCGATGTCCGGGAACGTGGCGATGTTGATCAGGGTGGGCACGATGGGAACACCCTGTTCGAGGAAGCGCGGCAGGTGCCGCGGCAGCAGCCCGGTGGCGTGCTCGATGCAGTCGATCCCGGCATCGAGCATGTCATCCAGGGTGTCTTCGGCGAAGCAGTGTGCGGTGACGCGGGCCCCCTCATCGTGGGCGGCACGGACGGCGTCCTTGACCGTCCGGGCGGGAAAACTGGCGGCGAGGTCGCCGGCGTCGCGGTCGATCCAGTCCCCCACGAGCTTGACCCAGCCGTCGCCCGCGCGGGCTTGCTTCCGCACGGCCTCGACGAGATCCTCCGGCTCGACCTCGACGGCCAGGCCCGGCAGGTAGCGCCGGGCCCTCGCGAGGTGCCGGCCCGAGCGGATGATCCGGGGCAGGTCCGCGCGCTGCTGGAGCCAGCGGGTGTTGTGGACGGCGCCGGCGTCGCGGACCAGGAGTGTCCCGGCGTCGCGGTCCGCCAGGGCCTGGGATTCCGCGGTGTCCTCGGTAACGTCCCCGCCCGGGCCGAGGCCGATGTGGCAGTGTGCGTCCACGAGGCCGGGCATGACCCAGCCGTCGAGCACGAGGTCAGGCGCGGCGGCCGGACGGCGGAAGGTTAGCAGGCCGCCCACCGACCAGAGCCCGCGGCGTTTCTGGTCCGCCGCGGTGAGGATGGGGCCGCTGAACTCGATGATGCCGGTCATGACCTAAAGCCTAATCCGCATGACGATCCGCCGGCCAAGACCGTCCAGCCCCAGCTGCGCTTCGTGGATCCGCAGGGCGCCCAACGCCTGTCCTGGCCGGGCGAGTTCCTCGAAACCGCAGCTCGCATAAAACGGCGCATTGAACGGGACGCCTGCGAAGGTGCAAAGCGTCATCGATAAATAGCCACGGCTCCGGGCCGCATCAAGGGCCGCCTCCACCAGGGACCGTCCTATCCCCCGCCCGGCGGAGTCCGGATGCACGGAGAGCTGTTCCAGATGGGCCTGGCCGCCGACCTCGTCAACGCGGGCAAACCCTACGGGCGGGTTGCCGGCGACAAGTATGAAGAGCGGCTCAACCGGCGTTGTCAACTCCGGAGCCGGGAGCGTCTGGTTCCCCAGCTCCGCTTCGAGGATGCGGTCTGCTGAGGCCTCGAGAACCGGCAGCGCCGGGAGGTCTTCCGGCGTCGCCATCCGGATGCGGGGCACGGCCCTGGGCAGAGTCACAATGCCACGCTAACACCGCGGCCCACCGCACTCCGTCACACTCGAGGGCCGGCCGGAGGTGCGTGGTAGTTTCGTCTACGACCACACGGGTGCCCCTGCAGGGGCTGAGATCGGGCTGACGCAGCCTGCGACCGTTGAACCTGTCCGGGTAATGCCGGCGAAGGAAGTGAGCTTTTCCGTGAACACCCAAGTGACACAGCACAGCCCTGTCCAAATTCAGTCCGCAGCCACCACGCAGTCGCTGAAGTCCCACTCGCTGGCCTTCAGCACGGGTCCGGAGCACGGCATCCGCGTGCCGGTGACCGAGATCGCCCTGGAACCCTCCCCGGGCGGCGTCCGGAACCCGCCGTTCCGGGTGTACCGCACTGCCGGCCCGGGCAGCGATCCGGTCCGCGGGCTGGAGCCGTTCCGCACCCCCTGGATTGAGGACAGGGCGGACACCGAACCCTACGCCGGCCGCGAACGGGAGCTGCTCGACGACGGCAAATCGGCGGTGCGCCGCGGTGCTGCGTCGGCCGAGTGGCGGGGCGGCCGGCCGGTGCCACGCCGGGCCGTCGAGGGCAGGACCGTCACGCAGATGCGCTACGCCCGGGACGGTGTCATCACCCAGGAAATGCGGTTCGTCGCGCTGCGCGAGAACTGCGATGTGGAGCTGGTGCGCAGCGAGGTGGCCGCGGGCCGCGCGATCATTCCCAACAACGTCAACCACCCCGAATCCGAGCCGATGATCATCGGCAAGGCGTTCCTGGTGAAAATCAACGCCAATATCGGCAACTCCGCCGTGACCAGCTCCATCGCCGAGGAGGTCGACAAACTCCAGTGGGCCACGCAGTGGGGCGCGGACACCGTCATGGACCTCTCCACCGGGGACGACATCCACACCACGCGCGAGTGGATCATCCGCAACTCCCCCGTCCCCATCGGAACGGTCCCGATCTACCAGGCGCTGGAGAAGGTCAACGGTGAGGCGAACGCCCTGACCTGGGAGATCTTCCGGGACACCGTGATCGAACAGTGCGAGCAGGGCGTGGACTACATGACCATCCACGCCGGCGTGCTGCTGCGGTATGTGCCCCTGACGGCCAACCGGGTCACCGGCATCGTGTCCCGCGGCGGTTCCATCATGGCCGGCTGGTGCCTGGCGCACCACCGGGAGAACTTCCTGTACACCCACTTCGATGAGCTGTGCGAGATCTTCGCACGCTACGACGTCGCATTCTCCCTGGGCGACGGGCTGCGGCCGGGCGCGACGGCGGATGCCAACGACGCGGCACAGTTCGCCGAACTGGACACCCTGGCCGAGCTCACGCAGCGGGCCTGGGACTTCGACGTGCAAGTCATGGTGGAGGGCCCCGGGCATGTGCCCTTCCACCTCGTCCGGGAAAACGTGGAGCGCCAGCAGGAACTCTGCAAGGGCGCCCCGTTTTACACACTCGGGCCGCTCGTCACGGACATCGCACCGGGCTATGACCACATCACCTCGGCGATCGGCGCCACCGAGATCGCCCGCTACGGCACCGCCATGCTCTGCTACGTCACGCCCAAGGAACACCTCGGGCTGCCGAACAAGGACGATGTGAAGACGGGCGTGATCACTTACAAGATCGCCGCCCATGCCGCGGACCTCGCCAAGGGCCACCCCGGCGCGCACGAACGCGACGATGCCCTGTCCAAGGCAAGGTTCGAGTTCCGCTGGCGGGACCAGTTCGCGCTGTCCCTGGACCCGGTCACGGCCGAGGCCTTCCATGATGAGACGCTTCCCGCGGAACCGGCCAAGACAGCCCACTTCTGCTCGATGTGCGGTCCGAAGTTCTGCTCCATGCGGATCAGCCAGGACATCCGGGACGAATATGGCACCGGCGGCTACGGCACCGGCAACTACGGTCCGGCGGATCCTGGTTCGGCGGAACAGCAGGCCGCCCGTGCAGAGATGGCGGCCGGAATGCGGGCGAAGAGCAACGAGTTCCTCGCCTCGGGCGGCAAGGTCTACCTGCCGCAGCCCTCGGTGGGAGGACCCGCAGCTTCCTAGGACGCCCGGGCGTGCTGGTGCCGGCTGACCTCGGCGATGTAGGAGCGGATGGCCCGGTCCCCTTCGGCTGAATCCTGGGGCCGGTGCCCTCCCGGCGCCGTGCGGTGCAGGGCGCCGGTCTCGCGCAGGTAGCCGGCGATTTCCTCATACAGCGGTTCCCAGCCGCCGGTCAGGACCAGGGTCGGCACGCCCGGCACGATCTGCAGCGGGGCTTCCCACGGCGGCGCCTGCAGGCGGAGCCGGCGCGCAGCCCGGAGGGCCTCCGGCGTCGTGGCCCCGGGGGCGTCCGCCGCGAACGCGCGGCGGATGAACTCCCGCTGGAAGTCGTCGTCGCTGAGGTTGTGGCGGACGTCGAAGAGCGGCTGCATGAGGGCCCGGTGCGCGGCGGTGGCCGGGAGTTCCGCGGTCAGGGACAGGCAGGCCGGTTCCACCAGGGTCAGCGACTGGACGAGGTCGGGCCGTTCGACGGCGGCCATCATCGCAGCGATCGCGCCCTGCGAATGGGCCACCACATGGCCGCCGGCCTCGCCGCGGCCGTCGTCTGCCAGCGAGGCGAGCACGATGGCGGCGTCGGCGGCGAAGCTGGATTCGAGCGGTTCCGCGACGGCGTCAAACCCGTGCCGCCGCAGGAACAGGGCGTCGTAGTCCAGCGCCATTCCGTGCTGTTTTGGCCACGCGGCGGCGCCGAAGCTGCCGTCCCCGTGGACGAAGACTACGCGCTGCTTGAACATTGTCTAACCCTATGGCACTTCAGTGCTGATGCCGCCGGCGACACAGTGCCGGCGGCCGTCAGCACTTGCGGCTACTTGCTGCCGCCGAGGAACTTGTCGAAACCCTTGGGCAGGTTCAGCTGGGACGGATCGAAGTCGCCGCCCTGCTGGCCGAACGACGCGCCGGTGGGCAGCGCCTTGGGGCCGGCGGCACGCCGGGCCTCGGCGTCGCGCAGTTCCTGCGCCGCCTTGGCCGGGTTGCCGGAGCGGGCCTTCTTCTTGGGCGCGGACTTGGCTCCCTTGCGGGCACCGCCCCCGCCGCCCATGCCGGGCATCCCCGGCATGCCGGGCATCCCGCCGCCGGCGGCCATCTTCTTCATCATCTTCTGGGCCTGGGCAAACCGTTCCAGCAGTCCGTTGACCTCGGAGACGTGCACGCCGGAACCGCGGGCAATACGGGCCCGGCGGGAGCCGTTGATGATCTTCGGAGCCACGCGCTCGTGCGGGGTCATCGAGCGGACAATGGCCTCGACGCGGTCGATCTCGCGCTCGTCGAACTGCTCCAGCTGCTGGCGGATGTTCTGCGCACCCGGCATCATCATGAGCATCTTCTTCATGGAGCCCATGTTGCGGATCTGCTGCATCTGGGCGAGGAAGTCATCGAGGGTGAAGTCTTCCTGGTCGGCGAACTTCTTCGCCATCCGGGCGGCTTCATCCTTGTCCCAGGACTTCTCGGCCTGCTCGATCAGGGTGAGGACGTCACCCATGTCGAGGATGCGCGAGGCCATGCGGTCCGGGTGGAAGAGCTCGAAGTCGTCCACGCCTTCGCCGGTGGAGGCGAACATGACCGGCTTGCCGGTCACCGACGCGACGGAGAGCGCGGCGCCGCCGCGGGCGTCGCCGTCGAGCTTGGAGAGCACGATGCCGGTGAAGTTGACGCCCTCGTCAAAGGCCAGGGCCGTGTTGACGGCGTCCTGGCCGATCATGGAGTCGATCACGAACAGGACTTCGTTCGGGACGATCGCGCGGCGGATCTGGCGCGCCTGCTCCATCATCTCGGCGTCGACGCCGAGACGGCCGGCGGTGTCCACGATCACGACGTCGTGCAGGGTGCGCTTGGCTTCCTCGACGCCGTCACGGGCGACGGCGACGGGGTCACCGGCAGGGTGGTCCAGTTCGGTGGACGTTGCGCCCGGGTGCGGGGCGAACACGGGTACGCCGGCGCGCTGGCCGACCACCTGCAGCTGGGTGACGGCGTTGGGCCGCTGGAGGTCACAGGCCACCAGCATGGGGCTGTGGCCCTGGGACTTGAGCCATTTGGCGAGCTTGCCGGCCAGGGTGGTCTTGCCGGCGCCCTGGAGGCCCGCCAGCATAATGATGGTGGGTCCGGTCTTGGCCAGGCGGATCCGGCGGGTCTCACCGCCGAGGATCTCGACGAGTTCCTCGTTGACGATCTTCACGATCTGCTGGCTCGGGTTCAGCGCCCCGGAGACCTCGGCGCCGAGGGCACGCTCGCGCACGCGGCCGGTGAATTCCCGGACCACGGGCACAGCGACATCGGCGTCCAGGAGGGCACGCCGGATCTCGCGGACTGTGGCGTCAACGTCCGCCTCGGTCAGGCGGCCCTTGCCACGCAGATTCTTGAAGGTTGCTGTCAACCGGTCAGAGAGTGAATTGAACACGCGCCGTGCACTTCTTTCAGTGGATCTACAGGTGGCGGCCGGTGCGGCACGCCAGCGTCGCGACTGGTATTCGCCTGGACGAACCGCCACGACAACAGGACTCGACTATCTAGGGTACCAAGATGCGCCTTCAAGATGGCATGCTGGCGTAGGTGACCAGCCAAACAACTGTAAAAACCCTGCTCATCCTGGGCGCTTCCGGCGATCTCACCGGAAGGCTCCTGTTACCGGGGCTTGCCCGCCTGGTGGCCCGGGGCCGCGCCGACGGCCTCGCCCTGGCGGGAGCGGGATCGGACCCCTGGACGCCGGAGCAGTGGCTTGGCCGGATCGAGGAGTCGTTCGCGGACGAGGACTCCAAGGCCGACGCCCACGGCAAGCGGGAGCTCAAGCGGATCCGCAAGGAGAGCACCTACCACCAGCTCGATGTCACGGCCGAGGGCCAGCTCGCCGGGCTCCTGGCGAAACTGGAGGGGCCTGTGGCTGTCTACTTCGCCCTGCCGCCGCGGGTCAGCCAGCTCGCGTGCGAGGCCCTGGCGCCGGAGGACGTGCCCACCGGCACCCGGCTGGTCATGGAGAAGCCGTTCGGCTCAGACGAGCAGTCGGCGCGCCACCTGAACAAGACGCTGGCCGCGCTGGTCCCGGAGGACCACATCCACCGCGTGGACCACTTCCTCGGCAAGGCAACGGTCCTGAACATACTTGGCCTGCGCTTCGCGAACACGTTCCTGGAGCCGGTGTGGAACCGGCAGAACATCGAAAAAATCGAGATCATCTTCGACGAGGACCTCGCCCTCGAAGGCCGCGCCCGCTACTACGACGGCGCCGGGGCGCTCCGTGACATGATCCAAAGCCACCTGCTTCAGATCATGGCCCTCATGGCAATCGAGCCGCCGGCATCCGTGGACGAACGCGATCTCCGCGATGCCGTGGCCACCGTGCTGCGGGCCAGCAGCATTAAGGCCCCCTACCGGCAAAGCAGCCGCCGGGCCCGGTACACGGCGGGTTCGATCAACGGCCGGGACATCCCGGACTACGCCAAGGAGGAGGGCGTGGACGCGTCCAGGGCTACTGAAACCCTCGCCGAGGTGCAGGTGGAGATCGACAACTGGCGCTGGCAGGGCGTGCCGTTCATCCTGCGCTCAGGCAAGGCGCTGGGCCAGAAACGCAAGGAGGCCGTGGTGACCTTCCGGCCGGTGCCGCACCTTCCGAAGGGGTTCACCGGTGTGGACGCCCCCAACCAGCTGAGGATCGGCTTTGGCCCGGACACGCTGCAGTTCGACGTCGACGTGAACGGCCCGGGCAATGTCCTGAGCCTGGACCGGGCCACGCTGCAGGCCGAACTGAGCGCCTCTGAGCTCCTCCCCTACGGTGAAGTGCTCGAGGGCGTGCTGACCGGGGATCCGCTGCTCTCGGTGCGGGCGGACACGGCCGAAGACTGCTGGCGCATCCTGGCGCCGGTGCTGAAATCCTGGACCGCCGGACATGTCCCGCTGGAGGAATATCCGGCCGGGACCCCGGGGCCGGAGGGCTGGCCGGCCTAGATTCGTCGCGGCAGGGCCAGCGCGGATCCCGCGGCGCGCCGGGCCGACACAGCAGCAACGACACAGCACTAACGACACAAGCAGCAACGACACAGCGGGCCGGATACCTTCTCAGGTATCCGGCCCGCTGTGTCAGTGCCGTGTCAACGCCGCTGTGTCTGTTGGCCCTAGCGGCATGGAGCGGGGGCAGCTAGATCGCTGCCGAACCACGCTCTCCGGTACGGACCCTGACAGCCTCGAACACATCCATCGTCCAGACTTTGCCGTCGCCGGCCCGGCCGGTGTTGGAACTGGCGATGATGACATCCAGGATGTCGTCCGCCTGTTCGTCGGTGGCCAGGACTTCCACCCGGATCTTTGGCAGCAGGTCCACGTTGTACTCGGCCCCGCGGTACACCTCGGTGTAGCCGCGCTGCCGGCCGTAGCCGCTGGCTGCGCTGACCGTGAGGCCCTGCACACCGTAGGCTTCCAGGCCTTCGCGAATAGCCTCAAGTTTTTCCGGTCGGACGATTGCCGTGATCAGTTTCATGCCCCCACACTTTCCTTGCCCGTTGCGTTCTGCTTGCCGTTGGACTCGGCGCCCACCGGCACTTCGGCGGCTGTGCCTTCCTCCTGCGGCTCGCCGCCCATCGGCTTGCCCGTGATCAGTTCGTGCAGCGGCTGGAAACTGCCGCCGTGCCCGCCGACGCCGAACTCGTAGGCGGTCTCTGCGTGCAGGCTCAGGTCCACACCGACAACTTCCTGTTCCTGGGAAACCCGGAAGCCCATGAGCTTGTGGATCGGGAAGGCAATGATGAAGGTCATCACGGCGGTGAAGACGATGGCCATCATTGCCGCGAGGGTCTGGGCGACCAGCTGCGTGGTGCCGCCGCCGTAGAACAGGCCCGCGGCGCCCTGGGTCGGGGTGGCCAGGAAGCCGATTGCGACCGTGCCGACAACACCGGAGACGAGGTGGACGCCGACGACGTCGAGCGAGTCGTCGTAGCCGAACTTGAACTTCAGGCCGACGGCGAGCGCCGAAGCCACACCGGCAACGACGCCGAGGGCGATCGCACCCAGCGGGGAGACGTTGGCGCAGGCCGGGGTGATGGCGACCAGGCCGGCGACCACGCCGGACGCGGCACCGAGGGAGGTTGGGTGACCGTCGCGGAAGCGCTCCACGGCGAGCCAGCCGAGCATGGCTGCGGCCGGGGCGGCCAGGGTGTTTATCCAGATCAGGCCGGCCTGCTCCACAGTGGCAGCGGCACCGGCGTTGAAGCCGAACCAGCCGAACCACAGGATTGCGGCACCGAGCATGACGAACGGAATGTTGTGCGGGCGGTGGTTCGGGTCCTTGCCGAAGCCCTTGCGGTTACCGATGATCAGGACCAGGATCAGGCCCGCGACGCCGGCGTTGATGTGGACCACGGTGCCGCCGGCGAAGTCGATGACCGGCGCGAACGTCTGGCCGAACCAGCCATTCGCGGAGAAGAGTCCGCCGCCCCAGACCATGAAGGCCATCGGCGCGTAGACCAGGGTGGCCCAGATGGGGGTGAAGACCACCCATGCGGAGAACTTGGCGCGGTCGGCGACCGCACCGGAGATCAGGGCCACCGTGATGATCGCGAACGTGGCCGCGTAGCCGACCTTGAGCAGGTCGGCCGGTTCGGTGAAGTTGTGCAGGCCGAAGTGGCTGAACGGGTTGGCGAAGATCTGGTAGAAGTTGTCTTCGTTGGTCGTAGCCATCGAAGCGCCCCACAGGATCCACATGATGCCGACGGTTCCAATGGCGACGAAGCTCATCATCATCATGTTCAAAGCCGACTTGGCGCGGGTCATGCCGCCGTAGAAGAATGCCAGGCCCGGGGTCATGAACAGCACGAGTGCCGCGGCGACCAGGAGCCAAACGAGACCTGCGGTGAGTTCCATGGTCTACGTCCTCTCTTGCTATTAGGTGCGGAGTAGTCCGCCGGTCCCAACGCATTTATTTGCGTTCTAGAAAGAGTTTCGCGGGGCCGTGTTTCGCTGGCGGAGGATTTACATTGCCGGGTTGTTACAAGAACCTCCCGGACGTAAATGGTGCATCTCACACTTGTTACGGTTATGTTTCAGCGGATTATTCCCGCACTTGTTGGACCCGCCGCCAGCAGGCACCGCATCTTCCCAAGGACGAACGCATTATGAGCAAGACCTCCCGCCCCGCCGGCGATGCCGCAGCCGAGGTGCCCTCCCGGGCCCCGGGCCGTTCCCGGCTGCCCCGGGACATCAAGGTGATGCTGGTGGCGGCCTTCCTGATTGCGATCGGCTTCGGCCTCGTGGCACCGGTTCTGCCCCAGTTCGCCACCACGTTCGACGTCGGGGCGACCGCCGCGGCCGTGATCGTGAGCATCTTCGCTTTCATGCGGCTCGTCTTCGCACCGGCCGCGGGCACCCTGATCGTGAAGCTGGGCGAACGGCCGGTCTATGTGGCCGGGCTGCTGATCGTCGCGGTGTCCACGGCCGCCTGCGCCTTCGCCCAGAATTACTGGCAGCTGCTGGTCTTCCGCGGCCTCGGCGGGGCTGGCTCGGTGATGTTCACGGTGGCGTCCATGGCGCTCGTGGTCCGCCTCGCGCCGCCGGAAAGCCGCGGCCGGGTCTCCGGGGCCTATGCCTCCGCCTTCCTGATCGGCAACGTCTGCGGCCCCATCGTCGGCGGGATGCTCGCCAGCTTCGGCTTGCGGGTGCCGTTCCTGGCCTACGCGGGGGCCCTGGTGCTGGCCGCCGTCGTGGTGCAGACCCAGCTCAGCCATGTCCCCGCCGCCTCGCGGCAGCCCGGCGCCACGGCCCCTGCGATGGAACTGCGGGACGCGCTGCGGGACAGCGCCTACCGGGCCGGCCTGTTTTCGAGCTTTGCCAACGGCTGGGCCACCTTCGGGGTTCGGATGGCCACAGTGCCGCTCTTCGCCGTCGTTGCGCTCGGCGCCGGTCCGGAGTCGGCCGGCTGGGCGCTGGCGGTGTTTGCCGGCGGCAACGCGGTGGCGCTGACGTTTTCCGGCCGGCTCGCGGACAGCCTCGGCCGCAAGCCGCTCCTGCTGGCCGGGCTGCTGGTCACCGGCACCGCCACGGCGGCCATCGGCTTCACCCACCAGCTGCCCTGGTTCCTGCTCGCCTCCGCCTGCGCCGGGATCGGCTCCGGGCTGCTCGGACCGGCCCAGCAGGCCGCCATCGCCGACGTGATCGGCAACGAGCGCTCGGGCGGCCGCGTCCTGGCCGTCTTCCAGATGGCTTCCGACAGCGGCGCGATTGTGGGACCGGTGGTGGCCGGGCTGCTGGCGGACCGGCTGGGCTACGGCTGGGCCTTTGCGGTCACTGGCGGCATCCTGTTGGCCGCCGCCGCAGTGTGGTTGCCGGCCCGCGAAACGTTCCGCCGGCCGGCCCCGGACCGCGCCTGACCTGCGGCGTTGCCGCCGCTGGTCCGCTCCGGGCGGAGCCTCCGCCGGGATCTTGTCCGGGACCGTGCACGGGACGTTGTCCGGGGCCGTCCGGTCAGCGGCGGCCTCCGCCCTTGGCTAAGCTGGGGGCACGTGCCACAAACTTCCGGAGGTAATCCCCCATGGCCAAATTCGACTCTTCCCCCGGGAAAGCCGAAAGCCCCGACCCCGCCCAACCCGCAAACCCCGGTAAGAGTGCGGGCACAAGCGCGGGAAACAGGAAGCGCGCAGGGCTGATCGCCGGCGCCGGAATTGTCGCCGTCGCCGCAGCAGTACTGGTTCCCCTAGCCCTCGGAAACCCGACGCCGGCCCCGCCGGCCGCTTCTTCCCCGGCCCAGTCGGCACCGGCGCTCGCCCCTGCCGAGGTGGGCCCGACCGTCACCTATTACGCGCAGCCGGGTCCGCCGGCCGGGTCGCCGCTGGAAAAGGTTGAGCCCCTCAAGGTCGATGTCTCCAGCGACCTCGTGGGCACTTCTTTGAACAAGGGCATGGCGGGAATTTCCCTGGAGGCCACGGATCTGGCCGATCCCGACCTCAGCAGCGACAACGCGTCGATGGTCAAGCTGCTCAAGGAGATCGACCAGCCGGTCCTGCGTTTCGGCGGCAACGCCGTGGACCGGCGTTTCTTCTGGACCTCCACCGGCGAGGCCGTCCCCGCCGACTACAAGGGTGACAAGACGCACCCGGTCAAGGCCGTGGGCCCGGCAGACCTGGTCCGGCTCAAGACCCTGCTGGACGCCGGCGACGCCAGGGTCAGCCTCACAGTGGATCTGGGCCACTACAACCCGGCGCGGGCTGCGGACATGGCCAAAAACGCCTCGGCGATCCTCGGCGACCGGCTGCTGAGCATCACTGTGGGCAATGAGCCCAACGGCTTCGTGTTCAACGATGTGAAGTCCGGCAGCGGCTACAGCCTGGATCAGTACATTCGGGAATTGAAGGACTACGCCAACGCGATCTATGCAGTGGCGCCGAACGTGCCCATCTCCGGCCCGGGCGCCTACGACCAGAAGTGGTGGCAGCCGTTCGTCGATGCGGACCTCCCGCAGAAGAAGATCCTGACGTTCCACCACTACCCGCTCTCCAACTGTGACGGCAGCTTGCCCCAGGACTCGCCTACCTTGGCAAACGCGATGAGCCGAACGATGCACGACCGTGGCGTCAACTACCAGAAGGCGGCCCTCGCGGTGGGTCAGGCCGCCGGCCTGGAAACCTGGATTCCGGAAACCGGGATCTCGGCGTGCCCCGGTTCCAATGAGACCTCCCGCACCCACGCATCTGCGCTCTGGGCGGCAGACTATGCCCTCACCGCCGCCCAGCTGGGCATCACCCGAATCGGCTTCCACAGCTCGCTGCTGACCTGCAAGGGCGGCCCGCCCCTGTCCGCCATCTGCAGCGCCGGGGCCTACCCGTTCGGCAACGGCCAGATGTCCGGCCGGGCCAACTTCTTCGGCATCTCCATGGTGGCCGAGCTCGAGGCCGGCAAGTTCATGAAAGTGAACAGCGCCGGAGGCGGCCCGGCGTTCAGCTACGCGCTGCAGAACGCCGACGGCAGCACCAGCGTGGTGATCATCAACGAAAACGACCCCGAAAAGGCCGCGCAGACTTCCGTCACCCTGAACCTTCCGGGCAAACCGGTCACCGGGACCATGACCCAGCTCAGCGGACCCAGCTACGCAGCCGAGGACCAGACCGTGATCGATGGCGCCAAGGCCGAGCCCACGCCCCTCGCCAAGCGCGCCACGGTGCCCGGCTTCGCGTACAAGTCCCAGACGCAGCAGTTCAAGCTGACGGCCGGCACAGTGACGGTCCTGAACTTCAAGTACTAGCCGCTTGAACAAAGAGTGCCCCGGTCCCGTCTGAACTCACCAGACAGGACCGGGGCACTCTTTTTGTTGCGGTGCGGGCTAGTTCAGCAGCGCATCCACGAAGCCTTCAGCGTCGAACGGCGCGAGGTCGTCGGCGCCTTCGCCCAGGCCGATCAGCTTCACCGGGACTCCGAGGGATTTCTGGATGGCGACGACGATCCCGCCCTTGGCGGTGCCGTCCAGCTTGGTCAGGACGATCCCGGTGATGTTCACCACCTCGGAGAACACCCGGGCCTGGTTGAGTCCGTTCTGGCCGGTGGTGGCGTCCAGGACCAGCAGCACCTCGTCCACCTCGGCCAGCTTTTCGATGACCCGCTTGACCTTGCTGAGCTCGTCCATGAGGCCCACCTTGTTCTGCAGGCGCCCCGCGGTGTCGATCATGACGACGTCGACTTCCTGGTCGATGCCGGCCTTGACGGCCTCGTAGGCCACCGAGGCCGGGTCCGCGCCGTCGATGTCCGACTTCACGGTGGGCACGCCGACGCGCTGGCCCCACGTGGCCAGCTGCTCGGCGGCGGCGGCGCGGAAGGTGTCCGCCGCGCCCAGCAGCACGTCCTTGTCCTCGGCCACGAGCACGCGGGCCAGCTTGCCCACGGTGGTGGTCTTGCCAACGCCGTTGACGCCGACAACCATCATGACGGCGGGCTTGTCGCCGTGGCGCTCGACGTTCAGGCTCCGGTCCATGGTCGGATCCACGAGCTTGATGAGTTCCTCCCGGAGCAGGGCCTTGACGTGCTCAGGGTCCCGGGTGCCCATCACCTTGACGCGTTCGCGGAGCGAGTCCACGAGCTGCATGGTCGGTTCGGTGCCGAGATCGGCCAGCAGCAGGGTTTCCTCGACCTCATCCCAGACGTTTTCATCGATCTTGTCTGCCGAGAGCAGGGCCAGGAGCCCCTTGCCGAGGATGTTGTTGGACTTGACCAGCCGCTCGCGCAGCCGCATCAGCCGCCCGGCCACCGGCAGCGGGGTTTCCACCGGGACGGTTTCCAGCCCGGCTGCGTCGTCCGGAACTTCGAGGGTTGGTTCTTCGAGTTCGACGCCGTCCGGCGAGGTCCGTGCCGGTGCCGGCGCCTGCGCGGGACGGTCCTCCACAAGGGTTCCGGCTCCCGGGGCCTGCACGGGGTCGTTTGCGTCACGCGGGCCGGTGTAGGTCTTGGCGCTCTTCCGGGTCTTCATGAGCACCGGGATCAGCACACCGAGGACCACCAGGACAGCGAAAATGGGCAGAATGATGGGGAGGATATCGTTCACTCCCCTAGCTTCTCACAAACCCCAAATGGGCCGTGGCCAGCGCTTTTGTTGCGCGCGGGCGCCGTCGTGCCGGGACCTGGACGTTTGCCTAGATCTCCGCACTGAGCCGCTGGCTGATCACCGTGGAGACGCCGTCGCCGCGCATTGTGACGCCATAGAGGGCGTCGGCGACTTCCATGGTGCGTTTCTGGTGCGTGATGACGATCAGCTGGCTGGATTCGCGGAGTTCTTCGAAGATGGTGATGAGGCGGCCCAGGTTGGTGTCATCGAGCGCGGCCTCGACCTCGTCCATGACGTAGAAGGGCGAGGGCCGTGCCTTGAAGATGGCCACCAGCAGCGCCACGGCCGTCAGGGAGCGTTCGCCGCCGGAAAGCAGCGAGAGCCGCTTGATTTTCTTGCCGGCCGGGCGGGCTTCGACTTCGATGCCGGTGGTGAGCATGTCGGTGGGGTCGGTCAGGACCAGCCGGCCCTCGCCGCCGGGGAACAGCCGGGCGAAGACGCGGACGAACTGCCGGGAGGTGTCCTCGAAGGCCTCGGCGAAGACCTTCTGGACGCGGTCGTCGACTTCCTTGATGATGTCCAGCAGGTCTTTGCGGCTGGACTTCAGGTCTTCGAGCTGGGTGCTGAGGAACTGGTGGCGCTCCTCAAGCGCGGCGAACTCCTCGAGCGCCAGCGGGTTGACCTTCCCCAGGGCCGCGAGGTCGCGTTCGGCGCGTTTGAGCCGCTTTTCCTGTTCCGCACGGACGAAGGGCTTGCCGTCGGAAATCTCGCGTCCGTCCTGGTCCACCGGGGCGCGCAGTGCGGCCCATTTGTCCGCCGAGTCGCCGGCAGGGACCGGGACGGGCAGGTCCGGTCCGTAGTCGGCCACGAGCTGCCCGGCAGTCAGCCCGAGCTCCTCCACGCTCTTCAGTTCCAGCGCCTCGATCCGCAGCCGCTGCTGCGTGCGGGCGAGCTCGTCGCGGTGCACGGAGTCGGTGAGTTCGGCCAGTTCGCGGGCCAGTGCGTCGTTGCCGCTGCGGACCCCGGCCAGTTCAAGGTCCATGGCGTCCCTGCGTTCCTCGGCGCTGTCCCGCTCGCGGCGGGCCAGCTCGACGGACACGTCGATGAATCCGATGACCTGCTGCACGGCGACGGCGACGGCGGCGGCGCGCCGGGCCTGGAGCCGGCGGCGGCGGGCCCGTTCCGCCGCTTCCTCGCGGGCCCGGCGTTCGGTGGCGGCGGCCCGTTCCAGCGACGCCGCCCGGTTGCGGGTGGCCGTGAGCTGTTCCTCGGCGCTGCGCAGGGCGAGCCTGGCTTCCATTTCGGCCGTGCGGGCCAGCGAGGCGGCCAGTGCCAGGGCATCCCGGTGCTCCGGGGAAGGTTCCTGCTCCGCGGGGGCCTCTGAGGCCGCGGCGAGCCGGGCCGCCACCGCTTCCAGCGCACCTTGTTCGCTGACAATCTGGGCCTCAGCCCTGGCCAGGGACGCGGCCAGCCGATCACTTTCGGCGACGGCGCTGCGCAGCACCGCGTTCAGGTGGCCCAGGCGTTCGGCGACGGCCGCGAGTTTCGCGTCGGAGTCGTGGAGTTTCGCGAGGGCCGCGTCGGCACGGTCCTGGGCTTCGGCGCGCCGGGTCCGGGCGGTGGAGAGTGCGAAGCGGTTGCGTTCGAGCGCGGCGGTGACGGCGGCCAGCTTCGACGCGGCGTCGTCGACGGCGGCCTGGACTTCCAGCAGCGACGGCGCCGACGCGGACCCGCCGGTCACGGTCAGCGCCGTGAAGACGTCCCCGGTCCGGGTCACGGCGGTCAGCTCGGGACGCGCGGCGATCAGCTGCGCTGCGGCATCCAGGTCCTCGACGACGGCGACGCCGGCCAGCAGGGCGGGCAGCGGCAGGCCGGCGGCGTCCGGTGCCGCAGCCGACACAAGATCCACCAGATCCACAGCCCAGCGCGCGCCCGCGGGAAGCGTGCTGTCGCCGGTTAATGCATCGGCCGTCAGCGCATCGGCCACCGGCGGCGGGGACCCGGCCGGGGGGCCGGCCAGCAGCAGCGCGGCACGGCCGGCGTCGTCCGCGCGCAGCAGCCGCACGGCAGCGGCGGCCGTCTGCTGGTCCCGGACCACCACGGCGTCGGACGCGCTGCCGAGTGCGGCGGCGACGGCGGCCTCGAATCCTGGATCCACGGTGATCATGGATGCCAGCGATCCCAGGACCCCGTCGGCCAGGTCCCCGGCTGCCGCGCCGAGCACATGCCCGGAGCCGTCTTTGCGGTTCAGGCCCAGCTGGAGGGCATCGCGGCGGGCCATAAGGGCGCCGCGTTCCCGCTCGCCTTCGCGCTCGGCCGCCTTCAGGGCGTCAATTTCGGCGATGATGGTTTCGAGGGCCTCGCTCGCGGCCTCGTAATCGGCGTCGAGCGATTCCTCGCCGTCCTCGACCCCTGCGACCTGCGCTTCCAGGGCCGTGAACTCGCTGTGCGCCTGCCGGCGGCGTTCCTCGCCGGCCTTTTGTGATTCGCGGAGGCGGCCGAGCTCGGACTGGGCGGACTCGACGCGGGACCGTGCCGCGCCGACCTGCCCGGCGAGCTTGGCCAGGCCTTCACGCCGGTCCGCGGCGGCGCGGAGCAGGGCCGCGAGTCGCTTGTCCTCGGCGGCGGCGGCCTGTTCAGCGTCGTGTTTGGCGGCTGTCGCGGCGTCCAGGGCCTCGGTGCGGTCCAGGATCTGCCGTTCCAGCCCGGCCTGCTCGTCGCGGACGCGGGCGGCCTGCTGCTCCAGCTGGTCCGGGTCCCGGCCGGTGTCCGGAACCACGTCCGCGGCGCCGAGCAGGCGGCGGCGTTCCTCGGCGAGCGAGCCGAGGGAACGGAGCCGTTCGCGCCCGGTGGAGAGCGAATACCAGTTCTCCCGCGCGGCGTTCAGCGCGGGAGTGGCCTCGGCTGCGAGCCCTTCGAGGACGGCCTGGCGCTGCCGCCCGGCCTCGAGGTCGCGTTCGACGACGGCGCGGCGTGCCTTGAGCGCCGATTCATCCGCCACGTCCTGCGCCAGCGCGGACTGCAGCGCAACGAGGTCGTCGGCCAGGAGCCGTGAGCGGGCGTCACGGACCTCGAACTGGACGCTCTGGGCGCGCCGGGCCACCTCGGCCTGTTTGCCCAGCGGGGTCAGCTGCCGCCGGATTTCGCCGGTGAGGTCGCTGAGCCGGGACAAGTTGGCCTGCATGGCTTCGAGTTTGCGGACCGTCTTTTCCTTGCGGCGGCGGTGTTTGAGGATGCCGGCGGCCTCCTCAATGAAGCCGCGCCGGTCCTCGGGGGTGGCGTGCAGGACCTTGTCCAGCTGGCCCTGGCCGACAATCACGTGCATCTCGCGGCCCAGGCCCGAGTCAGAGAGCAGCTCCTGGATATCGAGCAGCCGGCATCCCGCGCCGTTGATGGCGTATTCCGAGCCGCCGGTCCGGAACAGCGTGCGCGAGATCGTGACCTCGCTGTATTCGATCGGGAGGGCGCCGTCGCTGTTATCGATGGTCAGCGAGACGTGCGCCCTCCCCAGGGGCGGCCGGCCCGAGGTGCCGGCGAAGATCACGTCTTCCATCTTGCCGCCGCGGAGGGTCTTGGCTCCCTGTTCGCCCATGACCCACGCCAGCGCGTCCACCACGTTGGATTTGCCCGAGCCGTTGGGGCCCACCACGGCGGTGACGCCCGGTTCGAATTCAAAGGTCGTCGCCGAGGCGAACGACTTGAATCCCCGGACGGTCAAACTTTTCAGGTGCAAGGCGCTTCGGTTCTCCTGGTCGGCGGACTGGTCCGCTGTCCGACGAAAGCATGATTCGGACGGACACGGGGGTTCCGGGGCGGCCCCGGATACTTACAATCTACTGCGCATCTGCGGCCATTCCGCGCAGAACCAGCGCGAAGCCGCCGCAGATGGCGGAGGCCGCATATGCGGGAATTGACCTGCACGGGGCATAGTTAAGCTCTCGGGCTTGTGAGCGGCCACCGCCGGAGCGCAGGACGGACATGAAGAGGGGCTTGAATTGGTAGGCAATGCAACATTCCGGCACAGCAACACCGCTCTACTTTCGGTAAGCAGCGTCGAAGCTCCGACGATCGTCAGTTCCATGGATTTCGACCGCAGGCTGGCTTCGACCCTGCGGCGGCTGAGGGTCCCCCCGAAACTGCTCGAACGGGTCGCGGGCATCACGCACCGGCGCTGGTGGGCCCCCGGGACATCGTTCGACGACGCCGCCATCGAGGCGGGTGCAAAGGCCCTGGCCGAGTCCGGCATCGAAGCGTCCGAGATTGGCCTGCTGATCAACACCTCCGTGACGCGGCGCAACCTCGAACCGTCCGTCGCGGTGAAGATCCACCACGGACTGCGCCTGCCTTCGTCGGCCATGAACTTTGATCTGGCCAACGCCTGCCTTGGATTCGTCAACGGCATGACCCTGGCGGCCAACATGATCGACTCCGGCCAGATCAAGTACGCGATGATCGTCAACGGTGAAGACGCCCAGCCAACGCAGGAGGCCACCCTGGCCCGGCTGCAGCGGCCCGAGACGACCCGCGAGGACTTCAACCGCGAGTTCGCCACACTGACGCTCGGCTCCGGAGCCGCTGCGGCCGTCCTGGGCCCGGCGGACGAGCACCCCGGGGCGCACCGGGTCCTCGGCGGCGTGATGCGTGCCGGAACCGAGCACCATGAACTGTGCGTGGGCAGCATTGACGGCATGGCCACCGACACCAAAGGCCTGCTCGACGGCGGCCTGCAGCTCGTGGTCGATGCCTGGCACGAGGCCCAGCCGGAGTGGGACTGGGCCTCGATGGACCGGTACGTCACGCACCAGGTGAGCAATGCCTATACCCAGGCCATCATCAACGCCATTGACCTGGACCCGGACAAGGTGCCGATCACGTTCCCGCATTGGGGCAATGTGGGCCCGGCCTCGCTCCCCATGACCCTCGCGGCCGAAGCGCAGACTCTCGCCGCCGGGGACCGCGTGCTGTGCATGGGCGTCGGTTCCGGCTTGAACACCGCCATGGTGGAAATCGTTTGGTAGCCGCCGACTGGCCCGGCGTCGACCCCGAATGGTCGCGCGAGATCGATGTGGCGTCCACCTCCGCCGCGGATGAGCCCGGCACCGTGCGCCGCTGGCACCTGCTGGACAACGGTGCCCAGCTCGCGCGCCGCGGCCTGACTCCTGCCGGCACCCTGCTGTGCGTGCACGGCAACCCGACGTGGTCCTACCTGTGGCGGACCCTGCTGGCCGCCGGATCCGACCCCGCACATCCGTGGCGCGTGGTGGCCGTGGACCAGCTGGACATGGGCTTCTCCGAGCGCACCGGCACGTTCCGGCGCCTGGAGGACCGGATCAACGACCTGGGCGACCTCACCGCGGCGCTCGGCCTGGACGGGCCGGTCGTCACCGTCGGCCACGACTGGGGCGGCGTGATCAGCCTGGGCTGGGCCGTGGCCCATCCGCAGCAGCTCGCCGGCGTGGTGCTGACCAACACGGCCGTGCACCAGCCCTCCGGCGCCCGTATCCCGCCTGCGCTGCGGCTTGCCTTGCACCCTGCCGTGCACCGCTGGGGAACGACGGGGACGGACAGCTTCCTGCGCGTGACGCATGCCCTGGCCCGCCCGCCGCTCACCGCGGATGTCCGTGGCGCCTTCATGGCCCCCTATCGCGGCGCCGGCCGACGCGCCGGCGTGGGGAACTTTGTCGCGGACATTCCCGCCGACGCGTCCCATCCCAGCTTTCCGACGCTCAGCCGCGTCGCGGAAGGGGTGCGCGGGCTGGGGGTTCCGGCCCTGATGCTCTGGGGCCCGCGCGATCCGATCTTTTCCGACCGGTACCTCAAGGACCTCATCGGCCGGCTGCCGGACGCGAAAGTTCACCGCTTCGAGGGTGCCGGCCACCTGGTCGCGGAAGACCGGGACATCGCCGCGCCCGTCTTCGAGTGGCTGGCGGAGTGCGGGCCGGACAGCGGGCCGGCCGACGACCCGGCCGACGACTCGATGCTGGAATTCGGGGCCGGGCCCCTGGAGCCCGGCGCCGGGGTCCCGCCCCTTTGGGCGCCCCTCGCCGAGCTGGCGGCGGGACCGGCGGCCGGGGATACCGCCGTCGCGGAAATGGCCACGGACGGCAGCGTCGCCCGTTCGCTCAGCTGGCAGGAGCTCGAACAGAACATCGCCGCCCTCGCGGCGGGCCTGCAGGACGCCGGTGTAGGGAACGGCACCCGGGTGAGCCTGATGGTTCCCCCGGGCGTGGACCTGACCGTGGTCCTCTACGCCTGCCTGCGGCTCGGCGCGGTGGTCATCGTGGCCGACGCCGGCCTGGGCACCCGCGGCCTGAGCCGTGCGGTGAAGGGCGCCACCCCGGACTTCTTCATTGGAATCGACAAGGCCCTGGCGGCCGCCTCGGTACTTGGCTGGCCGGGGCGGCGCATCAGTGTGCGGGACCTGCCGGCCCGCCGCCGCCGGCTCCTCGCCGTCGAGACCTCCCTCGCTGCCCTTGCCCGCCGCGGAGCCGGCCTCAGCCCCGGACTCCCCCGCCCGGGCACGGCCCCGGTTCCGGACCCGGGCGCCCCCGCCGCGGTGCTGTTCACCTCCGGTTCCACCGGGCCCGCCAAGGGCGTGGTCTACACGCACCGGCGGCTGGCAGCGATGCGCGATGCCGTGGCCGCGACGCTGGAGATCCGCCCGGGCGCACGCCTGGTGGCGGGCTTCGCGCCGTTCGCCCTGCTGGGACCGGCGCTCGGAGCCGTTTCAGTGACGCCCGCCATGGACGTCACCGCCCCCCGCACCTTGACGGCCAGCGCGCTGGCGCACGCCGCAGCAGCCATCGACGCCACGGTGGTCTTCGCCTCGCCCGCGGCGCTGCGCAACGTCCTGGCCACCCGGGCCGGCCTGAGCCGGGCCGGACACGAGGCGCTGGGGCGCGTGGAGCTGCTGCTCTCCGCCGGCGCGCCGGTCCCTGAAACCCTCCTCGCAGAGGTGCAGCGGCTGCTGCCGCGCGCCTCGCTGCACACCCCGTACGGGATGACCGAGGCGCTGCCCGTCACGGACATCAGCCTCGAACAGATCCGTGCCGCCGCGGCCGACGCCGCCGCCGGAACCATGGCAGGCGCCGGCAACGGCGTGTGCGTGGGCCGGCCGGTGCAGGGCGCCCGCGTGGCCATCATCCCGCTGGCCGCGGACGGCACCGCACCCGGGAACGAGCCCGTCAGGGAGGCCGGAGTGAGCGGGGAGATCCTCGTCAGCGCCCCGCACGTGAAAGAAGCCTACGACCGGCTCTGGCTGACCCAGCGCGAGAGCGTCCGCACGGCCGGATGGCACCGCACCGGCGACGTGGGGCACCTCGACGCCGCCGGCCGGCTCTGGGTGGAAGGACGCCTCGTGCACGTCGTGACGGCCCCGGGCGCCGTGGTGACGCCGGTGGGCGCCGAGCAGGCCATCGAACGCCTGGACGACGTCGGGATGGCAGCCGTCGTCGGGGTCGGTCCGTCCGGGACGCAGGCTGTCGTCGCCGTCGTCGAAACAGTTCCGCCGGTCCGCCGGGCCGGTCCCGCCGCGCCGCAGCTGGCGGGCCGCGTACGGGACGCCGCCCGCGCGGCAGGGGTCAGTGTCTCCGCCGTGCTCGCTGTCCCCTCCCAGCCGACCGACATCCGCCACAACGCCAAGATCGACCGGAGCCGCGTGGCCCGGTGGGCTTCGGCGGTGCTGGCCGGCGGCCGTCCGGGCACGCCATGAGGGTCCTCGTCACCGGCGCGAGCGGGCTGCTCGGGCGGGAGGTGGCACGTCTGATGGTGCGGCAGGGCCATGCCGTCAGCACGTTCCAGCGCCGCCCCTCCGGGGTCGACGGCGTAACGGACCTCCAAGGGTCCGTTGCGGACGAGGCCGCCGTGCGCCGCGCCGTCTCCGGCGCCGAGGGCGTCATCCACCTGGCCGCGAAGGTGTCCTTCACGGGCCGTGCCGCGGAGTTCGACGAGGTCAATGTCGAAGGCACGCGCCGCCTGCTCCGGGCCGCCCGCGAGGCCGGTGTGCGGGAGCTGGTGTTTGTTTCCTCCCCGTCCGTGGCCAATTCCGGGGCCGCCATCGCCGGGCTGGGCGCCGAGGCGGCGGACCCGGCCCGCGCGCACGGTGACTACTCCCGCACGAAGGCCGAGGCCGAACTGCTGGCGCTGGCCGCGGACTCGCCGGGTTTCCGGGTCACGGCGGTGCGCCCGCACATCGTCTGGGGCCCGGGTGACACCCAGCTGGTGGAACGGGTGCTGGAACGTGCCAGCCGCGGCCGCCTGCCGCTGCTCGACGCCGGTGCGGCCCTGATCGACACGACCTACGTGGACAACGCCGCTTCGGCCATCGTCGCCGCGCTTGACCGGATGGAGCACATCCACGGCCGGGCGCTCGTGGTCAGCAACGGCGAACCCCGCCCGGTCGGTGAGCTGCTGGCGGGCATTTGCGCCGCGGGCGGCGTCCCTGCGCCGTCGTGGACGGTGCCGGGCAGCCTCGCGCGGGCTGCGGGATCGGTGGTGGAGAAGGTGTGGTCCAGGTCCGGCCGGGCCGGGGAGCCGCCGATGACCAGATTCCTCGCTGAGCAGCTCTCCACGGCCCACTGGTTCGACCAGCGCGAGACCCGTGAACTCCTCAACTGGGCCCCCGCCGTTTCGCTTGACGAGGGCCTGGCGAGGCTGGCCGGGCACTACGCCCGGACTCCCCCTACCAGCGTCCGTTCCGCGGCCGGGGCTGGCAGACGGGGCAGGTGTACGAGGACCGGTTCATGAACTGTTCCCGCAGGAGCCGGCTGACCCGGCCGGCGGCGGCGCAGCGCTTGCACTCGAGCCCCTCCCGGCCGTAGGCGTTCAGGGAACGGTCGAAGTACCCGGAGGCTCCGTTGACGTTGACGTAGAGCGAATCGAAGCTCGTGCCACCGGCGGCCAGGGCATCCGTCATGACCGCGCGGGCGGCGTCGAGGACCCGCAGCGCATCGGGTCGGCGCAGGGTGTCGGTGGGCCGGGCGTAATGCAGCCGCGCCGTCCAGAGGGCCTCGTCCGCGTAGATGTTGCCGATCCCCGAGACCAGGCCCTGGTCCAGCAGCGCCCGCTTGAGCCCGGTTTTGCGGGCCCGCAGGCGCCGGTAGAAGGTCTCGAAGGAGAACCAGGGATCCAGCGGGTCACGGGCAATGTGCGCGGCTTCCTCGGCGATGAGCGGCAGCGGCGTTTCGGCGAGGCCGCCGGGGCCGCCGTCGTCGGTGGGGATCAGCGTGGTCAGGAACAGGCCGCCGAAGATGCGCTGGTCCACGAACCGGAGCTGTTCGGGCATGCCGTCGGCTGGGCTGAGCCGCAGCCTGACCTTCAGGTGTTTTTCGTCCGGAACGCCGGGGTCCTGCATAAGCAGCTGGCCGGACATGCCCAGATGGGCCATGAGCGCGACGGCGGGGGCCGGTTCGCCGGCCGGGGCACCGTTTCCGGGCGGGGCGGGCGCGTCCGCCAGTGGCATCCACAGGAATTTGCCGCGGCGGACCACGTCCAGGACCCGCGCGCCTTCAAGGTTGCCGGCAAAGTCGTCCGGTCCCAGGGCGTGCCGGCGCAGGGAGCGCGGGTCCAGCACCTCGACGGAGGTGATGGTCCGGCCGCGCACCCAGCTCACCAGGCCGCGCCGGACCACCTCGACCTCGGGCAGTTCAGGCAACGCCGCTGCCTAGCTGCCGGTCTGGGACTGCAGCTGCTGCGGATCCGGCGCGGACGGGGCGGTCAGCCGGCGCCAGGCGTCGGCGGCGGCTTCCTGTTCGGCCTCTTTCTTGGAGTTGCCGGTGCCGGTGCCGTAGTCCGTGCCGCCGATCCGCAGCACGGCCTCGAACGTCCGGGCGTGGTCCGGCCCGGAGCCGTCGACCGCGTAGTTGATGGTCCCAAGCTGCCGGCTGGCGGCGAGCTCCTGGATGGAAGTCTTCCAGTCGGTGCCCGCGCCGAGGGCGGCGGCGTCCTTCAACAGCGGGCCGACCAGCCGCATGACCAGCTGCCGGGCAGTCTCGATGTCGTTGGAGAGGTAGGTGGCGCCGATCAGCGCCTCCATGGTGTCCGCCAGGATGGAGGCCTTGTTCTTGCCTTCGGTGAGCTTTTCGCCCTGTCCAAGGTAGATGTACTCCCCCAGCCCGATGCTGCGGCCGATGCCGGCCAGCGCCCGGGTGCTGACGACGGCGGAGCGGCGCTTGGCCAGGTCGCCTTCGGGCAGCGTGGGGTTGTCACGGTACAGCGCGTCCGTTACGGAGAACCCCAGGATGGAGTCGCCCAGGAACTCGAGCCGTTCGTTGGTGGGGATGCCGCCGTTTTCGTAGGCGTAGGAACGGTGTGTGAGCGCAAGACGAAGCGTCCCGGCGTCAATAGTGACACCGAGACGCTTCAGAAGCTCTTCAGTTGAAGACATCTTTTTCAGCCTGTTGGCGGATTAGACGTCTGCGACCTTGCGGCCCTTGTACTCAAGGAACAGCGCAGTGCCAGCCGAGTCGGTAACGACCTTTGCCTGGTGCGGCAGGCTGTACGTGACCTGGCCGTTCTCGACAGTCTTCACCAGGTGGGGGGCAGTTGCCTTCCACTGGGAGCGGCGGGCGCGGGTATTCGAGCGAGACATTTTCCGCTTCGGGACAGCCACGGCTAACTCATTTCTCTCTAGAAAAACACTTACAAATCAGTTTTGCCGGTCAGGCTTAGCCAAGTCAGCCAGGGCGGCCCAGCGAGGATCTACGACCTCGTGGTGATGCCCCGGCTCGTCTTCCAGGCGCACTCCACATTCGGAGCAAAGGCCCTGGCAGTCTTCCCGGCACACCGGCTGGAACGGCAGTATGGTGACAACTGCGTCCCGCAACACCGGCTCAAGATCGATCAGATCGTGCTCGACTCGACGTTGCTCTTCTTCGTCTTCTTCGTCGGAGAACACAGCATCCTCGTAGAAGAAAAGTTCTTGCACATCAACCTCTTGGTCATACGCAAGGGGATCCAGGCATCGGCCGCATTCGCCAGTAACTTCAACGTGCGCGGTTCCTGATACCAGAATTCCTTCGTGTACGGCCTCAAGCCGCAGGTCCAGCTCGACATCCGAGCCTTCCTGCACGCCAATGAGCGCCACGCCAAGATCACTTGGCGCGGGTACATGTTCCGTCAGCGTCCGCATGCTTCCCGGACTGCGTCCGAGGTCCTTGACGTCGAACGCCAAGGGCGAACTAGCATCTCGTTTAATGAGAACTCCTGTTGAACATATGACCGACGTACTATCTTAGCCTGAACTTCCGGACGGACTCAAACCGGGGGCACGCCGGCGGTTCACACCACAAGCGGCCTCGGATTCGGGCCCCGCAACCGGCAGCAGGCCGCCGAGTACCGGTCAAGCTTACACTTTGCGCGCCCGGTTCGGGACCGGCTCGCCCGGGGCCAGCCGTTTCAGCACGGAGCGGGGAACAAAGTCCGAGACATCCCCGCCGAGGGCGAAGACCTCTTTGATGAGGGTGGAGGACAGGTGCAGGTAGTGGCTTTCCGCCGGCAGGAACACCGTCTCGACACCGGTCAGCTGCCGGTTCATCGTGGCCATCGGCAGTTCGTAGTCGAAGTCCGAGGACGAACGCAGGCCCTTGACGATCGCCGATACACCGCGCTGCCGGCAGTACTCGGCCAGGAGACCCTCCCCCACGGGTTCAACCACGATCCCGCGCAAGGACGCGAACGTTTCCCTGGCCATGTCGATCCGCTCCTCCAGGCTGAAGCGGTACTTCTTGGAATAGTTCGTGGACACGGCCACGATCACCTCGTCGAAGAGGCCAGCGGCACGCGCAATGACTTCCAGGTGTCCATTGTGGATGGGGTCAAAAGAGCCAGGGCAAACAGCGCGTCTCATGCTCCGAACCTACCGTATCCGCGCCGCAGCCCGGGATAACATGGCTGAATGTCAGCATCGAACAATCGCGCGACTTCTCCTTTTACTGTGCGGCCTTTTACTGTGCGGCCTGTCACTGCGCCGCCTTTCACCGTGGACGGCGGCGTGGTCCTGGTCACCGGTGCCGCCAGCGGCATGGGCCGGCTCTACGCCCTCCGCGCCGCCCGGGAAGGCGCCGGGGTGGTGATCCTCTGGGACGTCGACGCCGATGCCCTGGCCGGCACCGCCGCTGAAGTTGCCGCCCTGGGCGCCCGCGCCGTCCCCCGCACGGTGGACCTGGCGGATCGCGCCGCGATTGCCGGCGCCGCCCGGGAGGCCCGGGCCGAGGGGCCGCTGGCGCTGCTGGTGAACAACGCCGGGATTGTCCGCGGCGCGTACTTCTGGGACCACGCCCCGGACCGTGACATCGCCCTGACCATGGACATCAACGCCCTCGCCCCCATGTACGTCACCCTGGAGTTCCTGCCGGACATGATGGCCGCCGCCGGCCGCCCGCGCCGGATCCTCAACGTTGCCTCCGCCGCCGGCACGGTCTCGAATCCGCGGATGAGCGTGTACGCGGCCTCGAAATGGGCCGTCATCGGCTGGAGCGACTCGCTCCGGCTCGAGCTTGAGCAGCAGGGCTACGGCCACCTGAAAGTCACCACCTTCTGCCCCAGCTACATTTCCACCGGCATGTTCGAGGGAGCCCGCGGTCCCCTGCTGACCCCGCTCATGACGCCCGAGGACGCCGTGGACAGGGCATGGCGCGCTACGGCCGCCGGGCGGCCGCTGCTGATCGCCCCCGCCATGGCCACGCTGGGGAAAGTACTCAAGGGCATACTGCCGGTGCGGGCGTGGGACTTCGTGGGCGGAAAGGTCTTTGGGATCTACACCACCATGGACAGCTTCACCGGCCGGGACGAGAAGGCGGGCACCCGATGAGCCCCCTCATGCCGTTGCCGTGGCAGCGCGCCGCAACCGGCGCCAACCTGCTCTCCCCCGATGGCTCGCTGGGCGTGACGATCTTCGAGGAGATGACCACCCTGGCCCTGAGCACGGGCGCCATCAACCTTGGCCAGGGCTTCCCGGACGAGGACGGCCCTGTGGAGATCAAGGAGGCCGCCCAGGCCGCGATCGCCGCCGGAGCCAACCAGTATGCGCCCGGCAAGGGCATCCTGCCGCTGCGGGAGGCGATCTCGGTGCACCAGCAGCGGTTCTACGGGCTGGACCCGGATCCGCAGACCGAAATCATCGTCACGACCGGCGCCACGGAGGCCATCGCCGCCGCCCTGCTCGCGCTGGTAGGTCCGGGAGATGAAGTGCTCACCTTCGAGCCGTTCTACGACTCCTACGGCGCCATCATCGGACTCTCCGGCGCCACGCACGTCACCGCCCCGCTCCTGGCCCCGGATTTCATGCCGGACCTGGCCGCACTCGAGGCCGCGTTCAGCAACCGCACCAAGGTGGTGCTGATCAACAATCCGCACAACCCGACCGGAGCGGTGTTCCCCCGCGAGGTGCTCGAGCGCGTCGTCGAACTGGCCGCGAAATACGACACCGTCATCGTCACAGACGAAGTGTACGAGCACCTGACGTTCGGTGTGCGGCACATCCCGATCGCGACGCTGCCCGGGGCGGCGGAGCGCACGCTGACCATTTCCTCGGCCGGCAAGACGTTCTCCTTCACCGGCTGGAAGATCGGCTGGCTCTCCGGGCCGGAGGAGCTCGTGGCCGCCGCCCGGACGGTCAAGCAGTTCCTGAGCTACAGTTCCGGCACGCCCTTCCAGGCCGCGATCGCGGTGGGCCTGGGGCTTCCGGACGAGTTTTACGCCGGCATCGCCGACACCCTCCGGTACAAGCGCGACATCCTCAGCGAGGGACTGCGCGCGGCCGGCCTCGACGTGCTGACCCCGCAGGGGACCTACTTCGTCAACGTGGACACCTCACCGCTGGGGATCACCGATTCCGTGGAGCTGGCCCGCAGGCTGCCGGCCCTCGTGGGCGTCGCCGCGATCCCGGTGCCCGTCTTCTGCCACGCCGACGGCGCCGAACGCACCCGCAGCCTGCTCCGCTTCGCGTTCTGCAAGCAGCTGCACGTTCTGGAGGAGGCCGCCGAGCGGCTGGCGACCTTGCGCGACAGGCTGTGAACATGGCCGGGCAGCAACCCGGGGCCTCGCGGTTCCTGCGGACCACCGGGCAGCACGCCGTAATCGAACCGGATCCCTTTACCGACGGCGGCTTCGTGCTGAGCATCGGCGGCGCCGAGCAGTCCCACGTCAACCTGGCCGACCCCGCGGACATCTTCTACGAATACCTGCGCAGGATCGGGCACGTGGTGGACCTCGCCGCCCCGTGGGGCGAGCCGATCACGGCGCTGCACCTGGGCGCCGGGGCCCTGACGCTGGCCCGCTACATCCAGGCCACCCGGCCCGGCTCGGTTCAGTACGCCGTGGAGCTGGAGCGGGAACTGCTGGACTTCGTGCTCGCGCAGCTGCCCCTGCCGGAGGGAACCGAGCTGCACACGGTGATCGGCGATGCCCGCGACGCTCTCGCCGGGCTTCCGGCGGACCTGCGCTTCGACGTCGTGATCCTGGACATCTTCTCCGGGCCGGAGGCGCCGGAACACATCGCGTGTACCGGGTTCTACCAGGAGGCGGCGGCCCGGCTGACGCCGCGCGGCGTGTTGATCGTCAACGTGGGCGACGAACCCGGACTGACCCTGGTCCGGAGCCAGATCGCGGCCATGCGCCGGGCCATGGCCGACGTCTCGGCCTTCGCGGAGGCCGGAATGTTCACTGGCCGGTTCCCCGGGAACATCATCCTGACCGGGACGCAGGGGCCGTGGCCGGAGGTCTGGACGGCGGCGCTCACGGCGCGCGGTCCGCATCCGGCCCGGCTGCTCGCCGGCGTCGATTTGGACGCGCTGGCCGGCTAGTCCCCTGCTTCCAGGTCCACGGCTTCCACAGCGTCCGCGGCTTCCACGCCGGGCTCGGTGAACCACAGCCGGGTTTCGCCGTACTTCTTCTCGGCAAACCGTTCCATGCCCTGGGGCCATGCCGGTTCGGGGCTCCGGGACGACCGTTCCACCACCACGACCGCTCCCTCGCCCAGGTGCGGCACCAGCTTGGCCAGCACGGCAGCGAGGGCCGGCTCGTCCAGGGGGTAGGGCGGGTCCAGGAACACCAGGTCCCAGATCGCGGAGCCGGCGGCCCGGTCGAGGAACGATTCGACCTTGGAGCGGTGCACGGAGACCACCTTGCGGCCCGTGACGGTGTTGACAAGATCGGCGTTCCGCTGGCAGACGGCGCTTGCCTTGGCGTCGAATTCGACCAGGTCCACGGAGTCCGCGCCGCGGCTGCCGCTCTCCACCCCCAGCGAGCCGGATCCCGCGTACAGATCGAGCACGCGGGCGCCGGCGATGACGTTGAAGGCGTCCAGCCTGGAGAACAGGGCCTCCTTGACACGGTCGGTGGTGGGCCGTGTCAGGTTCCCGGGCACGCTGTTCAGCGTGCTGCCGCCGGCCGCCCCGGCAATGATCCGGCTCATGCGCGGACCCCTGCGGACGTGTTTGCCTGGCTCGTGGTCCTAGCCGCGTTCAAGGAACGCCTCCTTCTCGGGGTTCAGGTATTCATCGATCGCGGCCGCAAGCCGGGGCTGGCCCGCCAGCGCGGGATCGGCGGCCACGATCCGCTGGGCGTCCTGCCGGGCCCGGGCGATCACGTCCTCGTGTTCGAGGACGCGCAGCAGCTTCAGCGTGGAGCGCCCGCCGGACTGCGAGGCGCCCAGGATGTCGCCTTCCCTGCGGAGCTTGAGGTCTTCCTGGGACAGTTCGAAGCCGTCGGTGGTGGCGGCTACGGCATCCAGGCGGCGCCGGCTCGGATGGCCCGGCTCCAGGGTGGTGACCAGCAGGCAGGTTCCGGGCAGTCCGCCGCGGCCCACCCTGCCGCGCAGCTGGTGGAGCTGGGAGATGCCAAAGCGGTCAGCGTCCAGGATCACCATGAGCGTGGCGTTGTGGACGTCCACGCCGACTTCGATCACGGTGGTGGAGACCAGCAGTTTGGTCTGGTTGGCCGTGAAGGAGGCCATGGTTTCGGACTTCAGGACGGGGTCCTGCCGGCCGTGCAGGGGCGCCACGGGTACCCCGGCGAGTGCCGGTTCGTCCTGGAGATGTTCCACGACGCCGGTGACCGAGGCGAGTTCCCGCGCGCCGTTGTCGCCTTCGAGGTCTGCGGCGGACGGTTCGGCCTCGGCCGGGGTGAAGTCGCCGTCGTCGTCCGTGCCGATCTTGGGGCAAACGACGTAGACCTGATGGCCGGCGTCGATCTCCTCCCGCGAACGGGACCAGATCCGGGTGGCCCACCCCGGGTGTTCCGCGAGCCCCACCACGTGGGTGGAGATGGGGGCGCGGCCGGCGGGGAGCTCATCGAGCACGGAGGTTTCGAGGTCGCCGAACACGGTCATGGCCACGGTCCGGGGAATCGGGGTGGCGGTCATGACCAGCAGGTGCGGCGGTTTGCTGGCCTTGGCCCGGAGGGCGTCGCGCTGCTCCACGCCGAAGCGGTGCTGTTCGTCCACCACGATCAGGCCAAGGTCGTAGAAGGAGACGTTGTCGCTGAGCAGGGCGTGGGTGCCGATCACGATTCCGGCCGTTCCGGAGGCGGCGTCGAGCATGGCCTGCTTCCGCGCCGCGGTGGGCATGGAGCCGGTGAGCAGGGTGACCTGGACGGCGTCCGGGCCGAACCCGCCGAGCATCCCGTCCCGGGAGAGCGGTCCGAGCGTGCGCCGGATGGATTCATAGTGCTGGGCGGCGAGGACTTCGGTGGGGGCCAGCAGGGCAGCCTGTCCCCCGGCGTCCACCACCTGCAGCATGGCGCGCAGCGCCACGATCGTCTTGCCGGAGCCCACCTCGCCCTGCAGCAGCCGGTTCATGGGCGAGTCCTGGGCGAGCTCGTCGGAGAGCGTCTTGCCGACGGCGGCCTGGCCGGCGGTCAGCGTAAACGGGAGCTGGCGGTCGAAGGCGGGCAGCAGCCCGTCCGGTGCCGGGCGGCGGGCCGTCGCTTCTTCGGCGGCGAGTTGGGCGCGGCGGCGGGCCAGGGCCGACTGGAGCACCAGGGCTTCCTGGTAGCGGAACCGGTCGCGGGCGCGCTGGTAGTCCGCCGGTGTTTGCGGGGCGTGGATCAGCCGGTAGGCGTCCGCGACCGGCAGGAACTTCTCCCGCGCCGCGATCTCGGCGGGCAGCGGGTCGCCGAGGGTTTCCAGTTCCACGGTGTCCAGCAGCGTCGAGATGACCTTCTGGATGGACCAGCTGGTCAGTTTCGCCGTGGCCGGGTACACCGGGATCGGCATGGCGGCGAGCTTCTCGGGGTCGATGCCCGGTGTTTCGGGGTCCTCGTCCAGCAGCAGGAAATCCGGGTTGGTCAGGCCGAGGGATCCGGCGTAGCGCGTAACCTTGCCGGAAAACATGGCGCGCCGGCCCGGCTGCAGCTCGGCCTTGGCCCGGAACCCGTTGAAGAAACTGACCTTGAGCGTACCCGGCAGTGCGCCGGCGGCCCGCGTGGAAGCGGCACCGCCGGCGTCGTCGGAGATCACGACGTCGGTGAGGGAACCGCGCCGGGCGCGCATGGGCCGGGTGCTGTTGGAGACCACCCGGGCGATCAGGGTCACTTCCTCGTCCAGCGGGACCTCGCTGATGGGCGTGAGCTCGCCGCGGCTGAGGTAGCGGCGGGGAAAATAGTTCAGGAGCCCGCCGACAGTGGTGATGCCAAGGTGTTTTTCGATGACAGCCGCGGAGCGCTTGCCGATGCGGCGCTCCAGGCCCAGTTCAAGTTCAGCGTGCATGTCCGTCGGGGTTTCGGGTTTCGGCGGCACGCGCAGTGGCAACTGTAGGGGCTGCGGTGGCGGCAACGGTGGCGGCCGGTGCCTCCGGGTCTCGCGGGACTGCGAGCTCGCTCACGGAAATGTCCGTGGGCTCGCCCAGGGAACGGATCAGCGCGACGGCGAGATCCGCATCCAGGACGTGGACGTGGACGCGCCAGCGGTAGAGCCCGGCGGCGTCGGCGCCGCCGCCGACCTGGCTCATTATCACCGAGTCGCCCATTTCGTCGAGCCGTTGGCGCATCATGGCGGCGTCCAGCGGGGACAGGGAAATGGTGCACATGACTTCGACACCTTCGTCGCGCGGCATGCCGACGTGGATATGCGGATCCTGGACGTCGTAGCCGTGCAGTCCGTCCAGCAGTTCGCTCTGGAGCTCCTCGCCCAGCACGGCCGAGCGGAGGCAGTCCAGGATCAGCAGCATGCCCACGCCGCCGGCGTCCACCACGTGGGCGGCCTGCAGGGCAGCGAGCTGCTCCTCCGTGCGGACCACGGCGGCCAGGGCCGCCTCGACGGCGGCGTCCAGGGCCAGGCCCAGGGTCTGGTTGCTGTCATCGCCGTCGTGTGCGGAGTCCACCGCGGCCGCGGCCCGGGCGGCAGCCTCCATGACGGAGAGCATGGTGCCGGGCACGGGATCACTCAGCGCGGACCAGGCCCGGATCTGGGCCCGGTTCAGGGCCGCAGCCAGCAGGGGTGAGCTGATCCGGGTGTGCCCGGCCAGGGGTTCGGCGGCAGCGCAGAGGAACACGGCGAACAGGGTTCCCGAGTTGCCGCGGGCCTGCTCCATGGCAACCTGGCCGGCCTGCGCCAGGACGGCGCCAACGTCATGCAGGGTCGGGTCCGGCGCCGCGTGCGCCGCCCCGTCCGGGTGTCCCGGCACGGCGGCGTCCGCGGCGTGGGCCGCGGCGCGGACAGTCAGGTAGAGGTTGGTGCCGGTGTCGCCGTCGGCTACCGGAAAGATGTTGATGGCATTCAGGCGGTCGCTGTGGTTGCCGAGCGTGGTTTCCGCCTTGCCCAACCACCGCTTCATCGCTTGCGCGTTGGCGGCAATCTTAGTCTGCAAAGTGATCCCATCCCACAGCGTCAGCGGGCCTGCCCGCGATCGTTACTCCCATGCTTTCGGTTGGTGCAGGGGCCTCTACCGAGCCTATCGCAGTGAACCCGGGAGGGAGCGGAACCCCTGCCGGGAAAGTGGCGAGCAGCCCGTGGTCTTCACCGCCGCCGAGGACCCAGGCCAGCGGGTCTGCCCCCAACATCTCCGACGCCGGCAGCAGCGGGGCGGCCAGCTCCTTCAGGGCGGCGGCGTCCAGGTTCAGCACCGCGCGGCTGGCGGCCGCCATGCGGTTTCCGTCCCGGACCAGGCCGTCCGAGATGTCCATCATGGCGGACGCCCCCGCCTCACGGGCCAGCGGTCCGGCGGCGAGCGGCGGCTGCGGCCTGCACTGGGTGTCCAGGAGGGAACGCTGCCCGGCGGTCAGGGCGCCCACTGGGACGTTCGACTCCAGCAGCGCCAGCCCGGCGGCGGCCCGGCCCACTGTTCCTGCCAGGGCCACGGTGTCCCCTGGCCGGGCCCCGGAGCGCAGGACGGGTTCCTTGCCGTCAAGGGTCCCCAGGATCGCCACGCTGACCGCCAGTTCGCGGCCGCGGCCGAGGTCGCCGCCCGCCACCGCGCAGGCCGGAGCCCCCAGGCCCCTGATGCCGGCCACGAGGCCGTCCGCGAAATCCTCCACCCAGGAGACGAGGGTCTCCGGCGGCATGGTCAGGCTGACCACAACGGACGTGGCCCGGGCGCCCATGGCGTTGATGTCGCTGAGGTTTTGCGCCGCGGCCTTCCAGCCAACGTCGTACCCGGTGGTCCGGTAGCCGTTGTTCCATTCGAGCCGGAAATCCTGGTCCGCCACCTGGGTGTCGATGCTCAGCACGGTCCGCCCGTCCGGCGCGGCGACAATCGCGGCGTCGTCCCCCGGCCCCAGCAGCAAGTACGACGCCGCCGCCGGTCCGCCATTGGGCTGCGGGATCGTGAGCCGCGGAAAGATGCGACCCAGCAGCTGGGACTCCGAGAGGCCGGCAACGGTCAGTGCGGCGTCCGCGGGCACAGCGGTTTCGGGGACGGCGGTTTCGGGCACAGGTTCGGGCACAGTTTCAGGCACAGCCCTACGCTACCGCGAGGGGCCGACACCGGCCCCTCGCAGGCTAGATGGCGACGTCTTTCAGGGCGGGCGCCAATTCCAGCGTCGCCAGGTCAAAGGCATTGCGGCTGGCCCGGACCGATTCTGGAAGACGCATGAAGGTCTGGAAAAGGTTCCGGGAGTTGTAGGCCACCATCGATGGAAGCGCCACGTCGGCCTCGGCCATGGCGATGCTTCCCCAGGTACCCATTCGGTGTTCCCAGTAAAAGATGTCGTTGGGGTCGTAGCCGTGGAGCGACTCTTCGTTGAACGATGTCTTTTCCATCATCTGGCTGAAGAAAGCCCGGGTGACGGCCGATCCGGCATTCACGTCGTAGGCATCCGCCAATTGGAAGACACTAATCTTGCGGATCTTCTTGGAGAAGTTCTGGTAGAAACCTCGCATGACCTCGCCGCCGAAACCCCGGATGAATACTGCCTCTTCCGCGTCTTTTCCGACCTCGACGAGATTTCCCAGCCACGGGGAGCCCGATCCGCGATAGTAGGACGTCGCCCTGCGGTATGCGTGCGAGAAGTCGTTGTCGGACGCGTTCAGAGTCATCTTGTTCGGGACGGCCCATATCTGGGCATCCAATCCGTAGACCCCCGCCAATGCAGTGGCCGCCCTTGCATCGCTGGAGGCCGTCTTGTCTCCCTTTTCACTTCGTACGTAGGTGAAGATGAGGGGATCATGGTCCTTCGTCGCCGCGAACACCCCGCGGCTGTCAGTTCCGGCAGTCAGCCCCACTACAGGCCGTATTCCATGCTTTTCGACGTAGCGGGCGAGACCGCGCAAGTGAACGACAAGGCTGCTTGTGGCTTCGGCCTCGGTCAGTTCGGGTCCGATTTCCTCCCGCGGCCAGAAACGTTCGACGCGCTGTTCCTCCAGGGCCAGTTTGGTGTTCGGCGTCAGTTGCAGAACGTCGTTGTACGGCGTGGCCAGGCCGGGCAAGTACTTCACATCACGCTGGATGAAGTTTTTGGATGTGATGTACGGGATAAAGAAGTCGGCGAACCTCGAACCGATATAGTCTGCCACCAGTTCAGCGTGGGAGGCAGCAACGAACTCTCCCCGGGTGGAATAGAACACCGATCGGGAGCCCATGGCATCCTGAAAGATTTCCGTTCGCCCCTTCGTGTGCACCACAAGGGCGAACCTGCCGGCCAAGCGGTCAAGAATCGAATAGAAGCTGTCTTCGTCGGCAGCCGCATTCAGAAGCGATCCGAGGATGGCGCCCTCATCGTAGACATCCTCCTCCGGATCGAACGCGGTGCCGATCAGGGCAAGCTGGCGGGCGCCGGTGGCCGCGATCCGGAGGCGGGTTTCCGGGTGCAGAGTGACGACGATGTCACCAACGGCCCGGGATTTCCAATCGCGGATGGTCGGCATGTTCGGCGTTGACCCCGAAACAAGGAAGCCGTTCCTGTGCAGCAATCGACCCAAAGACTGCGTGTCGTTATCGAAAAACATCGTATTTTGTCCCCATTTTTGCAGCACGGACTGATGGTCCCAGGAAAACATCAGCGCCGTTTGGTTTCTAGTCGAGTATCGAACGAACCGCCCCCGAGATGGCTGGCGCCGCCGGTCGGACGTTCATAAAGAAACCGGACTTACGAATATTACCTTGGAGTAAGCAGATTATTTGCCGTCAGTTAGACCAGCAGTCATGACCCGCGCGGCAGGCCCCCCGATCCCCGCCCGGAAACGGGCAGGGGTCGCCGGTTGCCGCGTTCCGGAGGGGTGCCGGGAGCCCTCCGGACATCAGTAGGTGAGGGACTGGCAGCCGAGGCTGGACACGCCGGTGCGCAGGACGCCCGTCCCGGCGCTTGAGACGCAGATGGTGTATTTTCCGCGGGCCTTGATGGGGAGCGCGGCCCGGTATCCGTGGTTACCTCTCACGTTCAGCGCCCGGTTCACATCCAGCCGGTAGATGTTGGCCGTGACGCTGTAGCTCTTGGAGCTCGAATCCGGTAACTTCACGGTGACGCGAACCGGGACGCTGCGGCTCGTGAAGCCCGGATCCATGGCCCAGCCGGTCGCCACGATCGACCTGTTGGTGCTGGTCCCGGCCAAGCGGACGGTGTCGAGGTAGCCCCGGACCGGGGCGGCCGGCTGCGCCAGGACATCCCGGCAGCCCAGCAAGGTGTTGCCTGCACTGAGCGGGCTGACTGAGATGCCGTAGGCGCACACGCGGTAGCGGCCGGACAGGGTGATCGGGATGCTGTTCTGGAATCCGTGGCTTCCGGTCAGCGAAAACGCGGCATTTACGTCCGGCCGGGTCCCGTTCGCGGTGAAGGGGTAGCCCCTGGTCTTGCCGTCCGGGCCCGTGACGTAGATATGCACGGCGTTGGAGGCCGCCGGTGTACCGGGTTCGTAGGTCCAGCCGGACGCCGTGATAACCGCCGACGGCGTCCTGGTCTGCACCACAATGGAGTCCACGTAGCCGACCGGCCGGGCAGCAGGGGCCGCCGTAGCGTTGATGCAGCCCAGGAAGCCGTTGCCCTTGGTCAGGGTGGCGACCGCGATTCCGGTGGCGCAGACGCGGTACGTTCCGGCCTTCGACACGCTCACTGATGTCTGGTACCCGTGCGAACCGGCGATCCCCATGGCGGCGTTGACGTCGCTCCGGGCAGCGTTGGCGGTGGTGGTCACTGTCTTGGTGCTGCCGTCCGGGGACGTGACACTCAGCTGCACGGGGATCGATGCCGACGGGACGCCGGCGTCGAAGGACCAGCCTGCGACGTCCAGCCGCGCCGAGGACCCTGCGTTGATGAAGGCCACGGAATCCAGGTATCCGGTGGGCGGGTCACTGACAGCCACCGGGACGTTGCGGCAGCCCAGGGTGGTGTTTCCGGCAGCAAACGGGGCGACGGGGACGGCGTAGGCACAGATCCGGTACGTGCCGGTCTCCGTCGCCGGGACGGTGATCGCAAACCCGTGCGTGCCGCTGACCCCCAAGGTCTTATTGACGTCCGGGCGCTGCAGGTTGGCGGTGAAGGCCTGGCCGGTGGTGGCCCCTGCGGGGGTGGTCACGTAGACGTGGACCGGGATCGACGCGCCTGCCTGGCCGCGGTCCACGGCCCAGCCCCGCAGCTTGATGGACGGTTTGCCAGATACCATTGCGGTGCTGACCTCATCGAGGGATCCTTCGGGTGCGGGCGTGCCGGCCAGGGTGAGGGTCCGGCAGCCCAGTGCTGTGTTGTTGAAGATGCCGATTGCATAGGCGCAGGCTTGATACTGTCCGGCCGCTTTGACGGTGATCGACTCCTGGAAGCCGTGGTTTCCGCTGATGCCCAGCGCCGCGTTCACGTCGGCGCGCGGCTTGTCCGCGGTGAAGGCGTGGCCCGTCGTCGTCCCGTCAGGTGCTGTGACGTAAACGTGCGTCTGGGTGGAGGTGGAGGCCGCCGCCGGATCCACCGACCATCCGCGGACGTTGATGGTGGCGCCGGACGAGGTGACCGCGAGGGCTGCGCTGTCGAAGGAGCCCTTCGCGGGCGCACCCGGCGGACGGATCGTCACGGTGGCCGCGGTGTTGCTGACAGCGTCAATGGAGACCTTGGTACCGGCGTGCGTTGTAAAGGTCTGGCCGGCCTGCCAGGCCTGGGTGTTGCTGTAGTAGCCGTTGAAGGCGGTCGCCCGGGTATTGGGAGGAAGCAGGATCGAGGAGTTGCCGCCGCCCTGCTGGGTGATCTTCACGCCGCGGTTTCCGTCTTGCGCAATGACGGCGTCGTAACCGACCGGGGTGCGGAGTTCCAGGAAGTACACCTCGCCGGATTTCGGGTCCGTGAACTTCGCTGCGCGGTTGGCACCTGCTCCGGCCCAAGGCTTGAGGTTCACCGTGCGGGGGGCCGATACCGTGCCCAGGTTGGCGATCTCGTTGCCGTTGCCGAACCGGCCCATTTCCCAGAAGCTGGCGCTGATTTCCGGCATGAGGTCGAAGTGCGAGATACCCATGAGGTCCAGGTTGTCGCCGTAGGTCTTGATGCTGCAGGTGGCATCCGCGAACCCGGCGAACGGCCCGGAGGCCACGTCCATGGCGCCGCTGCCGCACAGCAGGCTGTTGGCATGGTCCATGCCGAGGGCGTGCCCGAATTCATGTGCCAGGACCGGCGTGGAGAGCCGGCTGTTCTGCGGCATCAGGATGCGGCCGCCAATGTTGCCGTTGCTGTAGGTCATTCCCGCGGCGCCGTTGGTGAGGTAGGCGCCGGGGATGAACATGACCAGCGCCGTGTAGGAACTCTGCGTCCAGCCCAGCTCCTGGGAGATGATGTCCACGATCTGCGCCGGCGACTGCTTGGAGGTCGCGGCGGACTTGTGCAGCTGGCGCGAGGAGGCCAGCGCAATGTCCACCCGGCCCGCGGTGGCGTAGGCCCAGTAGCGGTTAGCGGCGCTGAGCGAGGCCTTCGCAGCAGCCATGGGGACGGCCGCGTCCGTTTCGGCTGCAGTCTTGTCGGCCAGCTGCACCGTCACCAATGTGGTTTTCAACGTGCCGGCCAGCGGCGCGCTGACGTAGGTGTACTCGGACTTTGCCCTGCCTGCGGGAGGTTCCGGGCGCACAAAGTCATCCACCTGCCCCTGCGGGCTTGGATCCGACACCGCCGGCACGGTGCCAGTCTGCATGGCAGCCGCCGGCGCCAGCGCTCCGGCGGACACCTGTCCGGCGGCCGGCACCTCGACGGCGGCCACGGCGGCCTGCGGCAAGGTTGCTGCCAGCATCACGGCGGCAATCACGGTTGCCGCTATGTTTAGTTTTCGCAAGATTGCTCGCTTAAGGGTGAGACCGCAGGTGGAGACCTGTTGGTGGGAGCGACGTAAGTTGCCTACAGCATAAACGGCAATCCACATCTGTCACCCCAGTAACTTTGATCTCCAGAATCACAACTGCATCACGCATTCTTTTGTCCAAGTTTTGGCGCAGTACCGGCGCACCATTTCGCCACCTGAAAACCGCGTGCCAAACTTAGCCGTGCTTCCTTCCGTTGCCGCGGTGAATACCGCCACCCGCAGGGTGCTCGCCGTCGCCGTCGGAGGCCTCCTGCTGTGGCTGATCATCGCCCTCCAACTGTTCGTCAACGTGGATCCGCTCAGCACGCACCGGACGGACGCCGTCATCATGCTCGGCGGCGCGGCGTCCGAACGTCTGCCGGTGGCCCGCCAGTTCCAGGCCGAATTCCACGTTCCGGTCCTCGTGATCTCGCACACGGACACGTTCGGCAATCGGGTGGCGGACGAGGCGTGTAATTCAGCAGCCTTCCCCAACGCGTCCGTCGTCTGCTTCCGGCCCCCGGACCTGGACACCCGCGGCGAAGCGCTGGCAATCTCCAACCTGGTCAAGGCCAACGGCTGGAAGTCCGTCACCGTCGTGACATCCAGTTATCACCTCACCCGCGCGGGGCGCCTGATTGGCCAGTGCACGACGGCGGACGTACAGATGGTTGCCTCACATCCGGACCTGGATTTGGGCCAATGGCTGCGGCGGTTTGTGATCGAAACCGGAGGACTGATCGACGCTTCCTTGCGGCCGGAATGCGCCAATCAGTGAGCGGAAATGTAACAATTGAACCTCAACCGGCTGAATTGGTTAGCCGGTTCGGGCATCTGACCGAGGCAAGGAGGGCACGCTGGAACACTCTCCTGACCACCCTCCCCCGTTGGTTGCCGCGCCCCGGCACCTGCGCAGGCGCCGCATGCACGCAGAGATCCCGGACGGCCTCCTGGTGCCCGGCGCGGTGCCGCTTCCGCTCAAGGAACCACTTGCCGAGGCTTCGGTCGAGCAGGATGCCCCAATTGTGGATGCCGGAACAGAGGACGCACCGGATCGGGACACTACAGGCCCGGCCGCTGAAGCTGCGGCCCAGGCTGCCGCTATCCGGGAAAAAGAAGCCCAGCAGCTCATCCGGGCCGCATCATATCGGCGCAAACGGCGTGTGGCTTTCTTGGCCATGCTCTTCGTTGTCATCGCGGTGCCGGCCATCGCGCTTGCCCTTTTCTTCGGCTGAACCCGGCCCACAGACCTTAATAACCGCTCGCACACCCTTGGGGAATGACCATGCACAGAATCATGCCGATCTTCGGAACCAGGCCGGAAGCCATCAAGATGGCGCCGATCGTCAGCGCGCTCCAGGAGTCTCCGCTCTTCCGCTGCATCGTGACGGTCACGGGGCAGCACCGCGAGATGCTGGACCAGGTCAACGAACTCTTCGGCATCGTTCCGGACCACGACCTCAACATCCTGCAGCAGGGGCAATCCCTCTCGGCCATCATGACGCGGACCATTGACGGGCTGGAGAAGCTCTTCGCCGGTACTCGGCCGGACGCCGTCGTCGTCCAGGGTGACACCACCACCTCCACCGCCGCCGCCATCGCGGCGTTCTACCACGGCATTCCTGTGATCCACGTCGAGGCCGGGCTGCGCAGCGGCGACCTGCTCTCGCCGTTTCCGGAGGAAGCCAACCGCAAGATCACCAGCCAGATCACCCGCCTGCACCTGGCACCCACCTCCACCAGTCGGGAAAACCTGGAAAGGGAAGGCATCAGTCCGGAGGACATCGTGGTGACTGGCAACACCGTGATCGATGCCCTCCTCGCTACGGTGGACAAGCAGCTCCCCTTCACGGACCCCCGGCTGGAAGAACTGGACGCGAGCGGCCGCCGGATCCTGCTGGTCACCACGCACCGGCGCGAAAACCAGGGCGAATCCATGCGCAACGTGGGCCGGGCGCTGGCCCGAATCGCCGACGCCGAGCCGGACCTTGTCATCGTGCTGCCCGCCCACAAGAACCCGGTGGTGCGCGAGGCCGTGCTTCCCGCGCTGGAGGGCAACGCCAACGTCCTGGTGACGGAGCCGCTGGCCTACGGCGAATTCACCCGGCTGCTGTCCCGGGCGCACATCGTCCTCACCGACTCCGGCGGAGTGCAGGAGGAAGCGCCCAGCCTCGGCAAACCGGTCCTGGTGATGCGGGAAAACACGGAGCGGCCGGAAGCCCTGGAGGCCGGGACCGTCAAGCTGATCGGCACGGACGAGGAGCGGATTGTTGCCGAGGTGAGCCACCTCCTGCACGATTCCGCGCACTTTGCCGCCATGGCAAACGCAGTGAACCCCTACGGCGACGGCAAAGCCGCCGCCCGCACGGTGGCGGCCATCGAGGAACTGCTCGGCGTCGGCTACCGGACGGCGGAGTTCAGCGGGGCTTAGCAGGCCGCCGACGCCGGGCAGCTGTCCCTGCTCGGCCTGCCGCGAGGCATCCCGAGCGAGGACGGGCGTTGCCTACGCCACTTTTGACGAATGAGCGGTCAAGCTCTTCCGGTTGGACGCCCGCAGCCGGTCCCGGATGGCTGCCCAGAGCCCGCTGAGGCGGCGGTACCAGTCGTGGGGTGGGTCGCCTGCCTCGCAGGCCGCTGCGAGTTCCCGGTAGTAGGTGTGCAGCCTCTCAGCACCCTTGACGCCACCTCCGTAGGCGTAGCCGGCCCACGCCCTGTACGGCAGCGGCCCTGGGTGCGCGAGGGATTTCCTCAACTCCAAGGCGGTGTGCGCCAGCGGATCCACCGAGAGGCCGGGTGTGGTGATTAGCTCGTCGAAACGGCCAGAAGCTTGTGGGAGAACACGAACATCCACCGATGCGTACCACCAGGAGAATAGGTGAACTCGCCGAAGACCGGGCCTGTCGGGCTGTCGAACATGTCGATGCTGACAAACGGCGAGTCTGCCTCGAGCGAGAGCCTCTGCGCCCACCACAGCATTTCGGGGGCGTTCACCGGAACCACCGGCACGCCAGGCTTCGCGGCATCGCCAAGAAGGTAGTCGGTGCCGAGTTTGAGCGGCCGGAAGTCCCCGCCGAAGAGGACTACCTTGACGGGACCGGAGTTGCGGTCGATCTGCACCACAAGCCCCACTTCGCCCTGGAAGCAGTAGAACTTGTAGTCGAAGGGGATGGCACCAACCCCCAGCGTATGGATGGCCAGTTCCTCAACAATCCAGTGTGGTTCCTTCCGCGTGAATGGTTCGGCCTTCTCCATCTGGATCTGCACGATCGATTCAAGGTTCAAAGCCTGCAGATTCATGTGGTCAAAGAACTCTTCAGGACCGGTGCGCTCCGGGATCATGACTCCACGGGAGGACCAGCCGTTGGCCAGCTTCAGGACGAATATGCCCGGGAGACCCTCACCGTTGAGGGAGTCAAGGTTCTCCAGTACCGCAAGCCGCTTGGGAACGCGCATCCCCAGTTGCTCGACTAAGGGATGCGAAATGATTGTGTGTGCCAGTTCCGAGCGGCGATCCGTCCCCCGTTGTCGGAATTCGCCGGCTACAAAGGCCAGTAACGGTGATTGTGAACTCGAACGGTCAAATCCTGCTGGACTCATGTGCTGTAAGCCTCATCCCCATGTGATGCTTGATGGCAATATCTATAGATAGTTGACTCTCAAATGCCACTAAGTCGCCAGTCTGGGGAGAGAAATCGGACTGGCCAAATCGTGGAACAATGGAATTTCAGCCGGGGGGAGGGAGTACTCACCCCGCCCGCAGCCGAAAAAAGTGAGAGTGGACGTGAGCGTGGACCGCAGGGACTTCCTACGGCTGTCGGTGGCGGCCTCAGCCGTTGCCGCCCTGGCCGCGTGCACGCCGGATACGGCGCCCGGTCCCAGACCGCCATCAGCCCCGAGCCTTACTCCATCCGCACCGATAACCCGCCGGCCCAAACCCGGATATGCCGGCAAGGGCATGGGCATGCCCCGCTTCGACGGATTCGGCTTCGAGCAGTTAAATTCCCTGGACCTGGACTGGTTCTACAACTGGGGACCGGGATACCCGCCCCTCCGGCCGGCATCGACCCACACCGCTGAATTTGTTCCTATGATCTGGGGCCGCGGGTCCTTGGAGCGGAACGCCATTGAGCAGGTGCGATCGGAGGTACCGTGGACGGGTGCCGAGTACCTCCTCGGCTTCAACGAACCTGATCATGACGGCCAGGCGGACATGTCCGTGGGCACTGCCATCAAACTCTGGCCGCAGTTGGAACAGTCGGGCCTCAAGCTAGGGTCTCCGGCCCCGGTCCAGGCACTAGGCGACTGGCTCAAGAAATTCATGGACCAGGCAGCAGCGAAGGACCTGCGGGTGGACTTCGTGACTATGCACTCTTACGCGCCGCCCAACGCGGACTCGTTCCTCAAGTCGGTACAGCAGCTGCATGAACGCTACGGAAAGCCTGTCTGGATCACCGAATTTGCCGTGGCCGACTGGAAAGCAACCGCGAAGTCGCCCAGCCGATTCTCGGAGAGGGAAATCCTGGCTTTCATGCGCGAGACCGTCGACGGCCTCCGGCAAATGCCGTTCGTGGAGCGTTTCGCCTGGAAAACACGGGCCCACGACGATCCCATCATGGGAGCCTCGGCACTGTTCCGGAGCAACGGGTCACTAACCGCCACCGGCGAGCTCTACCGGTCTCTCTAAGGGGTCCCATAAGGGGTCCCTCGAAAGCGCACACACGCCAGGGACAGCGGCCGACGGCGGTCACCGGGCCGGTCCCGTGGCACCCCTTCGTGCCGAAGAAATCCTGCGCAATTCCTGCGGTATTCCGTGAGTTTCCTGAATGCCGCCTGTGCTAGGTTAGCTCGAGCCCAAGTGCTGTGGAAGTCAATCACGTCCTCCGTCGCACTGTCCGCCGACACTCCGGTCCCTATCGAAAGGAACTCATGGAACGCCGTAAGTTTCTTGCCATGCCCCTGGCGGCCATGGCTGCCCCGGGCGCCCTGCTCGCCGCCAATGCTGGATCCGCACAAGCGGCTTTGGCCCCCACCGCCATCCCGACAGTCCCGGCCATCACCACGCCCGAGAACACCCTCAAGGGTTGCGGGCTTGGCGGCAAGGACGCTCTGGCACTCCAGCAAATCAAGAGTCTCAACCTGGACTGGCACTACACGTGGGGTTCGCACCCCAACGTCACTACCAACCCGCCCTTCGTCCCCATGATCAAGAGCGCCAAGACCATGCAAGAGCAGGACGCATTGGGTTACGTCACGCGCCAGCTGGCGGAGACGAAGACGAAGCACCTGTTGGGCTTCAACGAGCCCGATGTCACGGCCCAGGCGAACATGAGCGTGGACCAGGCGATCAGCCTTTGGCCGAAGCTTCAGGCGACGGGACTTCGGCTCGGCTCCCCGGCGTGTGCCAGCCCGGGCAGTGCCTGGCTGGCCGATTTCATGGCTAAGGCGAAGAACAAGGGCCTCCGTGTGGACTTCGTGACCACCCATGTCTACGCCTGGCCCAAGGCCGACGACTTCCTGAACAAGATCACCATGCTTCACGAGAAATACGGCAAGCCCATCTGGGTGACGGAGTACGCGGTGGCGGACTGGAATGCCACATCCACCAGGCCCTGCATCTACACCCGGGCCCAGACGGAGGACTTCATGCGCGCCACCGTCGCTGGCCTGCGCGCTATGCCGTTCGTCGAACGCTTCGCCTGGAAGACGCGGCCGGCCGGAGACATCAAGATGGGATGTTCAGCCCTCTTCCACACGAACGGCACCCTCACCAGCACGGGCAGGCTCTACGCGTCGCTGTAAGGGGGCCTGGAGCCTTCTGCAGCGGCTGGTTCCTCCCGGAGCCAACAAGTAGTCCGTTATCCCGACAGAGACCCCACCGGAGCGATTCATCCGGCGGGGTCTCTTCGCGTCGGCGCCGCCGGGACCGGCGGCGGCAAGTGCACCCGTCACATTCAACGCATCCCTGTCCGTCGAATGCATCCGTGGCGTTAAACGAACCGGCCCGGTCGGATGAAGTGAAATCATCTGACCGGGTCGGTTCCGTGCCTACCGGGAGGCTGTGAGTCCCCCGGGCTGGCGCTGTTCTAGTTAGCGGCAGCCAGGTCGAGCAGTTCGCTCTTGTGGCCGGCCGACACGATGTCCCACCCGGCGGCGTTCCACGTCTCGTGGTCCAGGACGTTGCGTCCGTCGAAGATGCGCTTGCGCGCGACCGCGGCAGACATTTCCGCGGGATCGACGTTGACGAATTCGTTCCATTCCGTGAGCAGCATGACCAGGTCGGCATCTGCCACGGCCGTGGCCAGCGAGTCGACGTAATTCAGCCGCGGGTACCGCTTGGCCGCGTTGGCATTGGCCGCGGGGTCGTAGACGCTGACGTCGGCTCCGCTGTTGAAGAGCCTGGCAGCTACGTCCAGCGCCGGTGAGTCACGGACGTCGTCGCTGTTGGGCTTGAAGGCGACACCGAGGACGGCGACGCGCTTGCCCTCTACAGTGCCGAGCAGCGTCTCCGCGACGTGGACCGCACGGTCACGACGGCGGAGGTTCACTTCGTCGACTTCGTTCAGGAACCGCATGGTGCTGTCCAGGCCGAGTTCGGAGACCCGTGCCTGAAGCGCCCGGATGTCCTTGGGCAAGCAGCCTCCGCCGAAGCCGATGCCGGCGTTGAGAAAGCGACGGCCGATCCGCGCGTCGAGTCCGATTGCGTCCGCGAGCGTGCGGATGTTGCCGCCCACGGTCTCCGTGACCTCGGAGAAAGCGTTGATGAAGGAGATCTTGGTCGCGAGGAACGCGTTAGCAGCGACCTTGACCAGTTCCGCCGTCTCGAAGTCCGTCGAGATGAACGGTGTATTGCGGCCGATGGCGTCAGCGTAAACCTCGCGCAGGGTGGCCTCGGCAGCGGCAGAGTCGGAGCCGATAACCAGGCGGTCGGGACGCAGGGTGTCCTCCACGGCGAAGCCCTCGCGCAGAAACTCGGGGTTCCAAGCGAAGTTGACCGTCACGCCGTCGCGCGATTCTTCGGCGACAAGGCCCTTCAGGCGACGTGCGGAACCCACCGGAACGGTGGACTTACCGACAATCAGGGAATCCTTCGTGGCGGCGCGGGCAATGGCTGCCACGGACGCGTCAACGTAGGTCATGTCCGCGGCGTGCTCGCCGGCCCGCTGCGGGGTGCCCACGGCGATAAAGTGGACGTCGCCGAAGGCGCCGGCCTCCTCGAACGAGGTAGTGAAGCGCAGGCGGCCGGATGCCGTGTGCTTGCGCAGAAGTTCGGGCAGGCCAGGCTCGTGGATGGGCAGTTCTCCCCGGCTGAGGCTGTCGATCTTCTCTTTGTCGACGTCGACACCCAGGACTTCAAATCCGAGTTCCGCCATGCATGCCGCATGGGTCGCGCCGAGGTATCCCGTACCGATCACGGTTAGTCGTAGTGTCACTAGTCCCCCAGTAGCTGCAAGTTGATTTCATTCCCTTGGGCGCAAACAGCGCATCCAAACGGGACCACTATATATCGGCAGGTCGAAAAAACAGATTTCGCGACCGTCGAACGTCGCAGAACGTGGTTCGGGCAGCCTTGCGCACAGGTCCCCCGCCTACGCGGCGCCCTCTGGAACGTCAGCGACTTGAGGCGATGTCCCCTCCTCCAGCGGACCCGAAACCCTGAGGATTATTGCGCTGCCACCGCCAATGGTCCTCACACATTTCGGCAAGGCCGCGTTTAGCGGACCATCCCAAGTCCGTCAGCGCGGCCGTGGGATCCGCGTAGCTAATGGCAGCATCTCCGCGCCGGCGAGGTGCGAACTCGTGGGCTACGCTCCGCCCCGCGGCCTTGCTGAATGCCTGGATCACGTCCAAAACGGATGACCCTCGGCCTGTCCCAAGATTCCAACGGAAGATGCCAGTCTTGCCACACAAGTAATCCAGCGCAGCCAAATGGCCAGCAGCGAGGTCCATTACGTGGATATAGTCACGCACCCCGGTTCCATCAGGTGTGGGATAGTCATTTCCGAAAACCATCACCTTGTCATGGCGTCCAATCGCCGCCTGAGCCACAAACGGCAACAAATTGTTCGGTGTACCTTGCGGATCTTCTCCTATTCGCCCCGATGCATGGGCACCGGCAGGATTGAAGTAGCGCAGCATCGCTAGACTCCAGCGAGGATCAGCGGCCGACAGATCGGAGAGGATGTTCTCAATCTGTTCCTTAGTCCGCCCATACGGATTGGTCGCATTCAATTGGGTGCCCTCATTGAGTGGGACTTCTTCTGCTGCGCCGTAGACTGTGGCCGATGAACTGAAAATAAGTGTGAAGACTGCGGCTTTTTCCATAGCGTGTAGCAGGTTCAGCGTTCCGACCACGTTGTTCTGGTAATACTTCAGCGGCTGTGCCACGGACTCACCCACCGCCTTGAGCCCGGCGAAATGAATCACCGCATCAAAATCAAACTCGGCGAAGACGCCGTTCAGCGACGCCACGTCCAGCAAGTCCACCTCCCGAAACTCGACGTGCCTGCCAGCTATCTCCTGGACACGCCTGAGAGATTCAACATGGGAGTTTTGCAGATTGTCCAGCACGACAACGTCGTGTCCTTTTTCGAGCAATGACAGCGTTGTGTGCGACCCAATGTAGCCGGAACCACCAGTGACTAGTACCTTCATCCGGTCAGTCTAGACGGTCCACCCGAATGGATTGGCCGCGCTCATGACTTGACCGATTTCAGTCGTACTCGCGAACTCAAGAAGAGCAGGTCGTCACACACTCTCCCTTGGCGGGTGAACAACCATTTCGATCAGCAGGGACGCCGGCCCCCGTCCCCCCTTCCAACGCCTGCCGCCGGGCAGACTGGTCAGTAGGGCGCGTTATCCACGATCTCCTGAGCCTTTTCGCGCACCTTCTCCGGATCGGCCAGGACTCCCGCTCCAAGAAGTTCATTTGTCAGGATCATGGCGACGTCGTCGACGGTCGATCCAACTGGAATCGGATTGTTCTCGCCGGACGGGTCAAAGCTCTTCTTCAACCGCTTAACGACTTTGTCGAATCGTTCATCGGGCTCTTCAGCATGCATGCAAAGTTCCGCCTGTCTGTTGCGCTTCTCACCATCTTGCCATCTTGACAGTCGAGGGGTGGCCCGCATACGGCCATACGGCCCATCGGCTTCAGTTTCGCCCTCGTCGTCCAGTTAGGCGACCGCGAATGAATCGAGGGGGGAGGCCCGGCAGTCCCAAGCGGGTGACTCTTGACCTGAATGGCGCAACGATGGATGCGGCCGGAACTACGCCGGAATTGCACTGGGGCAACGGGTCGCTATTAGCGCCACAGCCCTGCCGTAAGCACGGTGACCCCGCAGGGGTCCCCCGGGTGTTGGCCGCGATCAGCTCCACGGGGCGAGCTCGCCGTAGAGGTACTGATCGCCAACCAGGCGCCCAGCGCCCGGACTCACTCGCATGGACCCTGACAAGGGCCAGCTCGCACTGGTCCGATGCCTAGACCCTAGCCCAGATCGCCCTCTTGCTGGGGATTATGATGGCCAACGGTTCCGTGTGACTGACGCTGCGCAAAGTCGATTCCGTATGTGGGGTTACGATACGTAGCTGCACCATCCTCATGGGCGGAATAGGGTCAACCCCTCTACGGCGTTCCCGCCGCGGTGATCGAGGCGCTGAAGCCTACCAGGCATTCGCGCCAGGCTGGGTTTTCCTCGGCCTCAACGAAATGCTGGGCAATGACAACGCTGGCTGCCCTCGCGACCAGAGTCGCTTGCTGTCCTCAAGGAGCGGCTGCGAAAGTACCGACTGCTCTGGTGCTACACCCCGAATGGCAGCGGCTGATGCGTGTATCCAAATTCGTTGAGCCAGATATTAATGGCTCAAAGGACGACTCCGCCCCGGAAGGTGAGGGCGAGCTTGTCGTATCGGGTGGCGAACCCGCGCCATTGTTTGAATACATCGAACGCACGCCTGACGACGTTCCGGCGTTTGTAGGCATCCTTGTCCAGGCCGACGGGTCTGCGCCCTTACTGCCCCTCGATTTCGGTGGTCTCCTAATCGTTCCGGATTGAAAGCCTAGATTCCGCGCCGGCGCAGAAGTTCCCCGGTTGGCCCGGGCGGAGTACACCTTGTCAGCCAGAGCCCGGTCCGGACGGGAGCGGGCATGTCGTCGCCGAGGCTGGGCACTTCAGCGCTTTCGGGAGCATCGGGAAAACACCAATTTAGCCGGTACCGAGCAGGATGATCAGCGGACGCATCTTGCCGTCGCAGAGCGGAATCTTGGTGGTCAGCCCGCCGCGGGACCTTCCGATTGCGTGGTCAACGGACTCTCAGGTTGAAGATGGCGGTTGCAGCGCAAGCTCACCGGGAAGTGAGCTCGGTCAAGGCTCCTAGGCCTGTCATCAATGGATGGGTCAAGAACTTCCGTCAGAACAGAGGCACGGGACCTCCTCGTCGAAAGACACGCGCCCGAATTCACCACCAACCACGGATAGCCTGGTTCCCGTCGAGGGTGAATGATGCCATGGCGCAATCGTAGCCGGATGCGGAACACCACCGCGTGGCATGGCACGATGGATTGCAAGCGGGCTACATCAGGGCGAGGCGGTCCAGGACTTCCACTTCTGCGTTTTTCCAAATCGCAGGGTCAATCATTTGGCCGTACGCGTGGTTAGCATTTTCAATAATTCTCTTGCACATGTCAGGCCTGCTCTCGCAGTAATCAAATTTCTCTTGCAGATCGGCAAAACCGTTAGCGATTGGCACATAGTGCACCCACGGTTTGAGGAAATAATCCGGGAGGACTTCATAGCTGCATTCTTCTTTGAATGCAACACTTTGCGTCGAAAGAACCCAATAGAGGTTGGACGCAACGTCGTTTCCGTTGGGGCATAACATGTATTTGTGTTCAAGCTGTTCAGCGGGTCGCACGACGTCGCCGAGCACGCCAAGTTCGTCGAGCCAAGGTTTGGCTTCGATTGCGGAGGCCGGGCCCGTAAGCTTGAAGTCGAAGGCTTTCGAACCCTCGGAGAGCAGTACGGCCTTGATCCGGGAGAAGTGTGGCGCCAGTTCTTCGAAGGCCGCCGGGGTGTTGATCGACAACGCTCCAACACGCCGGTACGGATCAGACCATCGGCTCCCTGAGATTGCCCCACGCCAATAGACGACTGGCTTCTTGTCTTCGAACTGGAAGCCGTCCTCCACCCAGCCGCCATGTCCAATGCCTCGTGAAGGTTCGAAATATGAGCTCAGCCGCCACAAGACGGCGTGCCGACTTCCAATACGCCTGTTGTATTGGAATACGTTGAGATCTTTGCCCGTGAACACTCGGCTGTCAAATGCCCGCCCATCGTCCATGTCCCATAAAATAAGTTGTTTGGGGGCGGAGGGTAAGGATTCGATGAACTGGATATTTCTGTTGGACTTGTAGTCCAAGGTCAGGGAGTCCGGAGTTAGTTCCTCAACACCGAAGCTAAGTGTGCCGTCAATAAGCAACTCATTATGGTCAGGGTCATACCCGGCGAAGAGCCTGCTGGGTGGAACAATATTGGCGAGTTCCGTCAGTCGGAACGACTCGGTCGAGACCTGTGGCAGCATGAAGTCCGCTAAACTCATCAAAAATTCCTTTTAGGCGAGGATCCCAGAAACGGGGCCTCGTTATCATACAAGGCCAAGGGCCGCATAGGGATTGCGCCTATGCCTTTGGAGCTAACGACAAAAGCGCCCGCCCCACCAGAGTGGACGGACGCTGGGCGTTCACTTGTGTGGTTGTTCGCCGGCGCCGGCCCTCGAGTGCTCCTCATGGTTGACGTTTAGGACCTGGTGCCTTGGAGGCACCGGGGCAGGTCCAGTATGATTACTGGCTCCAGCACGGTCACCCCCAGATAGACAGGGAAGTACACGACGGGCTGCTTGCGGGGCTCCTGAACGCGGAACCAAAGTCTATGTAGAACATCGTGCATTAGCACCTCCTTGGAGGCCTTGGGGAGGGTGCCCCCGGACTATGAGTCAGGGGGCACGCGGGTTGTGGTTGCTGGGGTAATATCAGCGGATGCCAAGCTTGAGAAGCTATGACAACGCCCTCCTTGCGGCCATGCGCCTCAATGACGAGACGTGGGAGGTTTCTGGCGGCCTTGTCACCGAATCTGGCGACGTGGTTCCGGAGACTCTGCGACACGTTGACCGAACAGATAACCCTTGGACCCACACCGTCAAGGAACACAACACGCGTAACCCAGGGGTTGTTGGGAAGTTCCATGTTGAGGGTGTGGACTACTTCCTCGACGAGGGCATTTGGGGCGGTCATCTTCTGGCCGGCTGGGGGCATCTCATCACGGAGACTATCGCGACAGCCTGGGCGTCCGAGAAGCTGCCCGACGCCCCGCTGATACTGATTCCGTGGGGGCGCATGTGGTTGTCAGCCTTTCCGCGCATCATTGAGACGCTACGGCTCGCCGGATGGGATGAACGTCGCATCGTCGTGGCCACGGGGGACATTGCGCTGGGTCGCGTACATGTCCCGGAACCGCTAGTGAACATTCGTGGCCTCATGGACGAGGGCGAGCTGATCGACCCCGCCCTCAATGACGTCTACGACCGCATGACTTCCCGAAGCGGCAGCGCAGGCGAGGACAAGAAAATTTTCCTGCCCCGCCCGAAGGGCCACAGGCGAGCACACCCGCACGAGCTCGCTGTTGAACAGGCTCTGGTGGAGGACGGCTTCGTGTCAGTCCGAGGATGGGAGATGACAGTCGAAGAGCAGGTTGCTGCCGTGAACTCGGCCGCCGTGATCACAGGGTTCACCGGGTCGAATCTGCATAATTCCGTCTTCGCCAGGCGCGGCGTCCCAGTGGTCGAGATTAGGGACAGCCGCGCCCAGCTTGACGTTCTTGATGGCGTGAAGCGGATTCAAGGGCCGCTGTGCCTACTCCGTGACCAGCCCTTCTCCGAGTTGGACGGGTATCGTGAGGGTCAGCCTCGTCCGGTTTCGGACATGGTCAACGAGATCAAGGCATTGTTTGGCTAGCTACTGACTGGACCCCGTCTGGTGAGTCCGGGGCCCCTTGTCTTGAGTCGTGCTTTCTGGATGACTGAATCACTCGAGCCCGCGCCCGAAGACATCGCTCCGTGAAGGAAGACCTCTGGACGATCGCCGCCTTCTTTCTTAGATGTTCCTAATGGTTGAGTGGAGCAAAAGGCGAGAATCGGTACCTACATAAGCAGGTCTCTTAACTCTGCCACTCTGTTTGTCGAAGCTAAATGGCGGCAATTGCCGCTCGCTTCGCCGCTTTGACCGCTCTGAGCGTAATACGGTCATTCGTCCATGGTCTTCCTGCACTTCGCGACCCACGCAGCCACTAGTGTTTCGGCCCAGAAACGCGGCAGGTCAGGCGCGGCCGGGGTGCCTTGAGTTGTGGGCCATCTGCATCTGCATCTGATTGCGATGATGACCGACGACGCGACGTTCCTCTGAATGCTCGTCTCCGATCCGCTGCCGTAGCGTCTTTCGCGACGAAACCTTCACAAAACCTTGGAGCGGTCAATGGCACACTTTCCATAAGGATCGGTTCGGCACATACTTGGCTGCACGTAGATTTGGTCTATTCGAAACGTAATTCTCAGGGTTCGAGAGTGGATTCACACCCATCGTTATTTGCTAATCTGCGACGAAAGTTTATTGGTTGTTCCGCCGTTTGTGAGACGGTGGGGCTAATGGAATAGTTGCACACATTTCCGGTAAGAATCTCCTGGTTACGTGAACTGAGGATCGCGGCGACAGGGCCGCGGGTTTCCGTGGGGATAGATTTCGTCCAAGGTCGTCTGAGGAGGCAAGGAGAGACATAGATGTTTCCTATTAGGAACAGGAGACCCTGGACCGCCGGAGTTTCTTAGGGTGGCAGTTGCGGTGCCCCTCACCCAGGTACCCTTAGGTGCTGATCAATTGCCCGGATTCAGCCCGGGACCGGTCAACGGGTCGGCTTCGGCGCTCATCCCGGCCGGCGTTTCGGCTGCCGTGTTCGCGCCGAGTGGCGTTGGTTTTGGCGGCGGAGCTGTCATCCATTACGATGACGCGAATCGATCGGATTACACAAAGGCATTTCCTATACATAAAGGAACTGGGAATTCCCGCCATTTCAGAGGTCACCACTGGGTCGATGGACGGTCGGCCGACCAAGCTGACTTGGGGTCAGGCAAGGGAAATGCGGGACTCGGGCCTCTGGAGCATCGGCAACCACACAAGGGACCATCGTCGTCTCACTGAAATTACAGTCTCTGAGATACGTGTGCAGATCGATTCAGCGTACGCAGCGATCCTTGCGCAGATGGGTGAACCCCCGATATGGTTTGTCGCTCCCTACCACGCCTCCAACAAGAACGTTGAGATCATTTCCTCCCGGCTTCACGCTCGATCAAGGTCGCTAGCATCTGCTCCAGATTCACAGGGAAGTTACACCTTTCCTTCATCCTCCATCCAGCCCTGGGACGTATGGCGCTATCCGGGAGGACTATCGGTATTGCCACAATTCTTGAATGACCTCTATTACCGGACTGTCGTGGGAGGCGATATAATTCGTCTCTACATGCACGAGATAACCCCCACAAACGTTGACACAGGAGCCACTAACATTGGGGAAGCCGAACATCGTGCTTTGCTTCAAGGAATACGGGATCGAAACATACCGGTTCTGGATGCGCGGGCATTGGCCTATCCCAGGCTCAACCTGCTGGATGATCCTTCCTTCGAACTCGGTGGCAAGATGCTGTCCCCGCTGAATTACAACGGAACTGCAGCAGTGAGGGCGGCGCAGCCGGACGCTCACTCCGGCTCTTCGTACCTGCACCTCACAACCGCCGGCGCAACCGGGTCCGGACCGAGAGTGGCGATTCACATGCTGGGTGCGGGCCTCGCGCAATACCGGCGGCCGGTTTCGCGTCGATATCGAACGGTCAACAGGGCTGAGCGGCGTGCCCACCTCTACTGTGATACTTACGGCGAATGGTTTTGGAGGCCAGTCGGCAACCACAGAGTGGCAGAGGTTCACCAAAACGTTCGACATGACGGGATACAGCGAGGCGCGCATCTACCTGGAGGGACGGTCGACCGACGCCGCATCCATCAGTATCGATATCGACTCCATGAGCCTCGTACCGTCCTACGCGTATGACATCAACGGGGAGACGGCGTGTGAGCCGTTTCGTGCCACGTTCAGCCGCACTTCAGCCTAGTTCCGCGTCTTTCAGCCACTCTCCGCCGTGCACTGCTGCTTGTTGGCAGTAATAAAAACGTAAATAGCGCGCATTTCGTGATTTGATACGTGAGCTCCTCGGGAGCCGTCCTTGGACCGTTTTTCGGACAGGTCAACTGTGTCCGACTGGTACTTCCCAAAGTCTGCAACTGGTGCGTCCGGACGTCAAATCTTGTGGATTAGATCGCCGTCGACCAGTACACGGAATGCCCGGTCACCGGGGGCATCCATCAGAGGGTCGGCGTCGGATAGTTCCTCAATCTTCCGGTTATCGTAATTGACGTCGATCTTCGCCCAGAGCCGCCTTTCCTTTCTTCCGGCTTCATCGTCACTTTTCCCTTCTGAATTGTGGGTGTTTGGTCACTGACAGCCGTCAGACCGAACTCTGCGCATGCTTCCATACGAAGCCGAGTCCGACTGAAGAGGTGCGTGGCCCGACGAAAGGCGAATGTGCCCTCCCACGCCCTCGGAACATCGCCAGGCGCGAAGCAACCAAAGCAGGAAGGAACGTGCGTCCTTCGACCCGAACGCGTCCTTCGCCACTGACACGAACGACGAGGACGACGCGGGCAGTCTAGATCACCTCAGAAGGCCTGCAGACTTTCGGCCATGCAAGCTGCGAGGTCGGGGGCGGCCGGCGGTTTTACGGCGTTGCCGGTCATCCCTGTTGCATCAGGCGCTCATTGACAACATCAGAGCACCGGGAAATAGGCTCGATCAAGGCTGTCGTCCTGTTCTGATGGATGCGACCAGAACCTCCATCAGAACAGGACCACGGGCCCTCAGCGTCTAAAGACACGAACCCAAATTCATTACCAACCACGGAAAGCCGTTTAAGCATTTAACCTGAACAGGACCACGAGCCAGCGTATCGGGCTTTGCGGGCTCTTCGCGGTTCGTGGGGAAATTGATTCTCGGGTGAGTGTCATGCCGCCGTCCGGACGGCACTGGTCATGAGGATAATCGATTTGTAGTTCCCTGCGTTGCGGTAGCCGCGGGCGGTGCGTTTGATGTGCTTGATTCCGGTGTTGTTGGCTTCGACCTTGCCGGTGGTGGCGCCGGTGACGATGAGGACTTCGATCTCATTCCACCACCGGCAGACAGTGCGATAGAGCTTGTTCGTCTCCTGCCTTCCGGCGGCCTCAACGAGAGTCTTGAGTTCCTCTTTCGCCGCAGCGGCGTCGGCCAGGGAGTTGGTGCCCAGCAGCGCCCGCAGCTGTTCCTTGACCTTCCAGACTGCCTGGAGCTTGCCGGTGGCGTCATCGGCGGCGAAGACCTCAGCCAGACGGTGGGCCGCGTTGTCAGAGAGCTTGTCGCCGGCGCGCAGGAGCAGCATTCGGTGGGCCCAGGCTTTGTCGATGCCGCGGCCGCGGCGGCCCTTGACCTGCTGGGAGAGATTCTGCCGGGCCTCTGTCACCGCCTGGTTGGCCAGGGACACCAGGTGGAAGTGATCGACCGCGACAGCTGTGCGGGGAAGCCACATCCTCAACGCTTTCCGGAACGCCGCGGACGGGTCGATCGCAACGACCTGCACGCCCAGCCGCCACTGAAGCGGGCGGGCGAACAGCCAGTCGCCAACGCCCTTGTGATCCCGTCCGTCGACGATTCCCAGGACCTGGCCGGTGTCCAGGTCCACGATGGTGGTCATCCACGGCTCATGCCGGATCCACGAGCTGGAGTCCGGGTCACGGAAATACCGCACGGATCGGAACCGGTGTTCGTCGCTGCCCAGCATGCGCGGGCTGAGCTCATCCACGTCGGGCAGGGTGAGGAAGCAGGCTTCGTTCAGCGCGGCACGGACCATCCACCAGGACACCGCGAACGCAGCGGCCGTCTCGGACACGGCCCGGCCGGAGCTGATGACCGCATCGACGACGTGGCCCCGGAGCCGGCCGGTGGAGCGGGCGCGGCGCGGGACCTGGGCGGTGGATTCAAAGAACGAGAGCCGGGGACACTTGGGTTCCACGCAGTACCAGCGGTACTTGGACCAGAGGACCTCCACGGCGCCGGCGACGGGAATGTCGCGGATCCGTTGGAAGCGCCGTTCCTTCCGCCGCGTCGCCACCACAACGCAAGTCGGGCAGCCCGGTGGCTGGTCGGTTTCAACGATGATCTGGCGCCGGCCATCAGTAAGCACGGTGGCCGAAATGACGCGGTAGTCGGGCAGATTGAAGATGCTGGTGGCAGCGTCGGACGCCGCCCCGGTATGCTCAGTCAAGGCTCGTGGTCCTGTTCCTGGTTGAATGCTAGACACACTCATCCCAGCAGGGCCACGGGCCCCTTCTTTAGCTACGACACGGACTCAATTCCCCACAAACCTCGAAGAGCCGCTTTGCGCGGTTCCTGGCTGGCCACACCAGCCAGGACCCAACGAACTGAATCAGAACCCTTCGCCCGCCCAGCGCGGAGGACAGTTGGCCCACTAGCCGCGTGAACTCGCCTCCGTGTTCTCTCTCGCATTTTTCTCTGTCCCAACAACGTCAAGGGCCAAGCGACATGATTGGAGCAGCTTGTTTACAGACTCAGCGGTTTCAGGTAGCAGACGCGTCAGCTGCGGGAATTCGACGATATCAACCTGTAGGCTCTCGGCAAAAAGTACGCCAACAGCCAATGCCGCCAAAAGCGACCTTTCGCTTTCGGCTTCACCGAAAATCCATGCATTACTTACGACAATGTGATGGTCAAGCGACATCAACTGACCGGCATAGCGATCCGAACGACGAAGCTCGAAATGAACCGTTCTTTGCTTTTCAAAACTGTTCAGAATCTTCCGCTCGGCCGGCGAATCCATAGTCAGGTGCATCCGAGTCACACCGATAGGGAGGGCCTTGGGAACGAAATCAATAGGCGAGACTGCAACCCAAGTAGGGTTCAAAAACTCTTGGATCGCCTGTGCTGTTGTCGGACCGACTGGAAAGGGCAGTTCGATCGGTCCGCTGGAGTCGAACCCAAAGGCGAGTATGGCGGCGACAGCTAGCCGATCGGCGCTGACTACCCTGGGCCGTCCGTCTATCATCAGCTCTTCGATATAGGGAACAGCATCATAGCGCTCGGGCGAGGCGATAAGGGCTGACCCTCCAGCTTCTGAGTTACCTAGCCATTCGAATTTCACTTTACTAGTTCGCCTTTCAAAGTTGTTGCAAAGAAAGCCGCCACATCGGCAAAATCGCCCGCGAAGTCAATCCATGAACGCAGTGACATATCTTTCTTCCCTGCGTATGCAGCTAGTGATTCCAATTCTTCCATCGGAAGGCCCGTAACGTAGAGGATATGGGTCTGCGTAGATTCGTCGCTCAGTATCCGCTTATCGAACAGAGCTTCAGGCGAATGCGCCGTCACCAATTGCACCAACCAATCAAGATGTTTCGGGGAAACATATACCAGAATCGGCTGGTCGTGCCCCGTAGATTCAGCCCTGTGATGACTGATGAATGCCTCGATTGCCATAAGTATTATGTGCTCCGGAGAATCGATGGCCGAAGGCTGGCCTGTTTCAACGGACAAACCGGCATCCCGAAGCGCGGCCAGAAGCTCACCGCGGACGTCACGGTAGATACCGACCTGGGAAACCAGGTTGCCATCCCAGTCATGTTCGAGGAGGCTGCGCTCAAAGAACTGCGATGCGTTGAAGGTCGGCGTGACTTGGTTCACTTCGTGCCGCACCACCGCAGTCCGAGGAATCAAATGACTCGGCAGATGGGTCGCCAGGCTGTCTATGACATCAGGGTGGTTGCCCAAATTCTTAACAGGTATTTTCGCGTATTTCTTGCTCATCTCACGCACCTCGGCTCCTGACATCGGAGTCCGGCCCATTGTGGCACTCAAAACAGCTGAGGTCTTCTGTACAACCGAGTCTGTTTCCGTGATCTGCCCGCCGTGAAGGCGCCTGAGGGTGTGAACATACCCAGTGTGATTGAGCTTCACACCCGATCTCATCATCCGGATGGCCAGATTATAGTCGGAACCACTGCGAAGGGATTCGTCATATCCAAGCCGCCGGATGACTTCCGTTTGCACAAGCAAGGTTGGATGAAGATAGACCTTTGAGGTACTCAGTAGGGCGCCGAGACTCGCGTCTTTCCCGGGGTTCAGGAACATCTCGCCCGTCTGATTGTTGAAGTCTGCCCATGCACCGTAGGAACCGTGGTGATCCGGCCGCAGCGCCTCCAGATGTTTTTCCAAACGCCACGGCAGCATGATGTCATCGTCGTCATGAACAGCCGTGTACCGGCCACGACTTACAGACGCAGCAAAGTTCCGCGCTGCCGCAATACCTGCATTCGAACGGTAGAAGTATCGGATACGCCCGTCGCGGAATGAGGACACGACTTCCCGGGTCTCGTCGGTTGAACCGTCGTCGACAATAATAAGTTCAAAATCTGCCATAGTCTGGGCCAGGACAGACTTGATGCTCTCGCCAATAAATGCTCCGCGGTTGTAAGTTGATATCACGACACTCACGGGCAGTTCTGCGTCGGAGGGCCGGTGCTGCCAATTCAGCGTGTTTCGGACAAATGATTTATCCTCAACATGAATTTGCCGATTGACTTCGATAGCCCGCCGCCCTTCGGGCGTTTCATTGGCGATCGCCCTGGACGGAGCGTGCCACATGTGGAACATGCGAACGTCATCATCGACTAGCCACTCCAGTCTCGCGCCTGCGCGTCTCAGCCGATTAGCAAAATCAATGTCCTCACCGCCGTATATTTCCATCCGCTCATCGAGGCCCCGAATCTGCAGGAATTTCGATCGGCTGGCCGCCATCATCCCGCCCATTCCCCAGCGAGGCCGCATCCGAGACACCCTGTCCAGGAGCGGCCAGTCGAGGCTGGCAATGTCCAGTTCTTCGTCGGAGTAGCCTTCCGGAAGATCCCGGCACTGAAGTACCAGCGCAAGACGGGGATCGTCAAGGATCGCCTTGCCAACTACTTCCATCGATTTCGGAGAAAAAATCATGTCCGCGTCAGTTGAAACAAGCACCCGTCCGGATGAGACGGCAAACCCCGCGTTCAAGGCCCGGGAACGCGACCAGACCCCGTCGGTAGGCGTATATACGTAGGTAGCCCCAATTTCTTCCATCGCGTGGCGGGTGTCTTCAAAGTCAGACGACCCATAGTCGGAGACGATTACTTCACCCGTAAGGCTTCCGAATGACTTCTGAATTGTTTGAACGGCCATCCGGAGACGACCAGTACCCCAATCCTTGAAGCCAATTACGACCGATATATCCACATTCCGTGTCATTTAGAGGAACCGTTGGGCCTTCCTGGGATCATGTTAGTTCTCACTCGTTCACCGTGGGCCGCGTCTACCGCAGACCGTTCCATAGTTATGTAGGACTTCGGAAACGAGTCCATGCTCATCGGCTCGAGAGTCGGCCACGCCAAGACGGCCACCTTGACAGTCGAGACGGACGGCGTCGCCATGATGCTGCCAACCCGGTGAAGCCCGGACTCGGACTGAGCCGGAATAAAAAGGTAGGGTCTCGGTACTGCATCCGATTGGATCAGGCTCTTGTTAGCGACTCGTTTACCGGTGGCGTCATATAGTCGGACCGTGAGGATGGCGGCCCTATCACCGAGCGGTTGCCCGTACCATAATGCAAGCTGAATCTCGTTCGCCTTGTGCGCTACTTTAAATACATATTCACATTCAGAACTCATTATTTCCTTTAACCTAGGCAGAATGGTTGCGTAGCATCAATTCACGGGCCGTGAAACCGTATCTGAGATGGTGCGAATCACAGTCAATGCGTGGCAAGCCAGCCCACGATGCGCCGTTAAGCCCCGTCGGCAACACTCGCGAGCGCTACACCAAAGAACTCCTTATGGGCGTCAAGGACGTGGCCAAGGAAACGCCCTCGGGACGGCGGCTCGTGACCCGCCTGCAGTTCCTGCGGCACAAACTCAATGCGGCCGGAGGCGTCACGTCCGCCTAGGGCGGGATCCACGCCGCGTGCCTCGGCGAAGGGCGTGTAATGCTTCTCGAAGTGCGAAGTATCCCGGGTGTTCTGGACATACCACACGAAGTTGCGGTCACGGGTGTTTGTGTAAAGGTGTCGAAGGTCCAGCCGCGGACGGTTACTCTCTTCGATGCTGTCGTAGCCGTCATTCTCGGGAAAGCAGACCCTGGTAAAAGTGCCGACGGCCGACCGCTCGTAGTCTCCCACGCGGGTTTGCGGTGAGAAGCACACGGCCAGCGAGCCGCTGATCTGGCGCGAGACGGCCAGTGATGCAAAGCCACCTCCGCTGGAGCCGGTCAGCAGGATTCGTTCGTATCCTGCTGAGGCCGCGATCTCCTTGATGAGCAATGCCACATCCGTAGTCAGGTCTTGGGCTTCATTGCCGATATACCACGCCAGAGGCATGCCGTCGCTGAGGTTGAGGCTGGAGTCCGCGATGAAAAGCTGCGCGGCATCGATGGATGCAAGAGACTTCCGCCACTCAAAGCGCGGGAGCTGGTATTTGGACCGCTGCAGTGAGCCATGGAACGTAACGATCAGCGTCTTTGATACCCTGGGCGCATAAAGTCCCACGATAGCAAGCGGGCCGCCAGACGCCCCCGGCACTACGAACTCGTAGGGTTCAGACGCGTGGTGGGCGATCTCGCTGGCCGAGCCCAGGCGGCGGATCTCTACATTGTTCCGCTCGTCCCACGCCGTTCCTTGGCTAATGTCTTGCGAATTCACGTATTCTCTCCTGCTTCAAAAGCGCCCACGGTGGAGCCTGTCAGTGCAAGCGGAGCTTCCTCCGCCGGGGTGTCGGGAATAGTCAGAATATCCGGCTGCGCCACATGGTCACCGATGGATTTTTGTCCGTGCCCGGACTCCGTGATGATCCGCCAGGTCCGTTCGTTGAGCGGAACCCACTTGATGGGAGCGCCGAACACGGACAACAGATTGCGTTCCACCGTCCCGACCTCGTACTTGTGTTCGTCAGATTCCCAGTTGTAGGGCGGTTGGTCCGTCCAAACGGACACCTGTTCCGCAACGTGCCCGCTGCGCAGCTCTCGGCTGTACTGGAACGCAGTGGGGTCATAGACGTTGACTGACGCGGACCGCACGCGGTCCGTGATTTCGACGCGGACAAGACGCCCGTCATGGAAGGCGTCCATGAGCTCATCGGAATATGAACGGTCGATGGCTGCCGTGTGAAGGAGGCTCGGATAGTGCATAAGTCCAACCTTCTGTCCCTTCTCTGCCACAGCCGCCAGGTGTTCCATCATCAGCGCGCCCACCAGGGAGTCAGCGCCGAAATCGCCGACCAGCAGGATATCAAGTTCCAGGTCCTGCTGCTTGGCACCGGCCGGGAGGAACCTGGACGGCGCAGGGAATGCCCTCCGGGCAAGCGGGAAGTCCAGGTAGCCGGAGTGTCCGCCCATTCGGATCATCTTGTGCCAGTGCTCGTAGGAATCGCGGTAGGACACCCGGTCAGGTGACCTGTAGCCCAGACGGAAATCTTCCATGGAAAGGTTCGAGGTGCCCACCAAGGACAGCGTCAAGGGTGCCTCGCACACTTCGAAAGGCTCTTCGCCATTGACGACAACCTGGTAGCGGAGGATGAACTCCGTGTCCGCGGCCTTGCGGACGGAATCCCAGTGACCCAGGTGCTCCCGGATGGTGGGAGTGTGGAACATCGTGGAAACGTGCGCCGGCGTGATGAAGGCTCCACGCCATCCGCGGTAGTGGAAAAAGAGGTCCTCGTCCGCGCGGGTCCAGGGAGCAGAAACGAGCCGTCCGTCGCTCTGCTGCTGGGCACCCCGGACCAGGAGGTCGATTTTTTGCGGGTGCTGCCAGTCGTCGCCGTCGAAGATCGTGATGAACTCGCCCTGAGCCATGGAGTAGCCGATATTGCGCGACGTGTACGCGCCGGCGTTGGGCTCGTTGAGCACCAGCTTGACGCGATCGTCCGCAGCCAGCCACTTGTTAAGCCGTTCAGCAGCGTCCCCGCCGGAACCGTCGTCAACGATGATGACTTCGATGTTCCGGTAGCTCTGGTTGAGCGCCGACTGGATCGCAAGATCCGTGTATTCGTCCGGCTTGTAGACGGGCATGACGATGCTGACCAAGGGTCCGTCCGTCACCGGTTCCGGCACTTCTGCGCTCAGGCGCAGAAAGGCCGGTGCCGTACCCTCGGCCAGCGAAAGCCGGGACAGCCCTGCCCGCTCATAGATCTCGTTGATCTCGGCGAGCCACTGGTCGGCGTCGGCTGCATCGTCTTTGAACGGGTTGGCTGCGTTGGCGCGGTACAGGTGGAGGTCATTGGCGTTCATCTCATCAGCCTTGTAAAGATACTGAAGCCTGATGACTTCCTCGCCCTGCCCTGTCCGGGCCAGCGCGTCCAGGAAGAATTCCCCACGCCGCTTTTCCCGGAACGGCTTGGCTCCGAGCCGCTGGAAGACATACTTGTACAGCGTGGCCGCGTTGAGGATGTCATCCTGGAGAACGTTCTGCCGGAAGCACAGGTCGCCCAGATGCAGCAGTACGGAGCGGGGTGTCTTGTCCAGGACGGGCTGAACGCTGCGCCGGGACTTCCCTCCGATTCTGTACATTTCCAGTGCAACAGCCATGTCCCGCCAGCCCCACTGGCCCGTGGTAGCCGTGCTGACCAGGACATCGCGGCCGTCAACGGAACGGAGCTTGGTCAACCGCTGAGCAAGCCGCGCTTCCGGGATCCGGGAGCGGGCACCCCACTCAACCAGAGCCCCGGGCCGCGGGTCCGGCAAGGTTGCGGCCAGCTTGGCCTGCGCCGCCGTGGCGCGCTTTGTAGCACGTCGGGCCCCCTTTAAGAGCCTATCCATGTAGAGCGCGCCCACGGCGAGCGCGGCCGCGAAGGCCAGCACGAGCAGCGCCAGGATCCAGGGGGCGCGGGCGTAGGCAGCCACCACTACCAAGGCGAAGAGGACGGCGAAGGAAGCGGCGGCCGCTTTCTTCTTCGGGGACAGGCGCGCAAGTCTGCGGAGAGCTTGTTGAAATTTCATTCCCTGAGCCTTCTAAATGTGCGGATGAGTAGTATGGGCGGACTGAGATGGGGCTGGACCCGGCGCACGGACGAAATGGCTGCGCATGGCATCCAGCCGTGCTCCTGCAGGACGGTCCGAAACCGGGCCGATTTGTGGCGGCGGCTGGAACCCGTCCCATTGTTCGGCAACGCTTTGCAGGAAGATGCTGTCCTCGGGGTTCCAGGTGTGGCCGCCGTGCGAATCCGCCCCGGAGTGGCGTTGCATTACATAGTTCTGGCCATGGGAGCGGTAGATGAGTCCCCCGGCGGCCTGGACGGCCTGCAAGAGGCATCGGTCGACGGCACGATGAACGGGCCGCCACCCTCCCAGGTGACGCAGATCATCCCTGCCGAGCATCATGGTGCCGCCAGCAACGTGGTCCGAGTACTGCTCGCCGAGCGGAGGCCTGCGGGTGGTGATGTCCAGGCTTTCCAGGTACACGAATTCGACTTGTGCCCCCACTAGGATGGCACCGCTGAAGTCCTTGGCGTGAACGAGGTCCCGCAGGTGGTGCGGGCCGTACCAGTCGTCGTCGTCCATCTTGCAGATAAGATCGCCGCCGGCGGCGCTGACACCGGCGTTCAGCACGTCGCCGAAAATCATGTCGGTCGGAACTGAGCGCACCTGCAGCTCGCCGGGGTACGCCTCCACAGCCCGGCGGACTTCGGGGAGGTCCGGGTCGAAGCCGTGCAGCACCACCACTACTTCCACAGCTTCCCAGCTCTGGTATGCCAGCTGCTCCAGGGCTGACGCCAGCTTCTCCGGCCGGCGGGTGGCCAGAACCACGCTCACGGAGGGTACGGGAAATAGCGGCTTGCCGAGCCGGCCCAGCAATGTGTTCCAGACGGCGCGCGGGCTGTAGAGGTCCAGCGCCGTCCGGCGTAGGTCGATCGACTTTGATTCCCGCATCACCGGCGCGTCACCGGCGTCGAAGGCCTCGATGCAGTCCACCAGCCGGTCACCCAGCATGGACCTTACCGGGGAGGGCAATCCACGCGTCATCATCGGCACGCCGGCGACGGCGAGCTGACTCAGGCGCCGCGCCAACTGCCGGTCCAGGCCGCCGAAGCGGCTGCCATCAACCTCGACATAGTCGTGCGGGCGCAGGGCGGCGAGGTCGGTTTCGCTGAGGTCTCCCCCTCGGCCGAGCTCCCTTGGCTCGAGCACACGAGCCGGCTTGTCCGGGTAAGGCAAGAATCCCATCGGAGAGACGACGGCGGTATCAACAGGAGGCAGCACCGTCGCCGACGGAGTCCAGACCGGCGGGGTTACCCGTCTTGGTTGGGCGGGGATCTGATCACTGAGCTGCTGCGTGAGCTCGGCGGGACCGATCAGTACGTCGACGGAATAAATGTCATCCGGCTCGGGCTGCAGGAGCTGCTCCGTCATGAAGCTGCCCAGCGAGTCGCCAGCGAGCCAGGCGCCGGCTGAGGGGTCGCTGATACCGACGCGCAGTCCGCCCAGCACCGGCCGCGGCGCGGCAGGCGAGCAACAGCCGAGTGCGGCGAGGGCGGCAGCGTGCACATTCACCCATTTGCCGCCCTCCACCACCACGGCGAAGCCGAGTCCCGGCACGGTCAGGGCGGACGTGCCTGCCTTGACCTGGAGGCTGCGCGGCGTCCACACCGGCAGATCAGCTGCCGGGAAGTGACCGCGGATCACGAAGACGAAGCGCTGCGCCCGTCCCTCGCTGCGGAACAAGGGAAGCAGCGTCCTGGCCTCGGCGAGCGACTCGGTCTGCACAACGTAGTGATCCCACCACAATTGATCTGCAGGGACGGCGTGTTCCCAGTCGGACGCGGTCTTGGGGTCGCGGTGCTCCCAGTCCGTGCGGGCGTAGTCCAGCCCAAGGTCCAACGCCAGCTGCGCCATGGAGTGCTCTGCCGAGCCGACGACAACGCTCTTGATCTGCATGCTGCTAGCTCCCCGCCCCGCCCGCGCGGGACTTGAGCTGGCCAAGGATGTAAGCCGGGCCCTTACGGGCAATGGCACGGGCGCGGTAGATGCCGCGGTTTGGGGCCATCCCCTGCTCCAGGCGGCGGCGCTCGATTTCGGACTTCTTCAGCCGTGCCTCGAGGTGCCGGATCTTCTGCTCGTAGTCGAGGCGGGTAGCGGCGTCGGCCAAATCCCGGACCACGATATTGAGGTCAAGGGTTGCCGCGGCGCCTTTGCGCAGGTGCAGCTTAGGTTTGGGCCGACGGAAGTCGTGCAGGCCCAGAGCACTCCCCGAGACCCACCGTTCACCGCCGGCGCTTCGTGCGGACTTCTCAGGGTCACCGGTTTCTGACAGCTCCCGGAGGGTCGCCGTCTGCCACAGTTCCATCGCGCCGGACTGCCCGTCCACTAGTGCCCGCAGGACAAGTGCCTGCGTTTGGCGCAGGGTGTCGATCATCGCCTCCAGCGAGTGCAGGCCGATGGCCGTTCCCGCGCTGAGCACCAGCGTGTAGGCGGCCTCAGCCGGCTGTCGTCCGTCCGTTCGGGGAAATGAAAAGCGGCGGTCCGTGGCGAGCCACTCCTCCAGCTTCGGCCGCCCGTCCTCCACGAGAACGTCCACTGTGAAATCCTGGCACGCGGAGCCGAAAAGCGACGCTACAGTCCCTGCAATCTCCAGGTCCGTGGCCTTCGCGGCCGAGATCAGGATTCGGACGAGTGGGGTTTCCTGCCGCGGCGCGTGCAGGGATTTGAGCGCAAAACCGGCGTGTCGCAGCTCGTCTTCAATAGCCGCTGCCGCTGACTGGGCGTGGCTTCCCTTATCCACTGACGGAGGCCCCAACGGGCGCGTGCAGCCGATTGGACTCGGAGGGCTCCTGCTGGTTCCAGATGCCCTTGGTGTCGATGACCTGTTTTCCTTCCAGGGCGACGGAGTCAAGGGCCAGGAATTCATCATGGTCCACCAGGAGCATCACGAGGTCCGCCGCTGCTACGGCTTCCTCCATGCCGTGGAGCGCGGAGAGGCCGGATGCTGCCAGCGCCGTCGGGAGTTCCTCAACGTTCGGGTCAACGACCAGGATGGTGCTTTCAGGCAGCTGCCGGACGAGCTCCTGGACGATCGTCACGGACGGCGACTCCCGGACGTCGTCGATGTTGGCCTTGAAAGCCAGGCCGAGGACAGCCACGGTTGCCCCGGGCTGGCCGGCCAGTGCCTCTACAGCCTGCCGGACCACATGGTGCGGCTTGGCGTCGTTGACTTCGCGAGCGGTGCGTATCAGGCCGGAGTGCTCCGGGACGGCGTCGACAATGAACCAGGGATCCACCGCGATGCAGTGTCCGCCCACACCGGGTCCGGGGCGAAGCACATTCACTCGCGGGTGGTGGTTCGCCAGTTCGATCAGCTTCCACACGTCGATGCCCAGGTTGTCGCAGATGAGCGAGAGCTCGTTAGCGAAGGCGATGTTGACGTCGCGGAACGTGTTTTCCACCAGCTTGGTCATTTCGGCTGTGGTGGCGTCCGTGAGCAGGATTTCGCCCTGGCAAATGACCTCGTAAAGCCGCTTGGCCAGCTGGGCCCCCTCTTCGGTCAGGCCTCCGATCACGCGGTCGTTGGTGACCATTTCAACCATGATCCGCCCCGGCAGCACCCTTTCCGGGGAGTGCACAATGTGAACATGGTTCAGTCCGGGACCTGCTTCGAGCGACAGGTCCGGCCGCAACTCCATGAGATGGGTGCCCAGGCGGTCCGTGGTGCCCGGGGGCGACGTGGACTCCAGGACCACAAGTTCGCCGCCGCGCAGCTTAGGGGCGAGGGCCTCGAGAGCGCTACGAAGGTAGGAGAGGTCGGCGCCGTTGCCCTCCGCGAGCGGGGTGGGCACGGCAATGATGAACGCGTCTGCCGCGGGCACCGTAGACATGGCTACGAGGTTCCCCAGGCTGACCGCGCCTGAGACCACCACACCCATATCGGGTTCCACAAAGGGAACCTCTCCCCGGTTGACGGCGTCGACAGTCGATTGCTTCACATCGACGCCGGCCACGCGCTTTCCTTTGGCTGCGAAGCTGGCCGCGGTGGGCAGGCCGATGTAACCAAGTCCGATGACGGCAACATCAAAAATCGTCTCGTCCATGTCTCCCCTAAACTAAAATGTGGTCTTCGGGCGAACCGAAGAACTGAATCTTTGAAGAAGCCAGAAGCTCTTCATTAGTGATTTGCCAAGTGTGTGACGCCACGTCGGCGGCGCGCATCTGGCAGTAATTGAAGCGGTCGGCGGAGTACACCCGACCGCCCGACTCAATGACGTCGCCCAGGAAGCGCGAGTCCTCTCCACGCTGCACGGGCTGGAAGGGTAGGCGCCTGAACGTGTCAGTGGCAGCGAAAATCGTCGGTCCGGAGACTGCTTCCACGAACCGGTGTTCCAGTTGCGGGTTGCGTAGGATCGTGGCACCAGCCCCGGCCAGGTGCATGTAATGCGCCCGCTTTCCCACCACCTCGGCCTCGGAGTACATCATGGCGTTGACCTGGTCGCCCAGGTACATGGGGCTGTAAATGTCGTCGTCATCCCATTTGGTGGAGAATCGGCCATCGGCTCGCGCCACGGCGGCATTCAGGCACTCACCGAGCAGCGTTTGCCCCGGTTCCTGAAGAACCACGACGTCGAGAATCCCGGCTTCCAGGCACTTTCGCCGGAATGCCGCGTCGTCGACCTCAAACCCGTGGGCGAGGTAGACCAGTTGGACATCCACGCCCTTCTGGGCGGCGACGCCGGCAATGACATGGTCGAGTTGCTGCGGACGGAAACTTGAGACGAGGACCGATACCTGCGCCCTGGGCGCCGGCGCGGCCAGGGTCGGCCGCGCCGCGGCCGCGATGGACTGTGCCCGGTGGCTGAAGGTGTGTTCTGCCCAGATTCTGCGCTGGGCCTTGTGGACCATGCGTTGTGCGTAGTCCGGGTTGGCCGTCAGCGCCTTCAGCAGGTGCGCGGCATCGTCCCGGTTGTCTGCTGTGGGAATCTCATTGCCCGGGAAGATTTCCGTGATGGCCGCGCTAGGAGTGGAGACTACGCAGGAGCCCGCCGCCGTGATCTCGAATATGCGCCGGGCACACATCGACGGCGAATCCGTGACGGAGTTGACGTTGAGGAAGATTTTGTACGCCTTATAGGCGGTCAGCATCTGTTTGTAGGACAGGGATCCCACCACGTGCTTCTTGAGGATTCCGGGGAACTGATACTGCGGTTGCCTGCCAAGCTGGCGTGAAAAGATTTCAAAGCCTGGACGCTTGCCCGCCGTCGCGTCCACGGCCGCGCCCAGCAAGTACTCCATCTGGCGCCGACGATCCTCATACTTGTGCGCAAAGTACATTCCAGCGAATGCAATCTCGCGGGCGTGCCAGCCGTGCCGGGGCCGGGCCGGGTTGTGGATGCGGGGCTGCGCGGCAAAGGGCAGCACAGAAATCCGGCTGTGGCCCAGGTCCGCCCGGTAACGGGGAAGCATGTTGGCATCGGTGGTAAAGACGTGGTCGAACAATCTCGCCGCGGGGAGAAAGTCCACGTAGTGAGGCGGGTCTTCCTTGTTCCAAAAGACCGCAGGAAGTCCGGCCGCCCGGCATCCTTCCACCAATTCCTGCAAGACGACTGCGGGGCCGGCGGGGCCCGTGATTTTGCCCCGCCAGAGTCCGGCGTTGCCGGCCCAGGCGGATTCGACGACGACGAAGTCCAGTGCCTCATCGCGCAGCTGCTCTCGCCAGCTGTCCGGCCTGAGCGCCACGACTGTCCACTCGGCGGAGAATGCCGCCGCGGAAAAGTCGTCCATGATGATGCCGACTCGCAGACCCGGGTTCCGCGGCTGCGCGACGTCAATGGCCGCTTCACGGAAGATCAGGTGCCGGCTGCGTCCCAAGCCGCGCCAAGCACCTTCAGCGCCGCGAATTCCGGCCAGGCTGGCCTCGTCGCGCTCGGCCGTGCTGCGGTGGAGATAGCTCTTGACCTGGGCCATACCACCCCGACGGGCGTGCCAAAGTGCTCGGCGCCAGTACGCCGTCTTGTTTCGAAGACTCATTCGCTACCTGGACCGCTTCCAGCCGTTGGGCAGCAGCGTGGTTCGCATTTCCGGAAGGCTTGCCATCAGCTCCGCCCGGATCTGGCGGCCGTAATCGGCGTTGCCCTCGTTCATGCGCCAAATGAAGTTCCGGTATTCCTTTGCGACGTCATCCGGGGTTCCGTCCATGATGAAGTCGCCCTTGTCGATCCAGATGGCGCGGTTGCACATGCCCGTAATTGTCCCGAGGCTGTGACTGACAACGAACACGGTTCCGGCCTGGTTGGTCACGTGCTCCATCCTGGCCTTGGAGCGATCTTTGAACTGGGCATCACCGGTGTTGAGCGCTTCATCGATGAGCAGAATCTCGGGGTCCACGGCAGCGGCGATGGCAAAGCGGAGGCGCGCCCCCATGCCCGAGGAATAGGAGTTCATCGGGTGGTAGATCTCGTGCTCCAACCCGGACATCTCGACAATGTCATCGAACTTGGCATCGATTTCTGCGTGGCTCATGCCCATGGCCAGGCAGCCGAGCCGAATGTTCTGGGCACCGGAGATGGAGCTGATCAGTGCCGCGTTGACACCGAGAAGGATGGGATTGCTCGCGGCGTAAACAGTGCCGGAATCGGGAATGATCAGACCCGCAAGCACCTTCATCAGGGTGCTCTTACCCGAGCCGTTGCGGCCAATGACCCCAATGGAGTCGCCTTGGTTGGCCACGAAGGAAATCTTGCTCAACGCCTTGGTCTTCACCACGGAGTCGCCGCGCCGGGGCGCGCGAAGCCTCTTCAGGACCGAGGTCCGGGCATTAGTCCGCCCGGGGGTTTGGTTCTTGGTCCGGTAGACCACCGAAACGTCGTCTACTACTACTGTCGGCTCGTTGATGTGGCCGCCTGACACCTCAGACACGTCCATAGCTTTCCTCTCCGCGCCAGAAGACAAAGAGTCCGGCCGCTACCGAACCCAGAGCCCACAGCCCCAAAACTGCCCAGGCCCGCCAGGACGGTGTGGTGTCGTAAAGAACCGTGTCACGGATGACCTTGATGACCTGGAAGACCGGGTTGAAATCCATGATGGTGCGCATCACGGGATACTTGCCGAAGCGGCTCTCAGCAAAGAAGACCGCGGAGACATACATCAGGAAACGAATGAGGAACGAGAGCAGGTGGCTGAGGTCCGGGATTTTGAGCAGTACCGGCGCCAGCAACATGCCAATCCCCAGGTTGAACAGGAATTGCAGCAGGATCGCCGGAATGATCAGGAACCACCGCCACGTGATTTCCTCGGCCGGCGCCGTAAAGATGACGAAGAGCAGCATGACGATCGTCACGGGAATGTTAGAGAGGAGCTCGCGCACGTTGACGGCGATGGGCAGAGACGCACGCGGAAACTGGAAGGCACGGATCATTGATGTATTACCAGTGAGCGACTTGGCTCCGCCAAGGATGGACCGCGTACTCATCTGGAACGTAAAGACGCCGATGATCAGGTAGCCGATGAAGTTGTCAATGCCTTTGCTGGTGCCCAGGAACACGCCAAAGATCAGGTAGAAACTGAGACCGTTCAGGACTGGCGTCAAGACAAGCCAGGCGGTTCCCAAATGGGTCTTGTCGTGGCCGCTCTGCACCCTGGCCCGGGCATCGAACAGGATGAAACTCCGGCGGTCCCACAACTGGACCAGGTAATCCAGGAAATCGGGCCGCTGCCCCACCTTGCTCAGCCGGGCAAGGTTCACGGGCACCGAGACCGTGGCGGGTGCCTCCGTCAGCACGGCTTCGGTTTGTTCAGCTTCCGTTTTTTCTTGGATGCTCATCTAGTTACTCCCAGCATTTCCAACTCTCGTGCCAGGGCAACCGCGTTGGCGGCCCATGTTCTTTCCTGCAACACGCGTTCCCGGCCGGCAGCTCCGAGCTTTGCTGCAAGTTCCGGGTCCGAAAGCAATTCCCGGATCGCCGTGGCGATTGAGACAGGATCCCCCGCCTCCGCTAATAGGCCGGTTACGCCGTCTTCGACGATTTCCGCCAACGCCGGCAAGTTGCTGGCCACCACGGGCCGGGCACAGGCCATGGCCTCCACGGGTTTGAGCGGTGTCACGGATCGCGTCACCTCCAGGTCCTTGCGCGGCACAACGAAAACATCCAGCGCCTGATGGTACAGGGCCGTCTGGCTCCGAGGCACCCGGCCTGTAAAGGTGATGCGGTTGATGAATCCGCTCCGCTGCGCCTGAATCTGCAGCGATGGCATGGAGGACCCGTCACCTACGATCAGGAGACGAAGTAAAGGAAGGTCCCCCGCAAGCCGCACAAATGCGGCGAGGAGGTCCTCGATCCCTTCATAGGGTACCAAGCTGCTCACGGTGCCGATAAATTGCGCGTCTTCTGCGAGACCAAGCTCACGCCGGGCACTGGCCCTGTCCAGCGGCTCGGTAAGGAAGTCACCGCCAACAGCGTTGGGGGCAATCAGGACCTTTCTGGCCGGAATTCCGGCAGCGACGATGTTGGCCTTCATGGCCGTCCCGAGGGTCAGCACGAGGTTGGCGGCCTGCATAACTTCCGTTTCCCGGCGCCGGAACATCCGGTACTTCTCGCTGTTGCGCGCCTCGGGTCCGCGGGTGGAGGCCCAGGTGTCGGCCAGCTGGCCGCGGACCTCGTAGACCCAGGGAATCCCGAGAGCCTGAGCCACGGCCCGCACCACGAGTCCGTTGACGTAGTGCGTGGTGGTATGCAGCACACTCGGCTTGAAGTCCAGGGCCACGGCCAGCAGTTCCTCCGCCTGCTGCTGCAGCCGGGCGTCAATGGACGAGGCCATCGTGCCCGGCAGGAGCCGCCGGTACCGGATCCCGTCCACGGTGTCCGTAGATTTCGCGAGAAGTTTACCGACCTGCACGGGGTAACCCATCCTGGTGACGGCAAGCACGTCCCAGCCGGCTTCCTGCTGGGCCAGCAACGTCGAGTGGGAGCGCTGGGCATAACCGCTGGCGGTGTGCGGCAGCGAGTTCGTCAGTAGATGAAGAATCCGGCCGGGAACCGGTTCGTAGGGCCGGCGTTCCAGGGAGGGCGATGCGTCCGTCAGGATGGCCGCCTCAGCAGCCAGGCGGGCACGTTGCCGCTGTCCCGCCGCTCCTGAGCCATGGAGGGCCTCGACCGCGCCGCTGACGTCGCCGTCATACCAGAGGCGACGTGCCCGGGCCTGTTTGAGACGCTGCGCCGTGCCTGCCTTGGCCAGGAAATCGTCCGATAACGCCGGGAGGTTCGCGGCAAGGGCGACGTCGGCCAGCCGTCGTGCGCGCTCGCCTTCGACGTTGCCGCCGGCGGCGATGCGCAGCCGGCGCTCGACGTCGGCGCCATCTCCGGCGGCGAGAGCCGCGAACAGCACGGCCGCGGAGGTGGAGTTCTTCGGGGCCAGTTGGCACAGACGCTTCGCGAGCGGAAGTACCGCCGAGGGCAGCCTGCGCGAAAGCTGCAGGAACAGCATGACGGGATCGTCAGTCAAGTGCTGGCGGACCACGCTCTGGGCCAGATGCACGTTCTTGAGGAGCTGCATCATCGGCTAGGGCCGGTATCCGCGAGCAGTTCGGTGATGAGTTCCATGTAGCGGCCGGCGAGTTGCTCGTACTCGGCATTAGCCTTGACCCACTGGCGGCTGTCGCCGTTGCGAACCAAACGGCCGCGGTCGGCTGCCAGCTCGCGCCACAGTGTGGCCAGCGCTTCCGGGTCGCTGGCCACGATGTCGCCGGCCTCGGCGTCCGAGACGATTCGCGCCGCTTCTCCCTTCACTACAGCGGTGATGTGCCGGCCGATCGCCAAAACTTCATAAGTCTTGGACGGCACAGTGGTCTCAAAGGATTTCCAGTCGTCCCGCAGGGAGACAATGCAGGTGTCCGCCGACGAGTAGCGTTCCAGCATGGCGTCCCCGGTCAGTGGCGGGTGGAACGTGACAGGAGCCTTCAGCTCACGTGCCAGCTTCTCGAGCGCTGGCCTTTGGGTACCGTGGCCCACCAAGTGCAGGTGCATCGAGTCCCCCACCAGTGCACTGGCACGGATGGCGACATCGAGTTTTTGGCTCTCGCCGTGGTTCCCCAGGTACAGGGCCTCGAAGACGTCCCGTTCCGGTTCAGGCGGCCCCACGACCGGAATGGCGTCCAGATGCACGCCGTTGCTGACGGTGGCGACATTGCGGACTCCGCGCGAACGCAGCGTGGCCGCGAATCCCTCGGTCACTGTGACCACGAGGTCTGCCCGGTGCTGGACGAAGTCCACCGCGTGCTCCACAACGCTTTTGACACTGCCTTGGACCAGGCGGGCGTCGCGCGCCAGGTCCGGCCAGGCATCGCGCATTTCCACGATCAGCGGGACGCGGCGCATTTTGGCCAGCGCGTAGCCGGCAGCCAGCGAAGGCAGCCCCGGAGCGGTGACAATGACGACGTCGGGCTTGCGGACCATCATCCCGGCGGGGACGGACATGAGGGCGGAATAGCACTGGTCCAGCAGGCGCGCGGCGCGGGAGTTGCCGTGGCGCAGGTAGGGGACGTGGAGGATTTTTTCGGTGAACTGGCCGTTACGCAGCCGGAACGGCCTTCCGGCCATCCAGCGCGGGAGGGCCCGCCGGCCGAAGGGATAGTGCGCCACCGGAGTCACGACGTCGACATCCCAGCCGGAGTGCGTGAACTCCTTGATCATGGCAGTCCAGCGCCGCTGCGGCGGGCTCTGCTCCGGCCAATAGGAGTGGGTGATCAGCGTGATCTGCACGCCGTCATACTTGGTTTTGGGCGCTGCAGATTCCACCAGGGCTTCATCCTGCACGGGTGTCAGGACTTACCGGTCCGGGGGACGCCGGTGGCCTTCTTCGAACCGATGAACCGGAAGTAGGCAAAGCCAAGGCCCAGCAAGACCAGCACGGTGATGGTCTGGACGGCCAGGGGGCTGCCGGTAGCAACGGCCACGGCGGCCTGGACCTCGGACTTCACCATGACCGGCGGCTGAGTGGGCGTCGCGATGACAGCGGGAGCCGTGGACTGCGCCGGTGTAGGCGTAGGTGTCGGGGTCGGGGTTTCCGAGGGGGTTTCCTCGACGACGGGGGCCGGGACGGGCGGGGGCACCGGAACAGGAGCGGGAATTACCACCGCAGGAGCGGGTACTGGCACCGGAGCAGGCACGGGCGCAGGCGCCGGCGCGGGGGCTGGCGCAGGCGCAGGCGCCGGTGCGGGGGCTGGCGCAGGCGCCGGTGCGGGCGCAGGAGCCGGGGCTGGTGCGGGCGCAGGAGTCGGGGCTGGCTCCGGAAGAGGTGCCGGAGGGACCGGAACAGGGTCGGGAGCAGGTGCAGGCTCAGGAGCGGGGTCCGCTGGCTGCAGAGGATCACCGGAGCCACCGCCGGGCGAAGGATCCGGCGTCGTGGTCAGGAATCGGATGAGAGGGTGGGGAACGGCTACCGCGGCGTTTGCCGCTGTCGCCGTGCCCATGACTGAGCCGGCGAGGATCAAAGCTCCCAGCCCCACTCGTATAGACTTTTTTCGGCTGCACGACGTCATCGACAGTCCCTCCCCCACAGTGCGAGATTGAATCAGGTGTGCGTTATGCGGCCAACACTAACGTCATTGTCGGCAGAGCCCCACTGATGCACGAGGTCCCAGTCTACTCGATGGTAAGAGTCAGGCTGTTCCTAGAGATGCTACCTTTACTCTCCAAACCGGGACCATAGCGCCACGCGGACCGGGATAAGCTGGATCAATGCTCCCTTTCAGCCGTCTGGTTTCCGCGCGCCTGTCCTTGACTGTGGCGGCCGCCGCAGCCGGCCTGGCCTTGACCTCGTGTTCCCCGGTTGTCGACGTCAAGCCCGCCAAGGATGCCGCGAACGCGGCCTGCGCGCCGATGATGCTGGCCCTGCCGGACGCGATCGGCGATGCCAAGCTGCGGAAGACCAACGCACAGGCCACTGCGGCCTGGGGCGATCCGTCCCAAGTGATTCTCCGCTGCGGCGTCAACGTTCCCGGACCCACGACCGACCGCTGTGTCAGCGTCAACGAAGTCGACTGGGTCATCAAGGAAGGCGACCCCGTGTGGACGCTGACCACGTTCGGCCGCGAACCGGCCACGGAGATCCTGATGGACCCGGACAAGATCAGTTCGGCCACCGTGCTGGCGGACCTTTCCGCCGCCGCGCTGAAGATCCCGGCAACCCGGAAATGTGTGGGTCAAGAGGACCTGCAGAACCTCCCCACCAGCAAGTAGGCCCGGGCAGGCGCATCCGCGCCCGCCCGGTTCCAGCGCAGCGCGGTTCTAGCGCAGGCCGGTCTTGCGGTGCAGGGCCAGGTGGATCAGCTCGTCAATCAGGTCGGCGTAGCCCAGTCCTGAGGCGTTCCACATCTGCGGGTACATGCTCTTGGGCGTAAACCCGGGCATGGTGTTGATCTCGTTGATGATCAGTTCGCCATCAGGGGTGTAGAAGAAGTCAACCCGGCTCAGTCCCTCGCCGCCGACGGCGTCAAAGGCGACCGCGGCCAGTTCCCGGACACGGGTGATCGCTTCTTCGGGGAGGTCGGCCGGGCAGCTGAGGGCAGCGGCGTCGTCCACATATTTGGCGTTGAAGTCATAGAATTCATGGCCGCCGCCCGCGACGGAGATCTCACCCGGCATCGACGTCCGGGGAGCATCGGTCCCCCGGCCCTCCAGCACGGCACATTCGATCTCGCGGCCCGTGATGCCGGCCTCGATGACCAGCTTGGGGTCGTGCTCGCGGGCGATCTCTATGGCGGCGTCGAGGCCCTCGAGGGAGTCCACCTTGGAGATTCCCATGGAAGACCCTGCCCGGGCCGGCTTGACGAAGACCGGGAAGCCGAGCTGGTCCACGCGCTTGCGGACGGTCTCGGGATCGTTGCGCCACTGCCGGTCAGTCACGGCGATGTAGGGTCCCACGTGGAGCCCGGCCGATTCAAAGACCACCTTCATGAAGTGCTTGTCCATGCCGACGGCGGACGCGAGCACGCCCGCGCCCACGTAGCGGGTGTCGGACAGTTCCAGGAGGCCCTGGATGGTGCCGTCTTCGCCGAAGGGCCCGTGCAGCAGCGGGAAGACGACGTCGACGGCGCCCAGCTCCTGCGGGACGGTGTTCGGGGCTGCGACGATCAGCTGGTGCTCGCCGCCGATCTCGGCCAGGGTCACGGTCTGCGCCGAGGGGGCCACCTCGGGCAGCGACGAGGCGGAGAGCGACCACTCGTCGGTTCCGCCGGACGCCAAAACCCACTGGCCGGTCTTGGCGATCCCGATCGGGATGACGTCGTACTTGTCCTTGTCGATGGCTCCCAGGACGCCGGCGGCTGTCACGCAGCTGACGGCGTGCTCGCTGGAGCGACCGCCGAACAGCACCGCCACGCGGGGCTTGGGCTGGCCCGTACGGCCGTCTGTGGTCATGTTGTTCTCTGACACTCTCAGTAATCGCCTTCGGGTTTCAGGTCCCGGGACAGCAGCAGCGGCCCCAGTTCGTCTACGGACAGTTTTCCGGCAAGGACCGCGACGACGGCGGCCGTGATCGGCATATCGACGCCGAGCTTTCCGGCAAGTTCGTGGACCGCCTGGCTGGACTTGATGCCTTCGGCCGTTTGCTTCATTTCGGCGGTGACCTGGTCGAGGGTCAGCCCCTTGCCCAGCAGCCTGCCGGCCGTGTGGTTTCGGGACAGGGGCGAGGAACAGGTCGCCACGAGATCGCCCAGGCCGGCGAGCCCCGCCATGGTCCGGGCTTCGCCGCCCAGGGCGAGGGTCAGCCGTGAGGTTTCGGCCAAGCCGCGGGTGATGACCGAGGCCTTGGTGTTGTCCCCCATCTGCTTGCCTTCACAGATTCCCACGGCCAGAGCAATGATGTTCTTGACGATCCCGCCGATTTCGACGCCGACCACATCGTTGGTGGTGTACGGGCGGAAATAGGGCGCGGTGCAGCTGCGCGCGATCCAGCCTGCGGTGACCGGTTCCGTGCAGGCCACGACGGATGCCGTTGGCTCTTCCCGGGCGATCTCCATGGCCAGGTTGGGACCGGATACCACGGCGACCCGGTCCGCGGGCAGGTCCAGCTCCGTGCCGATGACCTCGCTCATGCGGGCATCTGTGTGGAGCTCGAGGCCCTTCATCAGGGACACCACGACGGCCCCAGGCGCCAGATGCTCCTTCCAGGCCTTCAGTTGCGGCCGCAGGGTTTGTGCCGGCACGGCCAGAATGACCAGCTCCGCGCCCGCCAGGACCTCGGAAACGTCCTTCGACGCCGTGATGCTGGCCGGCAGCGTGATGCCCTTCAGATACTGCTCGTTGCGGTGCATGGTATTGATCTGGTCCACGACTTCGGGCCGCCGGCCCCAGAGGCGGATATTTCGTTCGACGCCGGAGGCTGTGGCGGCGTCGGCCACGACCTTGGCGAAGGTCGTGCCCCAGGAGCCTGCCCCCAGGACGGCCACTGTGGCGGCGGACCCGGATTCGCGGGCCGCCGACATCGCCAAATCCGCCGTCACTCTGTGACGTCCGGGTCTATACGGCCGTGCGTTGGCTGGTTGTGCGCCGCCGGGTTCCAGCGTTGCGCGGGCGGTTGTTCTCCACGCAGTCCCGCCAGGAGGCCGGTGATGGCGTCCATGATGGCATTCGTGGCTGCGTCGAGCGTCGCCTTGTCCAGCGAGCGGCCCTCAAAGGCGCTCAGGTCCACGGGATCCCCGACCACCAGGCGGGAGGTCTTGCGGGGGAAAATGTAGAAACGCTTCGCATACCGCGGGAAGACCTCTTGGGCACCCCAGTGGGCGATGGGCACCACGGGAATGCCGCTCTCCAGTGCCATCCGCGCGGCACCGGTGTGCCCTTTCATCGGCCAGAGTGCCGGGTCCCGGGTCAGGGTTCCCTCTGGGTAGATGATGATCGCCCCGCCTTCGTTCACGATCTCTTTGGCGAGTTGCAGCGAACGGTTCGCCCCCGTCGTCGAACGTTCCACCGGGATTTGCTTGGTGGAGCGCAGGACGGCGCCAAGGACCGGCACCTTGAAGAGGCCGGCCTTGGCGAGGAAATGCGGCATCCGTTTCTGGTTGTAGAGCATGTGCCCCACCACCAGCGGGTCGATTTCCGTGCAGTGGTTGGGCGCGGCGATGAAGCCCCCGGCGGGGAGCTTTTCGAGGCCTTCCCACTTCTTTCCCATGAGGAGGTTCATCACGGGCCGGATGATCCCGGCGACTGTCACGAACGTGACGTGGCTCTTGGCCGATTCCTTCACGGGTCCCCCGCTACTTGGCCGAGGTGATGTCGAAATCGGCGCCCAGGCCCGCGAGCTTCTCGGTAAAGCGCTCGTAGCCGCGGTTGATGATGTCGATTCCCGTGACGCGGGAGGTGCCGGTGGCGGCCAGGGCGGCAATGAGGTGGCTGAATCCGCCGCGCAGGTCCGGGACGTCGATGTCGGTGCCCTTGAGCTGCGCCGGACCGGAGATGACGGCGGAGTGCAGGAAGTTGCGCTGGCCGAAGCGGCACGGCACGCTGCCGAGGCACTCGCGGTGGACCTGGATATTGGCGCCCATGCGGATCAGTGCATCGGTGAAGCCGAACCGGTTCTCGTAGACGGTCTCGTGGACAATCGAAACGCCCTCGGCCTGGGTCAGTGCGACGATGAGCGGCTGCTGCCAGTCCGTCATGAATCCGGGGTGCACGTCTGTTTCGAGGACCAGGGGGTTGAGCTTGCCGCCGCGGTGGTAGAAGCGGATGCCGTCGTCGCCGATGTCCATGCCGCCGCCGACTTTGCGGTACGTGTTCAGGAAGGTCATCATGTCGCGCTGCGTGGCGCCTTCGACAAAGATGTCGCCGCGGGTGACCAAGGCCGCGGAAGCCCAGGAGGCGGACTCGTTGCGGTCCGAGAGGGCGCGGTGGTTGTAGCCGCCGAGGTCCCGGACGCCTTCGATGCGGATGGTGCGGTCCGTCTGGACGCTGATGATGGCGCCCATCTTCTGCAGCACCGCGATCAGGTCCACGATTTCCGGTTCGGTGGCCGCCCCGGAGAGTTCGGTGATGCCTTCGGCGCGCGTGGCGCTCAGCAGGACCTGCTCGGTGGCGCCCACGGACGGGTAGGGCAGCGCAATCTTGGCGCCCTTGAGCCCGTTGGGCGCGGAGATGTGGATGCCGCCGGGGCGCTTTTCCACGACGGCGCCGAACTGGCGCAGGACATTGAGGTGGTAATCGATCGGACGGTCGCCGATCTTGCAGCCACCCAGGTCCGGGATGAAGGCCTCGCCGATGGCATGGATTAGCGGCCCGCACAGCAGGATCGGGATGCGCGAATCGCCGGCGTGGGCGTCGATGGCCGTGCTGGAGGCCGTCTTGGCGCCCTTCGGGTCAAGCGTCAGATCGCCGGTCACGGGATCCTTGTCCACCCTGACGCCGTGCAGCTGGAGCAGGCTCGTGACAACCTCGACGTCCTTAATTTCAGGCACGTTGCGCAACACCGATGGCTCATTGCCCAAAAGGGCGGCAACCATGGCCTTGGGGACAAGATTCTTGGCCCCGCGAACGGTGACGCGGCCAGTTAGCGGGACGCCTCCGCGGATTGTCAGAACACTACTCATATACCGGTTTCCTCACGACTACTCGCCCCCAAATCCTTACAAAGGCTCCAGCTAAGCATAGGAGCATCCGTTACCGATCTGAAATACGGAGCGGTTCCAGGGGCCCCGTGTTGGCCCTTTCGGCACGGATGCGGCGGCGCTTTCGGGCCTGCGGGCTTTGCGCAAGGTGGGCGCTGAGGGTTTGCCCGGTGCACCGAGGACCGGACCAACTCCTGAGAAAAGGAGAACCCTTCGAATACGATCGTGTAATGCCTCGCCTTATCGCTCCGGACGTCATCTATCACTCCTCCTGGCTGGAAGGATCCGCCGAATTTGACGGCGCCCACCGGGACGGCGCGGGTGCGGAGGACTGGCCACTGGAAGAACTCGAAGATGACCAGTCGTTCCGCCGCTTCGTCGATGCCCTCGTCAACGATGCCCGGCCGGAGAGCCCGAGGAAAACAGGGTACGTACCCTGCACATACCTGTGGATCGTGGACGGTGACACTTTCCTTGGCTCACTGGCCATCCGGCACGAGCTGAACGATTTCCTTCTCAATCAGGGTGGGCACATCGGCTACAGCGTGAGGCCCTCCGCACGGCGCCGCGGCCACGCAGCTGCCGCCTTGGCCAACGCCCTGCCAATTGCCAGGGAGCTGGGCATCGCCCGAATTCTCCTCACTTGCGATGAAGATAACGCCGGTTCCCGGGCCACAATCGAAAAGAACGGTGGCGTCTACGAAGACAGCCGCAACGGCAAACGCCGCTACTGGGTCGGGCCCGCCTAACCGGAAGCACAAATAGAAGGAATCTCAATGCTGTTGTCAGTGGATTCCTGAGGCCTATGGCTAGGGGCCGAGGCACTTGGCGGTCGTAGTTCCGGGATAGGGTCTGCGCGTTTTGCTGTTGCTCATGGATTGTTACTTTCACGTGGGCGGGGCGGCACCTGTTCATGTGTCCTTCAGGACGTTCATTTACGCGCTCTAGCCTCTGCCGTCACCTGTCACCTCGACCCCCGGACGCGCGCTGACCACGGACAACCAGCAGGGCGACTAAGAGAACGGATCCCAGCGCCCGCGGCCTTGGTACACAGAAGTTCGAAGAGCACACAGTGACGGTCTAGCGCAGTCCCAGGCACCGTTCGGCGGTCTGCTCAGGGGTCGGATTTGCGAGTAGATTGTTCACATCCGCTGAGGGCCCGCATATCAGCGAAACGACGTGGACAAGGATCCGGATGGGCCGGCCGTACCGCATTGACACGCATCAGCACATCGTTCCGCCCGGGTATGCGCGCTGGATGCTTGAAGAGGGCATCCGCCCCGGCGGCATTGGCCTGCCGTCGTGGTCCGAGCGCTCAGCGTTGAAGTTCATGGACAGGCACGACGTGCAGACCGGCATCTTGTCCCTGTCCACTCCCGGCGTGTACTTCGGGGACGCTGCGGAGGCACGTCGGCGGGCGCGGGAGATCAACGAATACTGTGCGGAGGTGGTCGCGGCCCGGCCTGAGCGGTTCGGGTTCTTCGCGACGCTCACGCTGCCGGACGTGCAAGGCGCCCTGGCGGAGGCCCAGTACGCCCTGGACACCCTGCTCGCGGACGGGATCGTATTGCTGGCCAACAACGCCGGCCGCTATCTGGGCGATCCTGGCTTTGAGCCTCTTCTGGAGTTCCTGCACCACCGCCGGGCCGTAGTGTTCATCCACCCCGCTGAACTGCCCGGTCCGGCGGTGCCGGGCATACCCGCCTTTGCCGCAGATTTCTTGCTCGACACGACCCGCACCGCGATCAGCCTGATCCTGTCCGGTGCGATGGAAAAGTTCTCGGGAATCAGGTTCATCCTGGCCCACGCGGGCGGCTTCGTGCCTTACATCGCCTACAGGATCCTGCTGACGATGCTCAACGATAAGGGCCTGGCCCTCAGCGCACTGGCGGCGCTGGGAGATAAGAAGCAGTCCATCTTGCGCCGGTTTTATTACGACGTGGCCCTATCCGCCAGCCCGGCGGCCCTGCCCAGCCTGCTTGAGGTAGCTGACCCGGGCCGCATCACATACGGAACTGACTTCCCGTTCGCACCCTCTGCGGCGATCGATTTCCTGAATATGGAGTATGAAAATTATCCGCTGGACCCCTCCGTGCGCGCGGCGATAGACCGCGGCAATTCCGAGGCGCCTTTTCCCCGGCTGAGGCCTGAGCAGACTTAGTTCACATTGTGCGCGTTGCGCTCCCCGGCAGGAGGGGTTCCGGTGGAGGACGGGTGACCCGGTGGAGCGGGCACGTACGATCCGCAGGAAAGAACCTGATTGTCAGAGGTCCCTGAAACACTGGATTCATGGACGGCAATCAGGGGCCCGAAGTGGTTCCGGCAGGACACGGCGACGCCGGCTTCGGCCCCGCCGAGGGCGATGCCGCCGCCATTCCGGGCACCAGGGAGGCGGCCGTCGCGGGCCGGCTGGCCGCCGGACCGGTGGGCTTAGGCTGTCCGCCCACGGACAGTGCCGGGATCATTGACCGGATCCGGGAACTGGAGGACTGGAAATCCGCCGCGACCGCGGAACAGGCCCGGCTCGCCGTGGCCTTCGACCTGCTCCAGCGCCGCGAACAAGCCCGGCTCGGGGTCCCGGCCGAGAAGCTCGGCGCCGGGATCGGCGCGCAGATCGCCCTGGCCCGGCGCGAATCCCCGGCCAGGGGCGGCCGGCTCCTGGGCCTGGCCAAAGCCCTGATCACCGAGATGCCGCACACCCTCACCGCCCTGGAAACCGGCCAGCTGAACGAATGGCGCGCCACCCTGCTCGTTCGCGAAACCGCCTGCCTGAGCGCCGCGGACCGGGCCGCCGTCGACGAGGAATTGGCGCCCGACGCCGGGACGTTCGCCGGGGCCGGTGACCGGGCCCTGGTCGCCGGGGCCCGGGCCGCCGCGTACCGGCGTGACCCCCGCTCCGTCACCGAACGCGCCGCGCACGCCGCCACCGAGCGGCACGTCAGCCTCCGCCCGGCCCCCGAAGCGATGACCTGCCTGACCGCCCTGCTGCCCGTGACCGCCGGCGTCGCCGTCTACAAGGCCCTCACCGGGCACGCCGACACCCTCCGCGCCGCCGGGGACCCGAGGGGCCGCGGGCAGCTCATGGCCGATGCCCTGGTCGAACGCACCACCGGCACCCCCGGCGG
>NZ_JBFTKI010000014.1:0-108768 GCF_056395875.1 Arthrobacter sp. 05T45 | reverse complement strand
GCCCGGCTCCTGCCCGCTGCTCGAGAACATTGCCGAGGACACAACGAAAATTTCCCAGGAGTTCTGGCTGCCGACAGGGATGACCATAGAGTTTTTGATCCCGAAGTCGCAGCAGGTCATGCAGTTCCAAGCGCTCCCGGCCATGAAGGTGTACACAGCAACACCGCTGTCCAAGTCAAGAGAAGGAGCCGCCAGACAGCAACGGAAACCAACAAAAATGGGCCCCCGCAGGGGCCCATAAAAGGAGATTTGTACACATTCAGAGGCTCACAAGCCCCTGAACAGGGAAAACACGTGCCCGAGGTGGGACTCGAACTGCATTCCAGCCCTCGCAAACACTGGGCTCTCACGGAAACATGCGGAATCCGGCCCGATCCAACCCCAGCAAGGGCGAGTCCGACGCCCAAAGTGTTGACATTGTCCACACCCACATTCATTCACCCCTCTGCTCTCCCCAAAAACCGCGTCCCCCTCAGGGAACGCGGTTTTTTGCCGGACTACGGACGGGTTCGCCCTGTCCTGGTTGTGGGTGGCGCCGCCGGCCACGAACGGAGCCTGCAATGTAAGGAACGCACGATCCAGCAAAGCAGAAATTCATGATGGCGACACCTCCTTCACCCATTTCAGAGGATGTTGGTAAACACGCATATGACCAGCCAAAAGCGGCGACGTGGGGCTGCAGGTGCACGTCGCCGCTTCTACTCCTATCCTCTTCCCCGATTTCCACACCGCGCACTTAGCCGGCCTTCGCGTCGGCTTCCAAGATGCCGTCGATGATCGCCCAAAGACCTTTGTCGTTTCCTGGACGGGCAAGATCCAGGATCAGGCTGATGCCCGATTCAATCTCGGCGTCCGGCATTCGTGCAGATGCCAGACGCCTGAACTTTTGAATAACGTCATCGTCTGTCAGTGGGTTGGCAGCAGAACCCCGAGGGGCGTTGCAGCCGCCTTCGACTATTTCACCGTCGGGCCCCTCAACGGTTACTCGTGAAATGTTGTAGGGCTTCGCGTGAATCGTGCCACTGATTTCCAGTGAAGAGACTTCAATCCGTTCCATCAACGATTCGATTTCGGGGGACGCGTATCGTTCGAATTCGAGCGTATGGGCCGGGCTGATGAAGTCGGCACCATTGGCCGCGAGAGCGAGGCAATACTGCAGATGGAAGCGGGCTTCATTGGAAGTTTCCGGCATGTGATCCTTGCCTACGGCGGCTAGCAAGTATTCGGGCACCTGAACTTTGATTCGCTTGGCTCCTGCAACGTTCACGCCATGGCGCACAAGATCCACCACGGCGTCGATGCTCGAGTGGGTGTACCCGCAGGATGCATGAAGTTTTCGCTGCGGCTTGAGCAGATGCCATACATCCGGGGAACGGATCTCACTTTCGTCAAAACTGTGTGAGAGTGCGGCCATGAGCCCGAGCGGGCTTTCAATCAAGTTCGGCGGGCCGGTCAGTCCCGCCTGGGCATACTCAACGCCTTTGATGCCGCTGTCCGCAGGGCACGCACCAAACAGGATTGGTTTGATGGTTCCTCCCGTGCCGAAGATAACCTCTGCCGGACCCCAGCTGACGATGGTCCCGGCAATGGCCATTGCTTCTGCCGTCATGGCGACGGACAGTCCGCGCAGTCGGGCCACGGCGGCCGCGGCACCAATGGCGGAAACGAGACTCGGAATGACCATCCCCGACTCTGTGTACGGCTTCTTCGTCCATGCCGTGGATTCATAGAGACGGGAAGTGACTTCGATGCCAGCGACGATTGCATCGACCACCCGCTCTCCGGAAGAGTCCGCTTGCCGGGCCGCGCCTAGGACCGCGGCAACGATCCCAATGCTTGCGTGTCCCCCGATCAAGTCATTGAGTTCCAGTACGTCACCCATGTAGCCCAAGACTCGAGCTTCTTCACTCGGAGACAGCATGACTCCCGAGCCACTGCTCAGACGGCGTTCCGCCCGCTGCAGGGCCGCGGCCTCCGCTGTTACGGAGCCAGCGATAATGCATCCCAACGTGTCGAGCAGACAGAGCTTGGCCTGGTCGCGTACAGCAGCAGGAATGGCGTCACCCTCAAGTGAGTGCGCAAATTCGGCCAGTACGGTGAGCAACGGTTTGTCTGCTGATGCCGGCTCAGTGGCGCCGCTCTGACCTACGCTTTGGGACTGCATTTTTTCTCCTCCGTCTTGACAAGACCTACCGTGACCTCCACGATATCAATGGATGAACCAATGCGCGAGCATAGGCACCAATGGAAGCCCTCCAAGGGGTTCCGGACCCATACTCGATCGCAGCGACGCGCGGAGTTCCGCGGTATTCAAAGGAGAATCATGGCAGTAGTAGTTCGCGGTACCCCACGGACGCCCTTGGACATCATTGATGGTCTTGTAGAACTGGGTGTGGCCACGGTCCATGAGTCCCAGGGTCGAACCGGCCTGCTCGACATTCGTTTGCGTCCTATCTTTCCCGCCAAGGTAGCCGGAAACGCGCTTACCTGCGAGGTTGCTCCAGGCGATAACTGGTCCCTTCATGTTGCCGTCGAGCAGGCCCAGGCCGGCGACATCCTGGTCGTGACGCCGACAAGTCCTTGTGACGATGGATACCTCGGAGACCTGCTCGCTGAAAGTCTTCTCGCGCACGGCGTCCGCGGTCTCGTTATTGATGCCGGTGTTCGCGATGTCGACACCCTGACCGACATGAATTTTCCGGTGTGGTCAAAGGCCATCGGTGCACAGGGAACTGTGAAGGAGACCGTCGGTAATGTACAGGTTCCCGTCGTGATCGCCAATCAGCTCGTCCGTCCCGGCGACGTGATCGTTGCCGACATCGATGGTGTTTGTGTTGTGCGGCGGGAGGACGCCGCGAGCGTCCTCGCCAAAGGCCGTGAGCGTGAAGCGAATGAGACCGCGAAGCGGGCACGTCTTAAGTCAGGCGAGCTGGGCCTGGACATTTACAACATGCGCGACAGGCTTGCCGCCAAGGGTCTGGTCTACGAGGACTACCAGCAATGACCAGTCAGATGGCGGTCCCCTGCACTGTCATGCGTGGGGGTACGTCCAAGGCACTGTATTTTTTGGCCGAGGACCTGCCGGCCGAGCGGGGCGCCCGGGATGCCTTCCTTCTGGCGGCCATGGGCTCACCCGACCCGCGGGAGATCGACGGAATGGGCGGCGGCCACCCGCTCACTTCGAAAGTTGCCGTCGTCAACCGGTCCATCCGGCCCGGGATCGACGTCGATTACCTCTTTCTTCAGGTGTGGCCGGACCGTGCCGAGGTCAGCGATCAACAGAACTGCGGCAACATTCTGGCCGGGGTGGGTCCCTTCGCACTTGAAAACGGACTTTTGCCGGCTGCTGATGGTGTCACTCCTGTCGCCATCTACATGGTGAACACGGACTCCAAGGCCACAGCGTATGTGGAAACTCCAGGAGGAGTGGTCAATTACGCCGGTTCCGCCCGCATCGACGGCGTTCCTGGGACGCACGCGCCCATCACTATCAATTTCGAGGATGTCTCTGGCTCAAGCTGTGGTTCGCTGCTGCCTACAGGCAACGTGACCGACGTCGTCAACGGAGTAGAGGTCACCTGCGTTGATAACGGCATGCCGGTGGCCTGCCTCAACGCTTCCGATTTTGGCATGACGGGCTATGAGACTCCGGCCGAACTCGAGGCAAATTCGAAGCTGAGGGGCCAGGTGGAAGAGATCCGCCTTCAGCTCGGACCCCTCATGAACCTCGGCGATGTAACCAACAAGACGGTTCCCAAGATGAGCCTGCTTGCACCAGCCAAGGGAGGGGGGGCCATCAGCACCCGCACCTTTATCCCGCACAGGGTCCATGAATCCATCGGTGTTCTCGGTGCAGTCTCGGTAGCCACCGCATGTGTGCTCAAGGGCAGTGTCGCCGAGAAAATCGGGTCACCGGATACACCGGGCCGCGGCGACGGTACCGGTATCGAGGTCCAGGTCGAGCACCCCTCCGGGTTCTTTACAGTCCAGATGGAAGTCGGTAACTCCTCGGACCAGCCCGTCGTGACCAAGTCCGCCTTACTCCGCACCGCCCGCATGTTGATGTCGGGCTCCGTTTATGTCCCTCAAATATTCCGGGAGAACACATGATCATTGATTGCCACGGCCATTACACAACTGCCCCGGAACTTCACAATCAGTGGCGGATCGATCAGCTGGCAGCATTCAAGGCCGGCAAGCCCAGCCCTGCCTACCCGGAGATTTCCGACCAGAGCATCATCGACTCTGTCGAGAAGAACCAGTTGCGCCTCATCAACGAGCGCGGCATTGATCTAACGATCTTTTCTCCACGGGCGTCCGCCATGGGCCACCACGAGGGTGACCAGCGGATCAGCCTTGAATGGACCGTTGCGTGCAACAACCTGATCAAACGCGTCGTGGATCTCTTTCCTGAGTCATTCATCGGTGTCTGTCAGCTGCCGCAGTCCCCCGGTGCCGATCTCACTGAATCAATCAATGAGCTCGAGCGCTGCGTCAACGAGCTCGGCTTCATCGGCTGCAACCTCAACCCTGACCCCAGCGGCGGGATGTGGCAGACAACGCCGTTGACGGACAATTACTGGTACCCCCTGTACGAAAAGATGGTGGAGCTGGACGTTCCCGCCATGATTCACGTTTCGGCGTCGTGCAACTCCAACTTCCACGCCACCGGTGCGCACTACATGAACGCAGACACCACCGCGTTCATGCAGCTGCTTCAGGGTGACCTGTTCAAAGACTTCCCGGCGCTGCGGTTCATCATTCCCCACGGCGGCGGAGCCGTCCCCTATCACTGGGGCCGCTACCGCGGACTTGCAGACATGTTGAAGCAGCCGGCCCTTGATACACACCTGATGAACAACGTCTTCTTCGACACCTGCGTTTACCACCAGCCCGGCATCGACCTGTTGCTTGGCGTCATCGACAACAAGAACATTCTTTTTGGTTCCGAAATGATCGGCGCCGTACGCGGCACCGATCCCCAGACGGGCCAGTATTTTGACGACACCAAGCGCTACATCGACGCCGCTGACATTTCCCGGCCAGAACGCGAAGACATCTTCGCCAACAACGCCCGCACAGTCTTTCCACGCCTCAACCAGACGACGAAAGTCTTGGTCTCATGAACACACTCACCTTCGTGAAGGATTCCGACTGGCTCGACTGGGATCCCACCCCCAGCAAGCCGACGTTTCAGGTTCCAGCCGGTGCCGTCGATGCCCACTGCCACGTTTTCGGGCCAGGCAGCATCTTTCCTTTCGCTCATGAACGGAAATACACCCCGTGCGACGCCAGCAGGGAACAGCTCTTCGCGTTGCGCGACTTTCTCGGCTTCGAGAAAAACGTAGTGGTTCAGGCAACCTGCCACGGTACGGATAATTCCGCCCTCTTGGATGTCCTGGCGAACTCGAACGACAGGGCGCGCGGCGTCGTCGCCCTAAAGCCCTCGGTAACTCCGGCGGTACTGGCACAGATGCACGAACTGGGCGTCCGAGGCGTCCGATTCAACTACGTCAAACGCTTGGTGGACCCCAAGCCCGACGAGTATTACCGCGACATCATTGAGAAAATCCGTCCGCTGGGCTGGCACGTTGTGCTCTACTTCGAACCCTCGGATCTCCGGGAAAAATGGGACTTCTTCACTTCCCTGAACATTCCAATCGTGATCGACCACATGGGCCGCCCTGACGTCACCAAACCCGTGGACGGCGCAGAGTTTGGCGATTTCCTGCGCTTCATGCAGGAGAACTCCAACGTCATCTCGAAGGTCAGTTGCCCGGACCGCATCACGGTCAGTGGAGCACCTGCCTACGCGGACGTTGCGCCGTTTGCCAGAACCGTCGTGGAGGAGTTCCCAGACCGCGTCCTGTGGGGGACGGATTGGCCGCACCCCAACATGAAACAGGAGATGCCCGACGACGGAATCCTCGTGGACTACGTCCCGTCCATAGCAACTACGCCGGCTTTGCAGGAGAAGTTGCTCGTAGCCAACCCCAACTACCTTTATTGGAGCTGACCATGAAGCCAGATTTTGAACAGTTCAAGGACCTTCCGGGCACAACCATCTTCACTCTTGAGAAGGGCCGCGAGGGCTTCCAGCTGAACGAGTTTTGCATGAGCCTTCGCAAGGAGGAAAACCGCAGGAGGTTCTTAGCGGACGAGCGCTCTTACCTGGACGAGTGGGAGATGACGGAGGACCAGAAACAGGCCGTCCTTACCCGTGACTTCCAGAAAATGCTCGACAACGGAGGCAACGTCTACTTCCTGTCCAAGATTTTCGCGGCGGAAGGACTGTCCTACGTCCAGGCCGTAAGCACGATGACCGATATGAACGTGGAGCAGTACCAGGCAATGATGCTCGCCGGCGGCCGCAACATTGAAGGATGGCGCTCCAAGAAGGAACGGGACGAAGCATAATGGCAAAAATTACAGCTGGGATCGCGACCAGCCACGTGCCCGCAGTCGGCGCAGCGATCGACATGGGCCGTACAGAGGACGATTACTGGAAGCCGATGTTCCAGGGATACGAGTTCTCGAAAAGCTGGATCAAGACCAACAATCCTGACGTGGCAATCATCGTCTACAACGACCACGCTTCGTACTTCGGCATGGAAATCATGCCGACCTTCGCCATCGGTGTAGCCGAATCATTCGAGGTCTGCGACGAGGGCTACGGGCCCAGGCCCGTACCGTCCGTCGAAGGGGCTCCAGAGCTCGCAACCCATCTGGCTGCCTCCCTCATCCTTGATGACTTCGACCTGACTGTCTTGAACGTGCTCGAGGTGGACCACGGCCTCACAGTTCCCCTGTCACTGATGTACGGCACTCCAGACAAATGGCCTTCCAAGGTCATACCCCTGGCCGTGAATGTCGTGATGTACCCCCAGCCCTCCGGCGAACGCTGCCTCTCCCTCGGTAAGGCCATCCGGCGGGCGGTGGAAGAATTCGACGAGGACCTTAACGTCCAGGTCTGGGGCACCGGCGGCATGAGCCACCAAATTCAGGGCGCCCGCGCGGGACTGATCAACCTGCCCTGGGACCAAAAGTTTATGGACGATCTCATCGACCAGCCCGAAGTGCTCCAGTACAAGCCCCACCTCGAATACATGAGGGAAGCAGGTTCTGAAGGCGTTGAACTCATCATGTGGCTCATCATGCGCGGCGCCCTCGGCGACAAAGTCGACGAGGTCCACCGGTTCAACCATGTGCCCGCTTCCAACACCTCCGTTGGCCACCTGATCCTTACCCCTAAAGAAGGAGACGCATGACTGTCAATATTGCCGTCGTAGGCCTGGGCGCCTTCGGCCACAAGCACCTCGACGCCCTGACCCAAATCCTTGACGCCAAGATCCAGTATGTTGCCCACAGCAAGATGGACATCGCGAAGGAGGTAGCCGCCAAATATGGGGCGAAGGCCGCCTTCACCAACTACTCCGAACTGCTGGCCCAGGACGACCTGGACGGCGTTGTTCTTGCAACGCCTACGCAGATGCATCATGCCCAGACCCTGGAGGCCCTGCGTGCGGGCAAGCACGTCATGGTTGAGATCCCGATGGCTGACTCCCTGGCGGGCATGCAGGAAATCGTGGACGTGCAAAAGGAGACGGGCCTCGTTGCCATGGCCGGCCACACACGCCGGTTTAATCCGTCGCACCAATTTGTGCACAACAAGATCAGCGCTGGCGAATTCGCCATCCAGCAAATGGATGTGCAGACCTACTTTTTCCGGCGCACCAATGCCAACGCCCTGGGCCACGCCCGGTCCTGGACCGACCACTTGCTGTGGCACCATGCCGCCCACACTGTGGACCTGTTCCAATACCAGACCGGCGAAAAAATCGTGAAAGCCAACGCCATCCAGGGGCCCAAGCATCCTGAGCTTGGCATAGCGATGGACATGTCCATCCAGCTCCAAACCGAAACAGGCAAGATTTGTACCCTGTCACTCTCCTTCAACAACGACGGCCCCATCGGGACGTTCTTCCGCTACATCGGTGACACCAACACCTACATCGCACGGTATGACGACCTTGTCGATGGAAAAGAGAATCCCATCGACGTCTCCAACGTGGCGGTATCCATGAACGGCATCGAACTGCAGGACCGCGAGTTCGTGGCTGCCATCAAGGAAAAGCGCGAGCCCAACTCCAGCGTGGGCCAGGTTCTCCCCTGCTACGTGGTGCTCGACGCGTTGCAGCAGCAGCTCGCCTACTAAGCAGGGGGTCCAGTGCAGCCACTCAAAGCGAGACTTTAACCGACAAAGGGGTGCTCCGTCGCTCGGATATCAATTGTCTTGACAGTTGGTTTCGAGCGAAGGAGCACCCCTCACGTTGTCTGGCTAGCCCCGCAGCAACTACTGCGCCTTGCTGAACGGAATCTTTTTTCCATGGAGGATACGTCCGTAGGTGAACTCGATGGCCGCGATCATGGTGCTCTCGTAACCGGTCTCGTTGAGCATCCCCACGACGTCCATTATTTCAATCTGGCGCCGCTTGACGTGCAGGGCGGTACCCGAAAGATACCGCTTGGCCGTCTCGGCTGAATGGGATTCGAATTCCTCCAGAATCTCCTGGTAAGCCCAGTTCTGCAGGCCCAGGCTCTCCGCGGCCCACAGGCTGTCCGTGATGACTCCTGCCATACCTTTGGCCAGCAGGCTGCGGAAGAGCCGGCGCGCCGTTGCTTCGCCCGCCACCTCGGAAACATACTCCAAGCCCAGCCCGGACGGCTTAAGCAGTTCGATCAGCTTCCTGGCGCCGGTGCCGGCGACATCCAGAGCTGGTATTTCGCCGGCCACCGGATCCTGCTCGGCAACTGCGATATCCGCATATATGCCGTCGTCAAACAACGCGGCAAGTTCCTTTTTCACGGCAGGCGTGCCGGTGCTCAGGTCCCCGTAATGCGCACCCTTGCCAAGGAGGGGCACCACGCGCTCGGCAACCCTGGACGGCGCCGTATAGGGGCCCAGGGAAAGAACCACGGCAGCGCCGGCTACTGCCTCCTCAAGGCTCGCCGCCCTAGGCGCGACGGGTGACTTGCTCACCGCGGAATCGAAACCGACGACGTCGAACCCAGCCTTGATCAGCTCGCCGGCAATGGCGGACCCGGCCTCGCTGTGACCGAGGAAAACTACCTTAGGATGCACAGACATACGGCTATCGCCCAGCCTGGGTGCTGAGCGAGTTTTCGCGGTCGAAGAGCCGCATCTGGGCGGCGGTATGATGATCGCCCACCGGCTGCGTGAGGCTATCCAGGGCATTGAGTTGTTCCGGGCTGAGTTTCACGTTCACCGCCAGCAAGTCTTCTTCCAGGTGTTCAACCCGGGTGGTGCCAGGAATCGCCGACCAGTCCTTCCCTTTGCTCAGCAGCCAGGCCAGCGCCACCTGGGAAAGCGTGGCACCCGCTTGCCGGGCCACGGATTCCACTTCCTTCAGCACAATGAGATTTTTGTCCAATGCACCGTCCATGAAGCGCGGGTTGCTCAAACGCCAGTCATCTTGATCGAGCTGGCTAAGGGACAGAATCTTCCCGGTGAGCAGACCGCGGCCGAGAGGCGAATAGGGCACGAAACCGATCCCGAGTTCCTTCAGCAGTTCCAGGGTTCCATCATCGCCATCACGTGTCCACAGCGAGTATTCGGACTGCAGCGCGGTAACCGGGTAGACCGCATTGGCGCGCCGAATGGTGTCCGGCCCGGCTTCGGAAAGACCAATATGCCGGATCTTTCCCTCGGCAATGAGCTCGGTCAGCGTTCCCATGACGTCTTCAATGGGCACCGCCCTGTCCACCCGGTGCTGGTAGTAGAGGTCGATGTAATCGGTGCCGAGGCGCGCGAGGGAGCCTTCCACTGCGGCGCGGATGTTTGACGCCGAACTATCCACGGGCCCGGCCTTCCCCACGTGCGAGATCAGACCGAACTTGGACGTGAGAACCACCTGGCCGCGGCGGCCCTTCAGGGCCTTTCCCAGGAGTACTTCATTCTTGAAAGGTCCGTAAAGCTCGGCGCTGTCAAAGTGGGTCACGCCCAGATCCAAGGCGCGATGGATGGTGCGGATGGACTCGTTTTCTGCCTGCTGATGGCCCGTGTAGAGATGGGACATTCCCATGCAGCCGAGCCCGATCGCGGAGACGGTGAGGTCGCGAAGCTTGATGTATCGCACAGGACTACTTCCGGTTGGTGGTCGATGAATCGCCGACACTTTGCTGGGTGTTGAAGGGATACGTGTCAGCTGGCTTGGTGCCTCTTACCGTGCCCCTGGCCAGCCGGTGTACGCCTCGGCAAGGTATGCCATGCCGTGCTTGGATGACACCACGGAATTGAGTTCGCCCAACTGCCGTGCCCGGGAAAAGTCGCCCGCATCCGTGGGGGTGTGCAGCATGGTGGTCATCCAGTAGGAGAACTGCTGGGCCTTCCACACTCGCTCAAGGGCGCGGTCGCTGTAGCTGTCCAGCGAGGCCGTTGAGCCGTTGCTGTAGAAGGATTCCAGCCCCTCAAAGAGCACTTTTACGTCCTGGATGGCCAGGTTCAGGCCCTTGGCGCCGGTGGGCGGGACTGTGTGGGCGGCATCGCCGGCCAGGAACAGGTTGCCGTGCCGCATGGGGGTGTGCACAAAGCTCCGGAACGGCAGGACCATCTTGTCGATGACCGGGCCCTCCTTCAGCTCGAAGCCGTTTCCGTTGACCCGGCTGCGGAACTCGGCCCAGATCCGGTCGTCGTCCCACTCGGCCACGTTTTCCTTGGGATCGCACTGGAAGTACATCCGCTGGACGGTTTCGGTGCGCTGGCTGATGAGGGCGAACCCGTTGTCCGAGCTGGCATAGATCAGCTCATCAGAGCTGCGCTGGGCTTCGGCCAGGATCCCAAACCAGGCGAAGGGGTATTCGTGGAAGTACTGCGTCCGCGAGGCCTCCGGCACCTGCCGCCGGCAGTAGCTGCGTGAACCGTCCGCGCCCACCAGGAACTCGGCCTGGATCTCGAACTCCACGCCCTCGGCGTCGGTGAACCAGACCCTCGGTTTGCCCTCAAGGTCGTTGACGGTGGTGTCCGTAACGCTGTAGCGGACGTCCCCGCCATCGGCCTTACGCCGTGCTGCGAGATCCAGGAAGACGTCCGTCTGCGGGTACAGCCAGACGGACTCCCCCACCAGTTCTTTGAAGTCGATGCGGTGGCTTTCCCCGTGGAACCGCAGCTCGATGCCGTCGTGACGGTCGCCCTCGCGCAGCACCCGCTCCGAGACGCCGCTGTCCACAAGGAGGTTGACGGTGCCGTGTTCCAGGATTCCCGCGCGGACCGTTTCGGAAATCTGCTTGTGGCTGCGGATCTCGATCACGGTCGATTCGATGCCAGCCTTGGCCAGCAGGTGGGAGAGCATCAGGCCGGCGGGGCCGGCTCCCATGATGGCCACCTGGGTGGTGATGATTTTGCGTGCTGCCACGGTTTGTCTCGCTTTAATGTAGGCCCCGCAGGGGCGGTGGATGACTTTGCTGTTAGTGGTGCGACATCGAACGGCCGCTACGCTTTTCCGTTCATTGGCGATGCTGCTGTCGTGTTTCCGTAAGTTGCCTGCTAATACCCCTGGCCGCCATTTGGAGGACGGGACCAGCGCTTGGCGCACTTTTCACGCAGTGGCACGGCCACGCCGAGCGCTGCGACACCCCGCCGTCGATCGTTCATAGCGATCTTGTACAGTGCGTAGCAGAAGAAATGCACAGGTGTTAGCCCGTTCGAGTCCAGTTCCCATGGTTTCCCGGATGGAGAGAACCGAGACGAACATAAGCGCGGAACCCTGGAGAACCAGGCGGGAACGGAAACGGCGGTTAGACCACCGACTGCGATGAGCACAGGCAGGCCCAGACGCTTTGTCTGGGCCTGCCTGCATTCAGTCGCCGCTCAGCGCCACCAATGACCCGATTCTGGTGGTTGTGAGTCGGGTCAGCGGCCTGGGCCGACCGCGCTACGGTTGGTAGCAAAGTCTTTAACCGCAGCGCCCGTCATGATGTCGTTGTCCTTAGTCTCACGTGTGAGGAAAACGGCCACCACGCTGATCGCGCACATGCCCATCATGAACCAGATGACGGGACCGATGTCCTTGCCGGATGCAGCGTAAAGCGAAGCAAGGATAACAGGGGTGAATCCGGCGCCAATCAAACTGGCCAGCTGGTAACTGAGCGAGATGCCGGTGTACCGCGACCGGGGAGGATACTGCTCGGCAAGAAATGCCGCCATCGGACCATAGATCATCGAGTAGAGGACCTTTAGTGTCACGAAGGCGATAAAGACCAGCGCGATAGTTCCGGACCCAATTGCCGCGAAGAGTGGATAGGTCAACAGCGCGACTGCAATGCCACCTGCCATCATGAGCCAGCGGCGGCCCAACGTATCCGACAGTTTGCCGAAGACCAGGACCCCTGCAGAAGAGAAAAGCCCGCTGATGGACAAGCCGAACAGAACGCTGGAGCTGCTGGCACCGCCTGCGACAGCATAGGTTGGTCCGAAGGTGCTGATCATGGCGGACATGCTGAACAACGAAATGCAACTCAAGGTGGTCAGGATGAGGATTTTGGGATGCCGAAGTACTTCCATAAGAGGAGCGGATTCCTTCTTCTTTGCCTCTTGCGCAGCCATGGCGGCTTCGAAGACAGGGCTCTCGGAAACCTTGGAGCGGATGATCAGGCCGATCACCAGCAAGGCCGCGGAAGCAAGGAAAGGCAGGCGCCATCCCCAGGCAAGGAAAGCATCGTGGGGCAGCAGTGCAACAACACCCATGGCACCGGTTCCAAGGAAAGTACCAAACGAGCTGCCGGCGGTAGCGAACGACGCCGCAAAGCCGCGTTTTTTCGCCTTGGCATGCTCCAGGGACATCAAGGCAGCGCCGCCCCATTCGCCGCCCACACAGATTCCTTGAATTACGCGCAGCGTAACGAGTATTACGGCGCCCCACGATCCAATGGCATTAGCCGGGGGAATCAGGCCCATCAGGAATGAGCCGACGCCCATGCCGGTCATAGAGAGGACGAGCATTTTCTTGCGCCCGAGCCGGTCACCGAAGTGGCCGAAGATCAGGCCTCCCACCGGACGGGCAACGTAACCGGCCGCGAAGGTTGCCAAGGAGGCAATTGTGCCGGCCAAGGGGTCCAGGTTGGAGAAGAACACCGGGCCGAACACCAGCGACGCTGCGGAGGCATAGACGAAAAAGTCGTAGTACTCGATGACACTTCCGAGAAAGCTTGAGCCAACGACACGACGGACTTCCTTATCCTTCTGTTCAGGCGTTAACACGCGCACCTGTTCACTTGTTGTGGACATAACACTCCTTTGTGTGAGGATAAACCCCGTTTGAGTGAAGATTCCCGGGACGGCTGCATCGAAGCAGGGGTGTCCAGCAGTTCAAAGGCTGGAAGAGGAAACCCATCAGAGAGGCTGTCAATGGAGGAACCATTGCTCCAATAATAGTGATCTAAGCCATATAGTCAACACCGGTCTTGGCGACAGGCGCTCCCCCTGGCGAGGACGTGTAGTCAACGGTGCAATCGGCAACCAGTTGGTGCAGTTCCCGCCCCGGCTCGGCCCAGGTCGCTGGCATGAAGGCTCGCCCACCGGCCGAGCGGACTGCTCAGGGTGTTCCGTTCATCGGTATAATGAAGTACTTCCCTATTGAGAGGCGTCCGTGGCCAATTCCACTTCCGGGGAGTCCGTCATCCACCGCGTTGTGCGGATTCTTGCTGCATTTGCGGATGAGGCCCCTGCTCTTCAATTGCGGGAGCTAAGCCGTAAGGTCGACCTGCCCCTATCCACAGTGCATCGCCTCGTAGGCGAACTGGAGATTGAGGGCCTGCTGGTCCGCGACCCTTCCGGACGGCTGCGGCACGGCCACCGGCTCTGGGAGCTGGCCTCGCGCGGCTCCCGGGCCGCGAGCCTTCGCGAGTCCGCCCTGCCGGTCATGGAGGATCTAGCCGCCCACACGGGCCACAACATTTCGCTGGGCGTACTTGAGGGCACGGATGTGCTTTACATCGAGCGTCTCGCCCTCAACGAGTCCGTCGTCAACATCACCAGGATCGCCGGCCGCCTCCCGGTCCATGGCTGTTCGGGCGGCTTGGTCTTCATGGCTTTCGCCCCCGAAGAAGACCAGGAACGGTTCCTGAGCCGGCGCCTGGAGAAACTGACAGATGCCACGGTCACAGATCCGCACGAGCTGCGGAAAGTCTTGGCCATCATCCGCCAGACCGGATATTGCTCCATGGCCGGAATCATTGTGGATGAGTCCAGCGGGATCTCCGTGCCCATCTTCGCGGATGGGGATCAACCCTTGGCCTGCCTCACCGCTATCGTCACCAGGGGCCAGGAAAACGTTCCGGCACTGGTACCCCAGATGCAGATGGCCGCCCGAGCCATTTCCCGTCGCCTTGGCTATAACCCTGCACCCGTGGGCACACTTCGCCGGAGCCTCCCCGCACCGAACTCAACGCCAGCGTAGGCCGCCAGCGAACGTCAGTCGCTGCACAGCAGCCTCTTCCGTTCAACGACTCAACCGTTCGAATCAATGGAACACCACCTCGGTAAGCGCCTGCCACCGTGCCACGATCAGGGAATTGCTCCAGCCATCCCGCTGGACGTCAGACCCACGGAGAGTGAAATAACCAAATGCGCATCCTCAATGCTGAGAACGCCGGCCGCTATGACGTCGTCGTGGTGGGCTCCGGTGCGGGCGCACTCACGGCCGCTGCCACCGCAGCCCATGCAGGCCAGTCCGTAATCGTTTTGGAGAAATCCGAGCTGCTGGGAGGCACTTCCGCAGTGTCCGGAGGCATGCTCTGGGTGGTGGACAACCACTACGCACGCGAAGCCGGCATCAACGATTCAAAGTCCGCCGGCCGTGAGTACGTGGAGGCCGTGGCCCGCGGCCGCGGCCGGTCCGAACTGCTCGACGCGGCCCTGGACCACGGCGACACAATGCTCCGCTTCGCGGCGGACGAACTCGGAGTGCGATTCATCTTCCTCGACAACTTTCCAGACTACCGACAGGATCTGCCCGGTGCCATTAAGGGCGGCAGAACGGTGGAGCCCGAGCTGTTCAACTGCAACGAGGCCCTCGGCCCGATGGCCGAGCACGTCCGCACGGACGGCCGGCTTCCCTACACCATGCAGGAATACGAGGACTGGGGCGCCTTCACCGCTTTCCCGTGGGACGAACTGAATGAGCGTCAGGCCAACGGGTTTGCAGCCAAGGGCCACTCCCTTGTAGCCATGCTCATCAGCGCATGCCTCAAAAATGGTGTTCATTTCGCTGTCGGGGCCCGCGCTAAAAGGCTCCTGACCCGCGAGAGTGGTGTGACCGGCGTCGTACTCAGTGACGGTACCGAGTTCGAAGCGAGCGCAGGCGTGGTGCTGGCCGCGGGCGGTTTTGAGTGGGACCGGCAGCTGGCAGACTCGATGCTCGCCACCCGCGTCTACACCATGTGCTCACCGCCCTCAAATACGGGTGACGCCCTGAAGATGGCCCAGCGCATCGGCGCCATGACCCGCGGTACTCGCGAAGCCTGGTGGGCGCCTATGTCCCTGACCGGGACAATGCGGGACGGGGAACCTGTCGGTTCGCTGCTGCGGTTCGAGCGCCAGGGGCCCGGCTCCATCATGATCAACCGCCACGGCCAGCGCTTCGCGAATGAGGCACAGAACTACAACGACCTGGCCCGTGTGCTGCACTCCTGGGATTCGGCGAACAACCAGACACTGAACACCCCGGCCCACGTGGTCTTCGACCAGTCCTACCTGGAGCGCTATGGCATCATGGACCACCGCGCCGGCGACCCAACCCCGGCCTGGCTCATCGAAGCACCGACGCTTGCCGACCTCGCTTCCCGGATCGGCGTCCCCACAGAGAACCTCGAAGCCACTGTGGAGCGGTTCAACGCCAACGCCCTTCAGGGCGAGGACCCGGACTTCGGCCGCGGGTCTTCAGAGTACGACCGGTATTGGGGGGACGCGGATAACCAGTGGCCCAACCCTTCGCTGGGGCCGCTGCAGTACGGGCCTTACTACGCCCTCGAGGTGGTCAACGGAGCCTTCGGGACCTGCGGAGGTGTGGCTACTGACGGCAACGGCCAGGTCCTCGACGTCGACGGAAACACCATCCCTGGCCTCTTCGCCGCCGGCAACACCACCGAGAGCCCCTACGCCGCCGGATACCCCGGCGCCGGGGCTACCCTGGGCCCGCTGATGACCATGGCCTACCTGGCCGGCCGACGATTGGCCAATCAGCCGGCCCATTACACTGCCGAGTCCGAGTCGGTGCCCGCATGATCCGGCACATCGTCATGTTCCGCTGGAAGGACAGCTTCACCGATGAAATCCGCGCCGGCTGGATCACCGGCCTGGAGTTGCTGGAAGGCAATATCCCCGGTCTGCTTTCACTCGTCCACGGACCTGACGTTTTGAAGACGGACAGATCATGGGACCACGTCATCGTTGCGGACTTCCAGGACCGCAATGCACTCGCCGTCTACAACACCCACCCCCTTCACGAGGCCATCAAGCCCTACTCACTGCCGAACGTGCAGGACCTCGCCTATGTGGATCTCGAACTCGACGCTTCAGCAACGCCCCTCACCCCTTCAGGCAGCGCTGCCTTGTCCTCCAAACGCTAGGAAACAGTCATGACTGACACCCCCACTACCCACCGCTGCGACATACTTATCGTCGGTTCCGGCGCGGCCGGCATGGCTACAGCACTGCGGGCTGCGCATGACGGCCTGAATGTCATCGTTGCGGAAAAGTCTCCGCATTTCGGCGGCACCACCGCGCTATCCGCCGGATGGGCCTGGGTCCCGGGCAACCGCAAGGGCGCTGCGGCCACGGGCGACACCCGGGCCGAAGCCGAAAAGTACTTGAGGGCCCTGGCGCCGGAGACTTACAACAAGGACGGCATCGACGGGTTCCTGGACACCGTTCCGGAAGCCATTGATTTCTTCGAGAACCACACCAAAGTGACCTTCAGCTATCCCGAGAAGGCGCCGGACTATCAGATGGACCTGCCGGGCGCCAAACTCGGCGGCCGCGCCATCCTGCCCACCGATGCCGACATCCGCATGCTGGGCAACCGCCGCAAGGAGCTGCAGCCGTACCTTAGCTCTTACACCGTTTTCGGCTACATGCCGCAGGTGGGCCCGGACCTGAGCACGATCCTGAAGGCCAATCAGTCCGTAAAGGCCTTTACCTACACGGCCGGCAAACTGCTGAGGACCTGGGCGGACACTGCGCTGTTCCAGCAGCCCCTCAGGCGCACTAACGGCTCGGCCCTGATGACCCGCATGGTCGCTTCCGCACTGGACGCGGGCGTGCGCGTGTGGACCTCCACTCCCGCGGAGGAGTTGGTAATTGACGACGGCGGCGTGGTCACCGGTGCGGTCCTTTCCGGCGAACACGCAGGCCGGGTGGAGGCAAGGCTGGGCGTGGTGTTGGCCGGCGGCGGCTTCTCCGGAGACGATGCCCTGCGCAGGCAGTACTTTCCGCATGACCGCAACGGCGGGGAGCACTTCACCCCGACCCAGGGCCATGACGGCTCCTCGGCACGGATGGCCATGAAGGTCGGCGGCAGGATCAACGCCGAGGTCTCCTCGGTAGGCTCATGGGCGCCCGTCACGGTCTTCAAGTACCTGCGCACCGGTGCAGAGCGCCTCTTCCCGCACCTGCGCCAGATCGGGCTGCCGGGCATGATCACGGTGGACCGCAACGGCAAGCGATTCGGGAACGAAGCTCTCAGCTACCACGACTTTGGTGGACAGATGCTGGCGCACATGAAGGACGAGGACTCTGTCTACGCGTGGATTGTGGGCGACAGGAAGCTCATGGACAAGTACGGCATTGGCTATGCCAAGCCTTGGCCAATCCCCCGGGCCTTGTTCTACAAGATGGGTTACCTGGTTAAGGGCAACACACTGGAAAAGCTGGCCCGGAAAATCGGCGTTGACGCGGCCGGGCTGACGGCCACCATTGAGCGCTTCAACCGGGACGCCGCCGCCGGCGAGGATAGCGAGTTCGGCCGTGGCTCTACTGCCTACAACCACTTCCGCGGCGACATGGATCATAAGCCTAATCCGAACCTGGCACCCTTGGACAAAGGTCCGTACTTCGCCGCAAAAGTGCGCATGGGCGATCTGGGGACCTTCGCCGGAATCGACGTTGACTCACGCCACGCGGTGATCCGGCCCGACGGATCCCGCATCCCCGGGCTGTTCTCGGTGGGCGCCGCTGCAGTCTCCGTGTTCGGCGGCGGCTACCCAGGATACGGCTCCCATATCGGCCCGGCCCTGGTGTTTGGCTACCGCATGGGACGGGACATCGCTGCGCTGGCAGCGGAGTCCGGCCACGCCGGAGCAACGGAGCGTGCCGCAGCTATCGGCAAGTAGTTCTGAAAACAGATGCTCCGGAGCCCATGCAGAGGCTCCGGAGCATCAGTCATTTTCAGCTGTGGAGGGTAACGGCAAAGATGCGCTCTTGCAGTGCCTTGAAGTGTTCAGCCAAGACCTTTGTGGCAGCTTCAGAATCGCGGTCCCGGATTGCCTGGACCAAGCGGGCACGGAGTTCGTGAGTTTCCATTCCCGCGGCCGGTCCGGACTTCAGGTGGAACTGCCGGGTCATTTCCAGCAACGGCTCGGTCAATACCTCGAGCACGCGGTTATGGGCGAAAGTGGCGAGCTTCCGGTGAAAATCCATGTGCAGAACCAGCCGGCGTTCATAACTCGGTTCGGAACTCTCCGCAAGTTTTGACTGCCGGGCAATTGCAGCCAATTCATCGATCTCTTCGTCCGTCGCGTGGAGGCAGGCCCGCTCGACAGCGTAAGTCTCCAACACCAAACGCACGTCGATGAGATCGGTAGCGTCGTACTGGTTAAGGTTGATGCCATCGCGAATATTCTGCGATAAGGCAGCCGTGTTCGAATCATTGAGGAACGCACCGCCTGTTGCCCCCTTCTTCAAGGTGACCAGGCCGGAGACCTCCAACATGCGAATAGCTTCACGCACGGTGTTCCGACTCACGCCCATTTGCTCCGCCAACAACCGCTCGGCGGGCAGCTTCTGACCTGGCCTGAGTTCGTTGGATTGGATGCGGTCGCGGATCTGCTTCATGATTGCATCCACGGCGCGGCGCGGCTGTACCTGCGCGAACGGCTGAGCTGAGTAATCCACTGTCTACCTTCGTTTCACCGGCGTGGGTGATATCCATACGTTCGAGTATCGTAGCCGCAGCGACCCTTGTCTGGCTCGGGTGCCCGCCTACGTTGATTTGGCATCCGGCTCATGAAACAAAATTCTCTACGGCGTTATCACGTGTGAGACTTCAGTCACCCACGTAATGGATCAACCATACACATACCGAGGGCATCGTGGCTACGGTAGTCGCGGCCGGTCTGCTGAGCCTTCGAGGGGGATCTCCAGGTCCGGGCGTGACGGCGAAATAGCCAGTGTCAGCAAATTCGGGACGGAACTGCAGAAGGACTGCACGTGCAGCTCAGAAGCATGGAAAAGCCAGTCCCGGGCCTGACCCGGGACTGGCTTCCTTTTTGGTGGCCGGCTACGCTAGATCCCCGGCTTGGATGCGGCGGTGGAGCAGATCAAAGTGTTTCGTCAATGCCCGCTTTGCGGCGTGCGGGTCCCGGTCCCTTAGCGCCTGCACGAGTTGACGGCGGGTTCCGTGGGTCTCCAAACCACCGGTGGGGCCAGCATTCTGATGAAAGTGCCGCGTAATTTCCAGGAGCGGTCCCGTCAGCGCCTCAGAAATCCCATTGTGGGCGATCTGAGCGAGCTTCCGGTGAAACAGGATGTGGCGTTCCAGACGATCCTCGAAGTCGAGGTTGTTGGCTTCGGCTTCCTCCGAGGAACTCACGACGTCGGCCAGTTCCTCAATCTCAGCGTCTGTGGAGTGAAGACACGCCTTTTCAGCGACGTAGTTCACTAGGATGAGACGGACATCGATGAGTTCCTTGGCGTCGTACTGCCGCAGCCCCATCCCATCGAGCAGGCCCTGGGCCAGGGCTGCCGAATTCGAGTCGTTGAGGAACGCGCCGCCGGTGGATCCTTTCTTCAGTGTGACGAGCCCGGAGGATTCCAGCATCCGAAGAGCCTCACGAAGGGTGTTCCGGCTCACGCCGAGCTGCTCCGCCAGATCCCGTTCGCTGGGTAGTCTTTCACCCGGATTGAGCTCATTGGACTGGATACGGCTTCGAATCTGTTCGATGATCTCATCCACCGCACGCCTTGGCCTGACGCTGGCGAATGGCTGGAATGCCCCCGTCACGGCTTCAGTCGACCAGAGGCCTGGCGGCGAAAGCAACTTCGTCGGTGTATCTCATTGCCACGATTTCTATCGGTGAATCCAGCGGCGTGTCCACCGGCCCAAGGAACGCAGTGGCCAGACGGGGCCCGTCGTCCAGGTCGACGATCGCAACCTGGTACGGAGTGAACTCACGGAACGCCTCCGGAGCTGCATGGACGGACGTCACTGAGTAGAGTGTGCCGCGCCCGGATAGTTCCACCCACTCGATGTCCCTGCTCCACGTTGCCGGATCGAAGTCCCTCGGCGGAAAAGTGATGGCCCCGTCCGCCCCCAACCGCGTGCTGATGAAACGCCCTTCTGCCAGCGCCTCCCAGAACGGGGTGGTGAAAGGGGTCTTCCGCGGTGGGTAGGGGTGGGGGTGGTTCAGCTGGACGGTGTTGATCATCAGGAAACCCTTTCAAGGATGTGCACAAGAGCTGCGTTGTAGTTGCCAAGTTCAGCGGTGGCCAGGCCGACCGAGGCGTCCTGGACCTGACGGTCGCCCGCCTGGTGCATCAACTGCTCCACGGCTTCCAGGAGGTTATACAGCGGGGTGACGTACGCCGGGTGGCCCCGGGAAGTCAGTCCGCCCGAGGTGGAGATGGGAATGTCACCGCCCAAGGAGGTCCTGCCCTCGGCCGCAAATTTGGCGCCGGCCCCGCGCGGAACGATTCCCAGCGCCTCGCTGACCAGAACCTCGACGATAGTGCAGGGGGCGTACGGCTCCGCGAAGTCAAGATCGGAGGGCTTCAGCCCGGCCTCAGCGAAGGCCTGGCCGCCCGCCTTCTGGGCAGCGTTCAGGGCGATCATGTCGTTGGGTGTTGCTGTGATCTGGTGGGCACCCTCATGGTGGAAGCCTGTGCCGCGGACCAGGACGTAGGGCCGGCCGCTGGCGCGGGCCACATCTTCGTCAGCCAACACCAGGCACACCGCGCCGTCGCTTCGCGGGGGCACTTCATAGAGCCCCAGGGGGTAGACGATAGTCGGCTGGGCCATGACCTCATCCAAGGTAATGGGCTTGCGGTACTGGGCCAACGGATTCAGGCTGGCGTGGTGGCGGTTCTTCACGGCCACGGTGGCCACATCCTCGCGGGTGGCCCCAAACTCATGCATGTAGCGCATCATGTCCATGGCGTACCACGCGATGGGCGTGATACCGAAGGGTGCCTGGAAATCAACATCCCCGACGGCGCGCATGGAGCTCATCATGTGCTCACCCGAAGAGATTGCGGTCTCGTAGTTTACGCCCAGGGCAAGGGCCACCTTGGCCCGTCCCGAGCGGATGTTGTCGGCAGCATGCTCAAAGGCGAGGCCCCCGGTCATTCCGTTGCCGAGAACCTCAGCCACGAATCCGTCACAGGGCAACTGCAAATAGCTGGCCATAAACGTCCCGAAGTACTTTTGCTGGGTATACGGACGAGGCTGCGCGAAGCTCAGGCCCCCAATATCCGACTTGTCCACCTGGGCCATCTCGACGGCCCGGAGCACAACGTCCGCGAGGACTTCGTGCTCAAGTGAGCCCGCGTCCCCGGTCCGTGGCTGCAACCGGCCTACCGGTGTTGCTGCATATCCAATGACTGCCACTCTGCCCATTCTGTGCTCCTGATGATTCCTGGCCGCTGGTTCCGCGGCCTTGCGGAAAGCTCTCTTGACGTATCTTGAGACTAGCGCCACAATTGCAATGGTTCAACCGTTGATATTTAGGAGAGAACATGATTCAGCAGCGGCCCCTGTATGGGCGCGACGATCTGCGCCGGCTTATCGAGCCGAGAAGCATTGCCGTGGTGGGCGCTTCGCCCACCGAGGGCAGCTTCGGGCGCCGGACGCTCGAGAACCTCGCCAACTTCACGGGGACCGTTTACGGCATCCACCCGAAGCATGACGAGATCCTTGGCCGGCCCACCTTTGCCAACCTGGCCGATCTCCCCGAGGTCCCCGACTGTGTCATCGTTTGCGTGGGACAGCACCTGGCCGAACCGGTCATCCAGGAAGCAGCCCGCCTGGGCATCGGCGGGGCCGTGGTTTATGCCTCCGGTTACCGTGAAACCGGGGATCTGGACGGCGAAGCAGCGCAGCTTCGCCTGCTGGTTACTGCCCGGCAAGGCGGCCTGCGGCTCGCCGGCCCTAACTGCATCGGCCTCGTGAATGCCCAGAGCAAGGCCGCCATGAACTTCATGACCGACTGCGGGCAGATGATCTCCGGTGACGCGGGCAGCATCTCCCTCGTCTCACAAAGCGGCGCTCTCGGGTACTCACTTCTTCAGGGCGTGCATCGTGGCATGGGCTTCAGCAAGTTCCTCGCCTGCGGCAACTCAGTGGATGTAGACGTTGCCGACTACGTGTCCTACCTTGCGGAAGACCCGGACACCTCAGTCATCGTGTGCCTGTTGGAGGGTATCTCCGACGGCCGGCGGTTCATAGAGGCCATCCTGAAGGCCGGTCGGGCCGGAAAACCTGTCATCGTCTACAAGGCCGCCAACGGTGAGGCCAGCAGCAAGGCCGCACTGTCCCACACCGGGACGCTCGCCGGTTCCGCCGAGGCCTACCGCTCAGCCTTCCGCCGGGCCGGCGCGGTCCTGGTGGAGGACTTCGAAGCTCTTCTGGAAGTCGCGACGTTCTTCTCCCGCAATCCCCAGGGCCCCAACGGGGCAGGCGTGGGGATCATGGCAACGTCGGGCGGGGCAGGCGTGATCTGCGCCGATAAGGCTGAAGAAAACGGTTTGCCGCTGCCGGCACTGGATGACGCCACGGCCGCCGTCCTCCGAGACATTGTTCCAGGCTTCGGTTCCATGGCCAATCCGGCGGACCTTACTGCCGAAGTACTCAAGGACATCTCCACGTTCAAGACAGCAGTGATGTCCTTCTGTGACGATCCAGGCTACGGGGCCGTAGTGGTGCCGCTGACGTTTGTCCACGAGACAACCACTGGCGTGCGAGCCCCTTACCTCGCGGAGGTTGCAAGCGAAACCAACACCGCACTGGCCGCCGTTTGGATGAACGAATGGCTGGAAGGACCGGGCAGCCGCGATCTCGACAGCGATGCCTCCGTCACCGTGTTCCGGTCCCCCGCCCGGTGCATGTGGACGATCCGACGATGGATGGACTGGCACGCCCGCACCGATTGGTCTCCGTTGTCGGACTCCACCGCCGATGCCGCAGTCGGAAATCCCGCCTCCAGATTGCTGGGCGCCGCAACCTCCGGCGCGACAGCGTTGACGGAGACTGCCGCAAAGGAGATCGTGGCCCGTTACGGCATCAAGGTCCCGGCAGAACAGGTAATCCAGACGCCGGACGAGGCAGTGGCCGCTGCGGACGCCATGGGATACCCGGTGGTGCTCAAGGTCGTGTCCCCGGACATTTTGCACAAATCCGAGGTAGGGGGCGTACGCGTCGGCCTCACCAGCGCCGACGAGGTCCGCGAGGCGTTGACTACCATGTCTTCCCGCATGCTCTCGGAGGCCGCACACGCCCAAATCGTCGGCTACAGCGTGCAGCAGTTGGCCGGGGAAGGGCCCGAAATCCTGCTGGGCGCCCGCTTCGACGCCGTATTCGGTCCCCTGGTCCTGCTCGGCAGCGGGGGCACCTGGGTCGAGATCCTCAAGGACGTCAAGGTCTACCTCACGCCGCTCGATCGTCCGACCGCCCTGGCAGCCATTGGGGAGATGACGCTGGTCAAGGTCCTTGAGGGCGCCCGGGGCCAGGCCCCCTACGACATCGACGCCCTTGCCGACACCATCGTCGCTTTCTCACAGCTGGTGCGTGACCTCGATGGCCTCGCGACCGAACTCGAGCTCAACCCCGTACGCATCACCCGGGAGCACGGACCCATGGCCGTCGACGCCCTCATCGTTTTGGCACCTCGGGAGCACGGCAGCACCCCGCAAACGGGCAGTGCCGTGCCGGTCGCCAACCAGGTAGAAGGGGCAGTGGAATGGGCAAATGCGTAGAGGACTTCACCATCGGTGACGTCAACGAGAGCCCGGCCAGAACGGTGACTGAGACGGACATCGTTATGTACTCGTGGATTTCAGGCGATTCCAACCCCATGCATACCGATGCCGAATATGCGGGCCGCTCCCCCATTGGGCAGAGGATCGCCCACGGCACCCTGGGCATGTCGATCGTGACCGGGCTGAGCGCCCGCATGGGTGACTTCGACGGCACAGCAATCGCCGCGCTGGGCGTGGACGAATGGCAGTTCCTCGCACCGATCTTTATTGGCGACACGGTGCGGCTGCGCACTACCGTGCAGGACGCCAAGATCACCTCGAAACCCGACCGGGGTGTGGTTGTCCGGTTGATGGAACTCGTAAATCAGGACGACACGGTGGTCCAGCGAGGCCTTATGAAGACCATGGCCTACACCAGGGCAGGGATGGCAGAACGAGCGGCATCAGAACCGGAACCCGCCGCCAACTGACCGCCCAACAGGGCACGACAACATCGCAGCACACATGACTACCACTGGAGACAAGACAATGAAGTTACTGGTCAACACCACGGGACTCACCGAGGATCAGAAGGCGGTCCGCGAGGCGGTCCTGGAGATCCTGGAAGCAACGCTGCCCAGGGAAGAAATCCGCCGTATCGACGACGTCAAAGAATTCCCCCATGCCGCCTACAACGCACTGGCAGAAAGCGGCTTCCTGGGCCTGTTCTTTGACGAGGAGTACGGAGGCGCAAGCGCCAGCTACAAGGACATCACCAACTTTATGGAGACCCTTGGATACCACTACGCCGGCATCGGGCAAGCGGTGATGATCACGTCGATCTACGCAGGCGGCCACGTGGCGAAGTTCGGCTCCGAGGAGCTTAAGCACCGGATTATCCCGGGCATTATTAACGGCTCCATCAAGATGTCCATCGCCATGTCCGAACCCGGAACCGGTTCTGATGTAGCCGGCCTCCGGACCAAGGCAGTCAGGCAGGAGGGCGGCTGGGTACTCAACGGCACCAAGGTCTGGATCTCCGGCGCCCACGTGGCCGACTACCTTGTTGTGATTGCCAAGACGGACCCGAACGCTGAACGGCACCAGGGCTTCACGACCTTCCTGGTCGACACCAAGAGTGCCGGTGTGACGATCAACCCGTTGCAAATGCTGGGACGGCGCACCACGCACGCGAACGAAGTTGTGCTGGAGAACGTCTTCGTCCCGGACGCGGACCGCATCGGTGAGGAAGGCAAGACCTGGAAGAACCTCATGAAGGCGCTCGGCCTGGAACGTCTGGGGCTGGCCGCGATCTCGGCAGGAAACTGCTATCGGATCACCGAGGATGCCGGCGACTACGCCCAGCAGCGCATCCAGTTCAACCAGCCAATCTCCAAGTTCCAGGTGATCCAGCACAAACTGGTCGACATGTGGATCATGGCCGAGCAGGCACGCCAGGCAACGTACCGCGTGGCGGAACTGTTGGACGCTGGCGAGTCTGCCATTGAGGAAACCTCAATAGCCAAGATCATTGCCACCGAGAACAACTTCAAGGTCTCCGACATTGGCCTGCAGGTTTACGGCGGCTCCGGCTACGCGATGGAATACGACATGCAGATGTACTTCCGGGATTCACGTGTCGGCCCGATCGGCGGCGGTACCAACGAGATCCAGCGGAACGTCCTCGCCAAGAGGATGGGCCTCTAACCCACGGGGACGGGCCGCAGCCCCGCCCTCGTCCGGGAGGCGTGAGCACTATGACACTTCATGCGCAGCAGTACCACAGCGGGAGCAGGGAAGCCGAGCGATGATACCCACCTCCACGATCACGGCCACCCCGTGGTCCAAGCAACGGCTCGCCAGCTCGCTGTTCCTCGTTCTGGGCATGGACATGTTCATGGTCTCGCCGCTGCTGCCACAGATCAGCGCGGGTTTCGGTGTGAGCATCGGGGAAGCTTCCGTGGTTGCGTGGAGTTTCTCCCTCGTTTACGCACTGCTCAGCCCGGCGGTCGCCTTGATCACCAACCGCTTCACACGGCGATCGGCCATGTGGGTCGGAGCGGCAGTATTCAGTGTCGGTGTGCTGGGGGCAGCACTTATGCCAACGCTTGGGCTGGTGGTTGCCGGGCGGGTACTGGCTGCCGTTGGCGCCTCAATCATGGGTCCGCCGGTGTGGTCCTTCGCTACGGAGACGGCGGCGCCACACCAGGTGGGCAAGGCCGTAGCGGGCGTGGCCTCGACCTTTGCTGCCGGACAAATTGTAGGCGTTCCGCTGGGAGGCTTCGTTGCCTCCTTCGCATCGTGGCGGTGGACCTTCCTGGCTATTTCCGTGCTCGGTGCAGTGCTGGCTGTGCTGATCGGGCTGCGTTTGGGCAAAGAAGTCCGTGTCCCGGAAAAGGTCGGTATCAGGGAGGCGTCCGCGGACTCCTTGAATTTGTGGCGTCGCAGGGAGTTCAACTTTCTATTGACGGCTAATTTCTTTGCGCAGGCCACCCGGTATGCCACCTACACCTTCGCGGGGGCATTGCTCTTCACCCGGTTCGGCCTGGATACCGCCCAGCTCGGTCTTGTGGGTGCGACCGTGGGAGCAGGTTCCCTGCTGGGAGCCACGGTCGGAGGGCGTCTCGTGGACTGGGTTCGCGCCCGGCATGGCTCGCAACAGCTGCTGAACCTTTCCTTCGCCGCAGTGATGACCGGCTTCGTCATCCTGGCCACCGCCTCGGGTCACCTCTGGTTCTCCCTGGCAGGCTGGGCGTTTACGTTTGCGGCAGGATCGGCCTTCGTCAGTAACAGCCAAGAGATGCTGACCAACTCGGCCGGCAAGAACCGCGCCTACGCGCTGTCATGGAACAACTCCGCCCTCTATGCCGGGACCGCGCTGGGCACGTTTGCATTGGGGCTTGTCCCGTTGGGTACGACGCCGTTCATCTTGATGTCCTGCGGTTTCGGCGTACTGACCGTAGCTGCCAGCGCCCTCCTGTGGCGGCTGACAACTGGTCCTAGAGCGCCTGAGCCATTACTCAGCCCCCCGTCCCCTCAGCAATGACAGCCTCGGGACGTAGTCAATTGAATGCGTTATTAGAAGGAGAAGTGAAGTGAAGATAGTCGTATTGGCTAAGCAGGTTCCGGATACCTGGTCGGACCGCAAGATCGATTTGGAGTCGGGACTGTTGGACCGGGCCGCGTCAGATCCGGTGCCCGATGAGATCAACGAGCGCGCCTTGGAAAATGCACTGCTGGTCAAGGATTCCACCAACGACGCGGAAGTAGTTGCTTTGACCATGGGCCCGGAGGACGCCAATAAGGCGCTCCGGAAGCTTTTATCGATGGGCGCGGATTCGGCAGTGCTAGTCAAAGACCCGGCCCTGACGGGTTCGGACATGGTCCAGACGTCCCGGGTGCTGGCAGCCGCGATTGACAAGATCGGAAACGTCGACGTGGTGCTGGCCGGCAATGAGGCCACCGATGGGCGCGGCGGGATGGTCCCTGCCATGATTGCCGAGATTCTGGGCTGGCCAGTGCTGCCGGGATTGGATGAACTTGCGATCACTGCAAACGAAGTATCGGGACGGGCTCAGGTTGATGGAGGCACACTCAGGTTGTCCTCGGCGTGCCCGGCGGTGATTTCCGTGACGGAGAAAACCGCGGAGGCCAGGTTTCCCAACTTCAAAGGCATCATGGCCGCCAAGAAGAAGCCGCTGGAGACGTGGTCACTAGCGGATCTGGGAATCCAGGCCGGGCCGGACACGGCCTCCGTGCGTTCCGTCATGGTCTCGGCCACAGCGCGCCCGCCCAAGCAGGCCGGCCCGAAAATTACAGACGACGGCACTGCAGCAGCGCAGTTGGCCGACTTCCTGATCTCCAACCACCTGGTCTGACCGGGCACCCCATCCCCGTCCTGTCTTTAGTCGAATCCGGGCGGCCCCTGAACAGCCCCCGCAGCCTCCAGCATTCTTAACCGGTGCTGGCCAAGAGGTAAAGGAACCCATCATGGCAACTATTGGAAATGTACTCGTGTTGATTGAGACCACCGGCGGCGGTTCGCCGAAGTCGACGGCGGCATCCCTGCTCGGGGCGGCTGCCGGCATCGGCACCCCCGTGGCTGTCGTCGTCGCCGCGCCCGGAACTGGAGAAGACTTGCCTGCACAATTGGGCGCATTGGGCGCCGCCCACGTATACGTGGCCGAAGCCGACCCTGCTGCCGCAGGGCTGGGCACAGCGCAAGTCGGCGCCTTGGCTGACGCCATCCAGGCCTACTCCGCACGACTGGTGCTGGTACCGGGAACAAACGACTCCAAGGCGGTGGCCGGCAGGTTGGCCATAGTCGCTAACGGGTCGGTGTCCGCAGACGTGGTCGGGGTGCGCTACGACGAGGACGACCAGGAGGTCATCGCCTCACACGCGGTCTTCGGTGGCGACTACACCACCGAGTCCACCGTGGAAGGCGGGCTGATGATCGTGTCCGTGCGTCCAGGCTCGGTCGAAGCCCGTGCGCAGGCCATTGAGGCCCCGCAGGTCGCCACCGCGGCTGTCGTCACCCAAGCGGCTCGGGGAGCGAACATCGTCGAGCTCACGGATATCCCGGCCGAAAGCGGGCGTCCGGTGCTGCGTGGGGCCAAAGCCGTGGTTTCCGGCGGCCGGGGTGTTGGTTCCAAAGACGCATTCTCCCTCGTGGAAGAGCTCGCCGACGCCCTGGGTGCCGCAGTGGGTGCCTCCCGGGCAGCAGTGGACGCCGGCTACGTGCCGCAGTCCTATCAGGTCGGCCAGACCGGGGTAACCGTGACACCCCAACTGTATGTAGCCCTCGGAATCTCCGGGGCGATCCAGCACCGCGCCGGGATGCAGACCGCCAAGACAATCGTGGCGATCAACAGTGACGAGGACGCCCCAATGTTTGACATCGCCGACTTCGGGATAGTCGGGGACATTTTCGCCGTCGTCCCGCAGCTCATCAAGGAAATCAATAACCGCCGCAATTGACAGGCGCCCGGACGCAGCCGCGACGTATGCCATCCCCCGAACCTAGGACAGACACTTACAATGACCAGCGATCACATCCCAGGCAGGCCAACGGCCCCGCGCCGCATGGCAGGTTATAAGCCGCTGGACACTCCCCCGGGCGTGCCGGCAAGCGACCCTCGGCCGCCCGCATCAAGCCCCTCGGCAGCAACGCCGTCGGACTCCCAGGCCACGGTGGATGCACCCGTCACAGCGAAGACCGCGGCCAGGGCAGACACGAGTACCAAGCCACCGGCGGCAGCGGCACCCCCCGCACGGAAACGACGCATGGGCAGCACTGCCCCGGCACTCTCCGAGGCCCCGTCCGTCGCGGAGACCCCGGCTGACGCGGCAGCATCAACTCCCACCGCCGTGCAGATGGCCCCGGCGGCAACCCGCAAGGAGGGTTCCCCCAAAACACGTATGGGCAGCGCCCCGGCTTCCACACCGGCCGCAGGCCCGTCAGCCGCCCCGACCCCTGCGGGCGCCGGAGCCGCCACCCGAGCTCAGGGCACGGGGACCCCCGCTGCAGGCGGAACGGTCCAGGCACCGACCGCTCTTCCGAGGTGGGTGAAGCCTGTCGGGATTGTCGCCGGGCTGCTGGTCCTGGCTGCCACAGTCGTATTGGGCGCCCGGTGGCTGCGGACCCTCGAAGGAGTGCAGCAATTTATTGCCACCTACGACGGGCACGGATCGCAGCCGGGGTCAGCCCCTGAGGGCATCCCGTCCTGGTTGGGCTGGCAGCACTTCCTGAACATGTTCTTCATCGTCCTGATTATCCGTACCGGCCTGCAGGTCCGCACCGAGCGCAAACCCCCAGGCTATTGGACGCCGAAGAAGAACTCCTTCTTCGCTCCGAAGGGCAACAGCCCGAAGAAGGTCTCCCTCACCCAATGGCTACACCAGTGCCTGGACGTACTCTGGGTTGTCAACGGCCTGGTGTTCGTGGTGCTGTTGTTCGCCACCGGACAGTGGATGCGGATTGTGCCTACGCACTGGGACGCTATCCCCAACATGCTCTCCGCAGCCGTCCAATATGCCTCCCTCGACTGGCCCTCCGAGAACGGGTGGGTGCATTACAACGCCCTGCAGGTCATGGCCTACTTCGTCACCGTGTTCATCGCTGCCCCGCTGGCTGTACTCTCCGGAATGCGGTTCTCCACGTGGTGGCCGGAGAAGGCCGACCGGCTCAACAAGGCCTACCCGGTGGAGTGGGCCCGCGCAGTGCACTTCCCGGTGATGCTCTATTTCGTGGGGTTCACCATCGTGCACATCTTCCTGGTGTTCTTCACCGGGGCACTACGGAACCTGAACCACATGTACACCTCCCGGGACGTTGTGGACTGGTGGGGTCTCGTAGTCCTCCTGGCATCGCTGGCCACGGTTACCGGCGCTTGGTTCCTGGCCCAACCTTTGTTCACCACACCCATCGCAACCCGCATGGGCAAAGTCACGAAATAGGCCGAACGCATACTCGCCTGCGGCCGTCCAGCCACTACTTCTTATCTGAGGACCGTTATGACTACGCGAAGAGGAACTCTCGCTATCCGCTCGGGTGAACACTGCCCCGAGACGGGCTGGTGGCAACCCCTGCAGTCCGAAGACTGGGACCGACCCGCGCCTTCCCGGTTTATGGGCCAAGGATTCGTCATGCCCAACGTAGACGGCGCCTCAACCGTGTGGGTGCAAAGCGGCAATGCTCGCTTGCAGACCGACTATTAGCCTGCTGACTCTCCTGTCCTGTTCACGTGAGCAACTTCCCCGAGGAAAGCTCCATGAATTGGATCTACCCGCCATTCTGCGTAGTTCTGCTGAATCGACCGCCCAACCAACCGAAGGTGTGACCCCGTGTCAATGACCGCTTCCGGCCAACAACCACCGCACGGCCCGGCGACTAAGGCTCGCACGGACGCTGAACCACCCACAGACGTGCCCCAACTGCCGGTCAAACGCCCGACCATAACGGGCCCTGTGGAGAAAATGATGAGGGTACGCCTGCTCACGGACTGTCCCGACGGGCTTCTTGGCATTCGTAAGGGTGTCATGGACACCGGCCACTGGGTCCTCGATATGGACGGGCGCCCGACAGGCGCCGCCGCCGCCGTCATCTTGGACAACACCCTTTCCGCCGCCCTCCGCACCAGCGTGGATGGGCTCAACTGGGTGGTCACCACCGAACTGCACCTTAACTTCATGCGCCCGCTGCCCGCCGACGGAACCGTCCTCGAAGCCTGGACCCGGGCGCTGGTGGGCGATGAGGCCGGCGGAATGGCCACAGGAACACTCCAAGGTCCGGACGGGACCGAATATGTCCAGGGCACCGGCTGGTTCCAACGCGCAGAGGGAAACACCTCAGAAGGGCTGGACCGTTTCGAGGCCCTAGCGAAGCAACCGCTCGGCGAGGAGGAAGGGGCCTCTTTGGGTGCCTTGCTCGCCGCTGGTCCCGCAACCCCGGTCCTGCCGGGTGGTCGCCCCGACTTCGCCCAAAGCTTCGTTCCCGGACTCGGGTTTGCCCGCAAAGACCTCCTCCGCAACTCCCAAGGGGCCCTCCACGGCGGCGCATTGATGATGATGGCCGCCTTGGCCGCCCAACAAGCCATGCCCGACAGAACCGGCTACGACCTGCAGTCGCTCGGGGCTGCCTACCTGCGACCGGCATTCGGTGAAATCGCCACCCGAACACATGTGTGCTATGCCGGTTCGTCACTGCGGGTCGTCGACGTCGAACTGTTCAGCGCCGAACCAGGCAGCACCGGCAAAGCCTTCGTTCAGGCCACCGCCTTATTCCGTCAAGCCCAATAGAGCTCGCGCGCCCGGCTTACTAAGCAAAGGTTCATGGTTTCCAGCAGGCCTGGCATCGAACCGTGGGGGCCTAGCCGATGTGACTCCGGCACGCTGGTGATTTGTTGGCCGTGTGATTGGAGCGGACTACCAGATGCCCTTTCGCGGTTATCGGGGTGAAGCACACCCCATCCTGACGCCAGGTACAGCCGCGGAGCCGTCAGAATAGGGGTTGATTTCCCTTTTACGTCACCGTATTGAACCAGTCTGAGACCCAACGTGACGCTCGTGGCTCCAAGCCCGCGGCAATGAGCAACTCGCCGCTGCTGGCCCGAATGCCGCGCGCAACAGTTGCCGTATAGAAGGTGGAGGCCTTCGTCAGCAACAGCCGGTTCGGGAACCGCGCCGGTAGGGGCCGCAGTTAAACCTTTAGCTTTATCCATGTCAAGCTTTGTCAACAGCAAAAAGACAAATAGCCTTTGACCTGCGGAAACACTGTGCCCGAGGTGGGACTCGAACTGCATTCCAGCCCTTGCAAACACTCGGAACCCGCAAAAACATGGGCAGTCCGAGACCGTCCGGCCGATGTACGAACCAGTCCAAGGCAAAAAAGTGTTGACACTGTCAACAGCCCTTTGCCCAGTCCGTCGGCATCTAACGAAGGTCGCGAATGACAAGCCGCCTCTTCGTATCGTGAACGACGTGCACCAAGGGAAGCGCCGGCGACGACAGGCAAGTCACCGACGCGTGCGGCAAGCGAAGGACCTCGGCGGGGACACCCAGTTGGCATTTGCTCGCCCCGATTCCGTTCTCATCGACCGATCCGAATAGCTGAGCGATGGAGCATGAGACGCCACGGTCTTTGACTACCGGAGTCTGCTAGTCACGGCCGCTGGTGGCGAGTGCCGAACATGTAACCCAAGAGGAGACTGACCTGTCAGCTGGACGGAACGCCGATCATGGGCGTTTTAGCCAAGGCCCGGAGATAGGCCACGAAGTGATCCTGTGCCTCCCAATGAGGGATCTATCGGCGCAGTGGTCCCCGACCGGTGCGAGGAGTCACCTATTGAATAGACGCGACAATTTGCAGTTCCGACTGCGCTTCGATTCCTTTGTCAGGTTAACGGAGACCCCGCCGGCGACGATGGGTGAAGGACGTCCGCGTCCTTCCATGACTCATTGACTTGGGGGTCAGCGAAGCCGCTCTCTGCTTTGAACTGTGCCTTAGTAAGTCCACGCCGCTGGGCCACAACAGCAGCACTAGCCCGTTGCAGTCGTTCCTCGTTCGAGGCAGGGTCGGAGAAGAATCTGCCATCACGCAGCAACACTTTGACGCCGTCTACGCTGGTGCCAAGCGCTTCTGCGATTTCTTTCCTGCTGCATCCGAGTGACTGCAATTCTAACGCTCGGCGGCAACGTTCCATCCGCTCCTTCCGCGCATCTGCGTTGAATGCATTTCGACCCATTCCTTCGCTGTCTTTATTCTTGGGCGTGGTAGTTAAGGGCTTCACGACAGGCGACCATACCCAGGATGTCATTTCCGGCGTCCCAGGCGGCAGCCACGGCGCGAACACCAGCGGCAGCGCAGGAAGGTCGCGAACTGTTAATTCGATGAGTGCCACCCCATGTCGTTCCGCAAGCTCGCGCTTTTCTCGCATTTTCGTAGCGTAGACAGGGTCGTCGGGCAATCCCCATAGCTCTACAAAAGTGCCGTCAGCCAATCTCCAGTCGGCCCTCCGGCGGCCGAGAGGGTTTAGGTCTGGATCCAGGGGGTACATTGGCTCGCGCTCATGTTTGATACCAAACTGATGCAGGAAGTCGCAAACCGCCTTTTCGCCTAGCGAAAGGCATTTATGCCCGTCGCGGGCACGAATGAGGGTGCCTCTGCTCAAGCGTAAACCGTTTTCCGCTAAGCCTGCTCTTTCTAGGAGGAGGGTCCATGGGAACTTGGCGCGCTTGATCGTGAACCTCAGCAGCAGGAGCTTGTCGATCACCTCGGGTGGCACGGGACTTCGTGGATCAATGTGCAGAGTGTCTAGCTGCGCTTTCAGCATCGGCACGTTGCTGAATTCGAGTTCTGCCAGCATCGTCAGCGCGTCAGCTGCTTTGCCCCAGTGCTCGAAGACGCCCTCGCTCGCGAACTCCAGACATTGTTGGCAATAGGTCAGTGACTCCGTGCAGACGATCGTCGTGAATGTCCACGCCTTCTGTCCACATAGCCTGCACATCCCTGATGTGTCGGTCAAAGTGTGCTGGCCGAATAGCTCCTGCCGTTGGAGTACAAATAATTCGTTGAGTCGAAACTGATCATTTTTCTCGACCAAGGCGCCCTGCGTAATGCGGAATGATTCCACGTCAATCATGCGCTTTGTTATCAGCCTTTCCAGCCCGGCTGCACGAACGGTGTCTGGAAGAGTGCGAATTATGGGTGCAGCAGCTTTTGCCTGCTTGCTTGCAAATTTGTTATGTCGGCCGTAATCCCTCAGTTCGTCAAAGGCGACCTCGTCGTCGAGTCTCCAAGGTCGCTTGGGAAGCCCGACTTCAGCTACGGAAAGACCTAGACGCGCCGCGTAGCAAAGCGATGGTCCGACCAGCCGGCTGTCTTCGACCCACAACTTTCGCGTTTTAGGGTTGTATCGGCCTATTGGTTCCCGTGGAGGGAACAGGTATACCTCGATTTGGACGTCTACTTGAAGGTTTGGCACCCGTGTTACGGGCCAGTCAGCTTCCAGCGGGACCGCGCCCGTACCGACGGGGCCGGTTATCCGCAGGCCCGATCTGGAAAGCAGACTCGATACCGAGTCTCTGTCACGTTCGTCTTCGAGGAGCAAATAGCCGCGGTCGATATGACCCACCAGTCGCCGGGACGTTTTATCCTCGATGTTTATCCTCCGACCAGCACCGCTAAAGCATGTCGTCAGACGCAGCGCTCCTACAGGCACTGGTTCGTGTGCGAAGACCTGCAACGCCGAAAGTGCACTTTCCGTGGCTGGCGACCTCCGCTTATGTGTTCTCGTGTCGTCGTAGCCAAGGAAGTCGTCTATGGCTGTTGCCAACTCCTCCGGTTCCGGAAGATCAACTTCCAGTCCGTCTTCAGTAGCAATTCCCGTGCAGCTGATCTCCGCACCACCCAATTCATCCGAAAGATCGGCAAGGCGTCTCATGCCTACCTTTTGAAGCTGGTGGTCGTAGAAATATCCGAAGAACCTGCTGTCTCGGTCCCCGCCATAGTGAGCGGGCGCTGCAATTGAGATCGCATACGGGTTGTAGTCATTGTCCGGGCGATGGATCAAAGCAAGCTCCACAGGGATACGCTCCCGATGGCCAATCCGCCGACCGACTGTCCGCTCCTTGAACAACCGGATCTTCTCGATTGCATCGTGCCACTCGGCGAAGTACCAGGCAACCCCTCCTGGAGGCAGAACTGCCCTTCCGGAAATCAGACTGATCTTGTACGGTGATTCCCCCACTCGCTCCCCTGTCCGTACACCTGATCGGCAGCATCGCCGCTGCCGTAAGCGCGCTCTTTTATCGGGCTGTATCTGTTGGCCTGCTGGAGGCAATTTATCGTGAGGCGCCGACTACGGCAATCGGTGAGGTGGGTCGTCCCAAGGTAGACGAGGGCGATGGACAAAGACCCTGCAAACGTGCACGAGTGGAGGCATGAAGCGCCGCTACCCCGGCGCCATTTGGACAGTGTGAGCAGTCGATATGACACGCTAGCGACTGCCCTATTCGCTGGAACTTGGCCAGTAGAAGGTGGGTATTGGCGGTACGTCTGAGACGAACTCGCACGATCCAAGGAGAAGTATGACATTCTCGTCGTCCCGGTCGTTCAGTCGTTGAAAAGTCTCCTTCCCTGGGGGTTCTGGACTGCCCCTTCTCGCGCGGAGGCTCATGCCGAGTCATCTTCGCCTGTACGCTTCCGACGAGGTACGTAAGGCGGCCGATGCGATCTTTCCGGCGATTGCTGACGCCATGCAGGCTTTGGCTGATGCTAGGCGTGACGGACACCAGCGGCCGTACGACAAAGCCTCACAGACTCTCATTAAGCTCATCCTCGTACTTGAGAACGCGGTTCAGCAGACCTGGTCGATTCTCGTCGAGGGGACCAATGAACTTCGACCCTGACACCTGGGGCACCGTCGGGCAATGGGCGTCTGCCTTATTCGCCGGCTCCGCCTTCTTCGCCACCTTCTACGTCATCCGCAGAGATGCCGCGCTGCGCCGCACGTCCCAGGCCCCCCGAGTTGTCTACTACTTCAGTTACTTCATACCGGGTGAGCCGATGGAGGACCGCTGGTTTCATATCCGCAATAACAGCGACGAGTCGATCTACGACGTTTTCTTCTACGACCACGGCGGTCGGCAGATTAGTCAGGGAGCGCGGCAAGTGCTCCACCCGGGCGAGGAAACCAAATATCGGAGTCTGGACGTTCCCCCGATCTCGTTCCGGGACGGTGCGCGGGTCAGATGGCTCCGGACCATCGAAGGCGACCTGCGAACCGGCCGGCCCCAGTACAGCAAATGGTTCAGACAGCACCAACGCATGTTAGGGAAGCAACCGGGCTGAGCGCGGCCCCGGGCCCATGAATGTCGGTCGATTGTGCTAGACATTAGGACATGGATCGCCGCTATCAAGTCTTCATCAGCTCCACATACACCGACCTGGCCGAGGAGCGCCGCGAAGTCATTCAGGCGCTTCTGGAGATGGACTGTCTCCCGGCGGGCATGGAAATGTTTCCCGCCACAAGCGACGAGCAATGGACTCTCATCCAGCAAGTCATTGACGAAAGTGACTACTACGTGGTGATCGTTGGAGGCCGGTACGGCAGCACTACTCCTGAAGGCATCAGCTACACCGAGAAAGAGTACGATTACGCGGTTGAGACTGGAAAGCCTGTGCTTGGTTTCGTTCACGCGAAGCCCGAAGAGATCGCCCTGAGTAAGAGTCAGCCTGAGATGCAGGCCAAAATGGACGCATTCCGAGCCAAGGTTATGAGCCGGCTTGTGAAGCCCTACACTTCGGCTGCCGAACTCGGCTCCGTGGTGTCACGCAGCATGATTCGTGCGATCAAGCAATATCCAGCTGAAGGTTGGGTGCGAGGTCAACACGCCATGACACCCGAAACGCAGGCCGAGCTGGCTGAGCTGCGGGCCAAAGTCAAAGAGCTTGAGTTGGAAGTCCAAGCGTCAACTATCGAAATAGCTCGCATTCCTGAGGATTTAGCCTCAGGCGAAGACACCTACGACATGGAAGTCGTCAGTGACTACATAGAGCTCGCCGACATGGACGATCCCTTTGGCGTATATGACAAGACCAAGCGTCATACAGCCTTAATAACCGTAACCTGGAACCAGATCATCGGTGAACTGGGAATCCGCCTTATCGACGAAGCCAGCGAGGAAGAACTTGCTAAGGCTCTCAACAATTTTGCGCGCCGGCTCCTGACAGGTAGTCATGCGGACCTCCTGCCCAGCGACTTCGGTGAAGCAAAATTAGTCGGTCTTCCGCAGCCAGTTTTTGACCGCATCATGCTGCAACTCTTTGCGCTGAACCTAACGGAGCACGGCAAGAAGCCTCGCGGCGTTACAGAGAAAAACAAGTACTGGGCTTTGACTGAACTGGGCAAGGACACTCTCATGAAGCTTCGCGCCATTAAAAAGCAGCCGGCGGAGGTTACGGGCTAAGGCTTCCCGGGGCTACGGTCGTCGAGTTTGGCCAGCTCCGCCAGCCGCAGCTCTCGCCAGTGCTTCACTCCCCGGTTCCGGAATGTCTTGAGGATGTCCGGGTCCACGAGCAAGTCCAGCTCCTCCCGCGCTCCCTCCGCTTTGCTGTGCCCCAGGGCTTCCAGATACTACTTGCCGGTAATGAGGATTCGGTCGGTGGCGGGAACTGGTGCACCGAGGTGCTTATCCAGCGGACTTTGCGGCCGTCGGATGATCCACGCAGTCCGGGTTCTGGCGCTCCGAAAATATCCGGAATCCGGCGCAAACCGTAGCCACTACGAACCAGTCAGACCCTGCATGTGTGGGCAGTGTCCACACCCTCTTTTTTTGCCCCTCGCAGGCCTCAGCCAACCGGCCGCACCCTGTATCAACAGAGCGGGGCAGTTCCCGGCCGCGACCGGAGCACCGGGTTGAGAACGCCGTCGAGTCGAGCAGGATGATCGGCTTCATGGGTGCGACCCTTTCACGACCGCCCGTCATCGCCAACTGCCAGCCGGGTGCCTGCCGCCACGCGCCAGACACTGGGCGTTCGCGTGGATGCCCTCATTGTCGTCTTCGAAAGTTCCGCCGCAGTCACTGCACTGGAATCTGAATCCGTTGGCGCTGCCGATGTAGCGTGGGTTCTCGCCGATTTCCCGCAGTCGTGCTGCCCTGGCATCTTTGGCCGCCTGGCGTGCGGCGATCTCGGTCGCGTCCCTGGCCTCAGACATCCAGAGGGCCCAGGGCCGCGGGCCGATGTACTCCGGGTGGCCTTCCTCAATGCGCGCCGGCCGGTGCACCGTCTGAGGCCTGAAGGTTTGCTCCCTTGGCGGCCCAGGGCGCGCGCCCGGTTCCGGCGGCTTGGGAACGTCAACCTCCGCCTGGCTACGTTCGGCAATTGCTGACCACTTCGAATTTGGTATCGACGACACCCACCGCCCCTGGACCAGGTCGTTGCATGTAGGGCATGCGAACCCCAGAGGCTTACCGGGTCGGTTCACGGTGACCAATTTGCCTCGGACCAGCGAGCCGCCAGCGGCCTGAAGCCAGGCCTCGACCGGGACAAGGACACGGTCCAGGCTTTCAGGGCCCGGCCGGTAAGGGCGAAGATCAATCCTCGCCGGCGGCTCCAGCAGCCGCCAGATGAGGAAAGGGTGGCCGGAGCCGGAACACCTGACGATGCTCGCCCACACATTCATCCCCGCCTTAACTGCGGGTACAGCCCCGACGTCCGGTGCCACAGCTTGAACCGCGAACAGCGAGTCCCTTTCCGCCTTGCGTTGCACCTCCTCCTGGCCCAGGAGCTGTCTCGCTTTGGCTTCCTGAGCAGCCTTCACTCTGGCGGCATCCGCGGCTTCGGCGCGCTCAGCCTCCAGTCGCCGGATGGTGTCCCACTGGTGCCGTGGCGTCCCGTGAGGCCACTTGAATCTTGGTTGCAGGACCGCGTCCACCATCGACCCGGACCGGGCCATCTTTCCGATGAGCGGCTGGTGGTCGAGCATCTCCATCAATTCAGCAGGATCCCCGGGCAGGTTACTGGTCTTGCCGAAGCCCGTTACGATCATCGGCAGCTGCACCCGGAACCAATCGAAGTCTTTGGGGACAACCCACACCGGGCCGATGCGATCGTCCACGTAACGCTGGGACCGGCGCACGAACTCTTCCTCGGTCTGCTGCGAGAGCTGCACTTCGAACGCAAGCCGCCGGCCGTCCGTGTTGGTGGCCAAGACGTCGGCAGTCCAGGCCCGCTCGGGATGAGCGGCCTCCACCTCGGCGGTCCACCCCGGGGTCGCGTTGATCCTGTCCTTCAGCGCCTGCTTCATGGCCAGGTGCTGGGGCGACTCCGACTTGTGCACGACAGGGCACTCAAGGCTCGGGTAATGGGCGAAGTACTGGCGGCCCATGTGGGAGGTCACCCGTTTTGCCCGCAGCCCGCATTCACTCAGCACCAGCTCCGCATAGCGCGGATGTTTCACGAGATCACGCCACGGCCGATGAGCCATCTCAGTCGCATCGACTCGCTCACCATTGATGTACGCCACCAGCTGCAACGAAGACCCCCCAACACCACGCCCATTGTCACCTGGCGGTCAATTTACCTGCCATCCGCCGACGACGCCACCAAGAACCGTTGATGATTCGAGCCCGCTGCTAGAGACAGAGCAGGGCGCGCCGGTTGGGGCAGACCCGTTTGCAAGATCCTCAGGCATCCTTGCGTTTCCGGTATGAATAATGCATGACCAGTTCAGCGAAGGACACACCGATCACCGTCCCTGTCGGTCCTGCCACTAATTTCTGGTGGGCATTCCAGTCCCAGAACTTCCGGCATGTCTACCCCGACGGCACCTTGTGGGCCCCTTTGAAAGGCGCCCGCGGGCAGCGCGTCGCATCCTGGGAGACATTGGATGATATCCGGCCGGGAGACGTGATACTGAACTTTAAGAGCCCGGCAGTTCAGGGCATCAGCCTCGTGGCCACGCTGCCGACGCCTTCTTATCCACCGTTGCGCGGCTACAAGGAGCCAACCGACACGAACGGCATACTGGTGCTCACCGATCCTCTCTGCGAAGTCCGGATTCCCCGGGAAGACGCCTACCGGATCCTGCCGCCTGGCCGGGGCCCGGTCACGGCGAAGGGCGGCTCCAACAACGGATACGTGTATTCGGTTGACCGGGACGCCGCCCTAAAACTGCTGCACCACGTCCCATGAGTGCTGAGTGCTGAGCGGGGACCCCCGGGCAACTAGGGCGCTGCCGCGGCGACCTCGGAAATGAGAACTCTCCAAAACCTGGGCGCAACGCTCCGCGGCGAATTTTCGGTCCCGTAGCCGGTCACATGAGTTGCACTACGGCCCCTCAACCCAGCGGATGGACCCCTACCAGAACAAAGACGGCGACCAACAACGCCAACACGATTCCTGCTTCGCCTGCCCAGATCGGGTTTCACGCGCTGGCCTGCAGTTCATGGCTCAAGTGGTGTCTGGTGCGTTGGTGACTTAAGTGGCTGATACATGGCGCTAATGTGATTTCATCAATGCACGAAGCCGCTTCAAAAGACCGGCTATAACGAGGTCGGCGGATCGCCTTCGACACGAGCAACGGAGGCAAATCAATGGGTGAAAAAGAACAAGATCTCAGCATCTCCTTCATCAAGATTGTCTATTTTGATGAAGAATCAGCGTCGGACTTGCTCGACGTATCGGCAGGTGGGAGGACGGCACTGACGACAGAGCAGGTGAAGGAACGCGTCGCAGAAATGCACGGCAAAGCTGAGGCAAACGCGGCAGCCAAGTTCAGTTGGTTCCCATTTTTTGGGGGGTCAGCGGAAGTCGGCGGTGGTGCAAGTGCATCAAATCTTGGACGAAACATCCTGAACAAGACGCTGTCCAACACCATTTTGACCGACTATTTGGCGCTTGCCCAGGATCATCCTGGAGTAACGCGACTCGCTGATCTCGATGTTGCGGCCACGAAAGATTCTGCCGCTTATATGAAAATGTTCACCCCATACATGGCTATGTTGAAGATGGATGAGCTGCCCATCAACTTGGCGGGCCTAGGTGATGCGCTTGAAGCTGCAAAAGGATACTACGAACTGTTGGGCACCGATCCAGAGGGAAAGAAGTGCATCCTGCGGTTCAATAGCCGGGCGTTCCGGAACAACTACGGGCTGGTTGACCTGGGACGCATGCATCTCGTCTTCCATGGCATCCAAGTTGGCAAAGCAGGAGAAGCGAGCCTAACCATGACTGCAGAGATGAATCCAAACAATGGAGACGCCCCGGTCAGGGTTCGGGACGCACTCGATGGGGTTGAGGTGAAGGAGGAAGCCCTCCTCAACGTGTTTGACGTTCTTTTGGCAGGGGTCGAGCATGCCGACTGACACCAAAATTTCTATATACTACGGCCCCCTGTCATGGTTTGAGGAATCCACAGGCGAGAAGAAAAAGAACGAGGGCCTTCTTGAAGCCGTCTTCAAGCGCGAAGAAAGCAACCGTCAGCTGAGAGTCGTTATGCCCGATCGCGAGGGCGAGCCGAAGCAGATCACACCAAAAAAGCGTCGGCCAAAACGCCTCATCGCCGAGTCAGGCGACTACGCCAGTCTTCAGGAACACGTCATTACTAACTTTGCCGGCTTGGTTCAGGCGCACAACCCTCAAGAACTACATCTACACAATCCCCCGGTGCACGTACAAGAGCACCTCAAGCGAGTCTTTTCCAAAACGTTCAAGGAACTCCATTACAAGTACCCCTCCGTAACTCGCAAGACGCTTGAACGGTTCCGCGATGACTTCGGGAAGCATCTGGTAGGTCAAGGAAACGTCAAAGAAGATCTTCTGGCGGCGCTCTATCCTCTTACCCGAGAGGTGCGCACTAAACCAGTCGTTATCATGTTTTATGGTCCCTCGGGTGTGGGCAAGACGGAGACCGCTCAGTTCATCAACGAACTTCTCGGGGGCACCCTCATGCGCAAACAGTTCTCGATGTTTCACAACGAGAAATTTGCTTCGTACTTGTTTGGAGGCGGGCACTCTGAACCTTCTTTTGCCCACGACCTACTCGACCGTGAGTCGGGTGTAGTGCTGATTGACGAGTTCGATAAAGCAGCCTCCGTCTTTCACAGCGCTTTCTATCAGTTCTTTGATGGCGGTGTATTTCAAGACAAAAACTACCGAGTGGATGTCGGACGCTCACTGATCATCTGTACGTCAAATTATGAGTCCGAGAAAGAGATTCAGGACGTACTAGGCGATGCGTTGTATTCCAGATTCGATGCATTGATCCAGTTTGAGCCTCTTTCAAGAGAGGAAGTTGGTCTTGTTATGCACCGCTTAGTCGACGCCCGAGTCGGAGCACTCGAGGCCGAGGAACGTCACGCCGTAGACGTATCTCAAGTCAAAAGCGTGCTGGGCACGTTAGCAGCGCGATCCAGTAACGTACGGAAACTCGGCAAGATGGCTGATGAGTTGATATCCACCATCCTCGTGCGTGCAATACTTGGTCCCGAAACGACGGAAGGTTCAGCCAATTCGGATTTCAGCGATGATGAGGATCGGCCAGACATGCCCGCCAAGACCACGTTGTAGATGCGGTGTGACCTGGACTTGAATCTTCAATACCGAACTGAGCCTGTGAAAGGTGCTTCCCGAGCTATGTCCCTGAAGTTGGAAAAATGCTTGTGACTCTCGTGGTGGCGACTGCCATAACCGTCAGGAGCATCGGTGTCCGCAGCAGCGCATGGATGTCCGATTTTTTAGGAAAAGCGGAGTGGTGGGATGCTTGGCAAGCTTTCGGAACAGTTGGGGCAACAGCTGTTGCTGTCGTGCTTGGCTTGGCGGGAAGCGTTCAAGGCAGAAGAGCCCAGGCGGCTCTCAAAGAAGAGCGCGCGGAGCGGGCTTCGGCAGAGCGACTTGCAGCGGCTTCCTTGGTTTCCGCTTTGATCGAATCTGAATACATAAGTTCGGATCAGGGTCGGCAGTACCGCCGACAGGACATCCTGTATGCCGCCAACGAGAGCAACGAGCCGGTATTTGACGTGCATATCTTGGTAGGCGCGGGCCATCCTAGGGTTCAAGTCGGTCCCTTAGCGGCACCCGAGACGATCCCAGTGTTGCCAGCGCGAAGCAAGCGGTCATGGGACATCTCATTGGGGCTGCTGGCGCACTTGGGACCCTTTCAATTTCCCGCAGCACCCGTAGCAAGTGTTGACTTCATCGACTCCCGGGACGTGCGTTGGAGCCGTGACTTTGATGGCCGGTTAAAGGAAATCACGTCAGAGCAACCGCCGGTACAACTCACCAAAGAGGAAGGTGAGCACCAGTTGGGTGATCAGAACTTCTTCAATCCGATCTGGATGGCCATTACTTTCCTCAATATCCTCAGGGATGACGACGAGCCTGTAACCACGACCGCGTTGACCCCCTTATTTGCCCAACACGCCCCGGGGCTGGCTGATATGTCGGACTCAGACTGGCAGCGCTTGGCAAAGGACTTGGAGGATTATGGCACTGGAACCCACGTCTGGTATCCAGCTCCGCACGTTGCCTACGTTCGTCTTGTTCCTGCCCCAAGCGGGGTTTACCGTGTCAACGTCGGGGAGCAGATCAGAGGAGTTTTCTTCCTGACTCTTGTCTTCTACGCCGGCACCGGTTGGCATTTATTCGGCGTAGGTGAGCGAGTAGTAGCTCCAGATTGGATTCTTTTTCCTCCGGGAGGAATCCACGAAAATCCCCGCGGACCACTACCTCTAAACGACTAGGGTGAAGATCAAATCTTCTGTTTTCGCGCTTCTGATCTGGCAGATCCGTACCGTTATTGGCCGCGACGAGCTTCCTCTCAGGTGCGTTGGTCAGGCTGAAGCAAGTTTTTCGCGTCGTCCTTCGATTTTTTGATGGACCGGAGGGTGGCCTGCCGTGTGGCGAGGTCCTCCGCCTGAAACCACAGGACCACCGCACCGGAAACTGCACCTGTGATGCGGAGCAATTCTTTCCGCGCAGTCTCGTTACCAGGAATGACCGAAGGGGCGTCGTACAACTCCCCATTCAGGCTCATCAGCGCTTGGGCCAAATCGGAGTGCTCGCTTTCCAAGCGCAGGTTATGTGCTGCTTGGATGATTGCGTCGATATGCTGCACCATCTCGTCGGCCGAAGCCTTTGGATTCCTGGCGAGGCCCCAGAAGCCGGACAACAAGACCGCTGCCATCGCGTGGGCGCGTTGTCTTGTTGCTTCTGCTTTTTGTGCTTCAAGTTGAATCACATGCAGCTTCTGTGTTTGGTCCAACTGGCGGCGATGGTTTTCGTCCTGATGGTCGAGGGTTCGACGCAGAACCCAAACTGCTACGATTCCACCCGCTATCGAACCAACCAAACCCGAGACCAGAACGCCCCATTGGCTCGGCGTTAGACCGTACAAGTTCCCGAGCGGCCCTGCGTCGATACGAAAGCCAGTGTGTCCGACTAAGATCCCAAAGCCGAGTACGAAGGTTAATGCGGCTAGGGTGGCGATCCAGCGTTCTTGGCGTCGGCGCTTCTTGTTGTGATCCACCCCCAAATCCCATCACATCACGTGCGTGCCCCGGCCAATTATGACGACTCGGGAGGCTTTTCGCACGGCGCCCGTCGCTCCGCGCTACAGGTTATACGCGTATCCACCACCGACACTTAGAGTCGTTGCACGCTCAAGTCCGGAAAAGACCTTGCTTCTTCGGCCGCCAGGAGTGGTACCGGCAGCCCGACATTAAGTTCGGGCGGTGGAGGCTATTCGGCGGCGCGGCTGCATCTTCCAGGGAACCGGTGCGCAGAGGTTCTGCGTGCAGCGGGTACAGCGCACAAACAACTCCTGAAGTCAAGCTTTGTCAGCACTACTCACGGCAATAAGCTGTGACCTGCGGAAACACTGTGCCCGAGGTGGGACTCGAACCCACACACCTTTCGATACCGCATTTTGAGTGCGGCGCGTCTGCCAATTCCGCCACTCGGGCGCGGAGTACACCGGTGTAACAATCAGCCTGCCACAGTGCTGTGAGCAACGCGATCGCTTCCAGTGCGCGAAATTACTCTACATGCAGATAGGCTGAATTCCAGAATCGCGCCAGTGACGCCGCATCGAACCAAACCGGTCCAAGTACATTGGCGGACAAAACCTATGATGGTTGAGTTCCCGCCGTACCTTTCCAAGGAGTTCCCGTGTCAGAACAGACGGAGTCAACCCCCACTTCCCAGCCGGCGCGCCGCGTTGTCGTCGCCGAGGATGAGACCCTCATCCGCCTGGACATCATCGAGATCCTGCGGGGCGAAGGCTACGACGTCGTCGGCGAGGCGGACAACGGCGAAAAGGCCGTCCAGCTTGCCGAGGAGCTCAAGCCCGACCTGGTCCTGATGGACGTCAAGATGCCGGTCATGGACGGCATCTCGGCCGCCGAGAAGATCGTCAAGGCCCGGATCGCCCCCGTGGTCCTGCTCACCGCGTTCAGCCAGAAAGAACTCGTGGAGCGCGCCCGCGACGCCGGCGCCATGGCGTACGTGGTCAAGCCGTTCACCCCGGCGGACCTCATCCCGGCTTTGGAGATCGCGCTGTCCCGCCACGAGGAAATCAAGGCCCTCGAGAGCGAGGTCACCGACCTGCAGGAGCAGTTCGCCACCCGCAAGCTCGTGGAGCGCGCCAAGAGCCTCCTGACCACCAAGATGGGCCTGACGGAACCGGAAGCCTTCCGCTGGATCCAGAAGACCTCGATGGACCGCCGCCTCAGCATGCGCGAGGTTGCCGAAACCATCATCAACCAGGTCAACTAGCGGCCGGCGGTTCCGGCCGCGCTCCGCGGCCGCCAGCCGCGCGCTCGAAACACTAAGCACCAAGCACCAAAAAGGGAGGATCCCCGCCAGCCGGCGGGGATCCTCCCTTTTGCGTTCAAGCTTTCAGAACTAGGCCTGGACCCGGTTCTTCTTCTTCTTTTCCGGCCACGGGCCGAGCTTGTCCTTGGCCACTGCCGCTTCGCCCTGGCCGCCGATGTCAGCGAGGTCGCCCACCTTGTGGACCTTCAGCAGGTTCGTCGAACCCGCCTTTCCGGGAGGCGAACCGGCGGCGATGACCACCAGGTCGCCGTCCTCGACGACGTCGAGTTCCAGCAGGCTGCGGTCAACCTGGGCCGTCATCTCGTCGGTGTGGCCCACCATCGGGACCAGGACCGGTTGGATCCCCCACGTCAGTGCGAGCTGGTTCCAGACGTGCTCCACCGGGGTGAAGGCGAAGACCGGCTTGATGGGGCGCAGCCGGGAGAGGCGGCGTGCAGAGTCACCGGACTGGGTGAAGGTACAGATGTACTTCGCATCCAGCTGGTCGGCGATCTCGACGGCGGCCCGGGTGATGGCGCCGCCGCGGGTCTTGGGCTTGGTGCCGAGCGGGGGGACGCGCTCGAGGCCGTGGACCTCGGTGGACTCGATGATCCGGGCCATGACCTTGACGGTCTCGATCGGGTACTTGCCCACGCTGGTCTCGCCGGAGAGCATGACCGCGTCGGCGCCGTCGAGCACCGCGTTGGCGCAGTCGGAGGCCTCGGCGCGCGTCGGGCGCGGGTTGTCGATCATGGACTCGAGGACCTGGGTGGCTACGATAACCGGCTTCGCCCAGCGGCGTGCCAGTTCAACGGCGCGCTTTTGCACGATCGGTACTTCCTCGAGGGGAAGTTCCACACCGAGGTCGCCACGGGCCACCATGATGGCGTCGAAGGCGTCGATGATCTCGGGGAGCTGCTCCACGGCCTGCGGCTTCTCGATCTTGGCGATCACCGGCACGCGGCGGCCTTCCTCGTCCATAATCTCGTGCACGCGGACGATGTCCGAGGCATCCCGGACGAAGGACAGGGCAACCATGTCCACGCCGCGGCGCATGGCCCAGCGCAGATCGTCCTCGTCCTTTTCGCTCAGCGCCGGCACGTTGACGGCAACGCCGGGCAGGTTGATGCCCTTGTTGTTGGAGACCCAGCCGCCGACAATCACCTGGGCGACCACCTTGACGTCGTCGACGTCGATCGCGCGGAGGGCGACCTTGCCGTCGTCGATCAGCAGGGCATCACCGGGGTTGACGTCCTCCGTCAGGCTCTTGAGGGTCGTGGAGCAGATGTCCTTGGTGCCGGGAACGTCCTCGGTGGTGATCGTGAACGTGTCACCGACCTCCAGGAGGTGGGGACCGTCGACGAAACGTCCGAGGCGGATCTTCGGGCCCTGCAGGTCAGCCATGATGGCCACGGCCTTGCCGAGCTGTCCCGCAGCCTTGCGGACGTTCTCGTAGGTGTTGTCGTGCACGGAGTAATCGCCGTGGCTCATGTTCATGCGTGCCACGTCAACGCCGGCTTCCAGCACGGCCAGCGTGTTGTCAAAGCTTGCGATTGCCGGTCCGAAAGTGGCCACGATTTTAGCGCGTCTCATATACCTACCCTACTGGTGTGTTGCATGGATTAAGTTGAAGTGCGGATGAATCCCGGAGGTCCTGTGGGACTACAGAACAGCCATCGCACGGTCGGTCGGCGCCACGGGTGCCGGCAGAATGGTGCTGCCCATCAGGAACTTGTCCACCGCTGCCGCGCAGGCGCGCCCTTCGGCGATGGCCCAAACGATGAGCGACTGGCCGCGGCCGGCGTCGCCCGCGACGAAGATGCCTTCAGTGTTGGTCATGTAGTAACCGTCGCGTGCCACGTTGCCGCGCCCGTCAAAGTCGGCCTGGACCTGGTCGGTGATCCCGGCCGGTTCGGCGCCGGTGAAGCCCAGGGACAGGAAGACGAGGTCCGCCGGAATGATCCGCTCGGTGCCGGCCTTCGGCAGGCGCTTGCCGTCGACGAATTCCGTCTCCGCAACCTTGACGCCCGTGAGTTTGCCGTTTTCCCCGACGAACTCCACGGTAGAGGCGAGGTAGGTGCGTTCGCCGCCTTCCTCGTGCGCGCTGGCGACCTCGAACAAGGTGGGGAATGTCGGCCAGGGCTGGTGGCCGGCCCGCTCGACGGGCGGCTGCTTGCCAATCGCCAGTGTGGTCACGGACGCGGCCTGGTGACGGTGCGCGGTGCCGAGGCAGTCGGCGCCGGTGTCGCCGCCGCCGAGGATGACCACGTGCTTGCCCGCGGCATTGATCTGGTTCTCCACGGTCTCCCCCGCCACCACCCGGTTGGCCGGCACGAGGTAGTCCATGGCGTAGTGGACGCCGTCGAGGTCGCGGCCCGGGATCGGCAGGTCACGCGGGACGGTGGCCCCGGTGGCGACGACGACGGCGTCGTACCGGCGGCGCAGCTGCTCCCACGTCACGTCGGTGCCGACGGCCACTCCTGTGCGGAACCGGGTGCCTTCGGCCTTCATCTGCTCCAGCCGGCGGTCCACCTGCTCTTTTTCCATCTTGAAGTCGGGGATCCCGTAGCGCAGGAGGCCGCCGATCTTGTCGTCGCGCTCGTACACGGCCACAGTGTGGCCCACCCGGGTCAGCTGCTGGGCGACGGCGAGCCCGGCGGGGCCGGACCCGACGACGGCGACCGTCTTGCCGGTCAGGCGCGCCGGCGGCAGCGGGTTGACCCAGCCGTTCTCGAAGGCCTGGTCCACGATGGACACCTCGACCTGCTTGATGGTCACCGCGGGCTGGTTGATGCCGAGTACGCAGGACGCCTCGCAGGGGGCCGGGCACAGCCGTCCGGTGAATTCGGGGAAGTTGTTGGTGGCGTGCAGCCGCTCCATCGCTTCCTCGCCCTTGTCCCGCCAGACGAGGTCGTTCCATTCCGGAATGAGGTTCCCCAGCGGGCAGCCCTGGTGGCAGAACGGGACGCCGCAGTCCATGCAGCGGCCGGCCTGGCTCTCGAGGACACCCTTTTCCTGGGCCTCATAGACCTCTTTCCAGTCCATGATGCGGACCGGGACGGGACGGCGCGGCTGGGTTTCACGCTGACGTACTTTCAGAAATCCGCGTGGATCAGCCACCGGTCACCTCCAGGATTCGAGACCAAACTTCTTCGCCGTCGGGGTCCAGGCCCTCTTCGATGGCGTCAAGACGGGTTTGCAGGACGGCCGCGTAGTCGCGCGGCAGCACCTTGGTTATGCGGGCTGCGGTGTCATCGAAGTTCTCGAGGAGCCGTGCCGCGAGCAGCGACTCGGTTTCCTCGAGGTGCTTCACCAGCAGCCCGTGGACAATGTCGCGGTCCTCGGCGTCGAGCTCGCGCAGCTGCAGCTCGCCTGACTCGAGGGCCTGCTTGTTGACGCGCTCGGTCTGCAGGTCCAGCACGTAGGCCGTACCCCCGGACATGCCGGCGCCGAAGTTGCGTCCGGTCCGGCCGATGATGAGCGTCTGGCCGCCGGTCATGTACTCGCAGCCGTGGTCCCCGATGCCTTCGACCACCGCGGTGGCGCCGGAGTTGCGGACCAGGAAGCGTTCGCCCACCTGGCCGCGGAGGAACAGCTCACCGCTTGTGGCGCCGTAGCCGATCACGTTGCCGGCGATCACGTTGCGCTCGGCCGGGAACACGTTGGTGCGGTCCGGCCGGACGATGATGCGGCCGCCGGAGAGTCCCTTGCCGACGTAGTCGTTGGAGTCGCCGAACATGCGCAGCGTGATGCCGGCCGGCAGGAACGCCCCGAGCGACTGTCCCGCGGTGCCATTGAGCGTGATGTCAATGGTGTCCGTGGCCAGGACGTCGGTGCTGAAGGTCTTCGTCACGACGTGGCCGAGCATGGTGCCGACGGAGCGGTCCGTGTTGATGACGTTCACGGAGATTTTCACCGGTGTGCGGTCGCTCAGCGCTTCGGCCGCCATGGCGATCAGGCGCTGGTCGAAGTGCTTGTCGAGTTCGTGGTTTTGGCCGGTGAGGTTGCGCAGCGGCGCGTCGTTGTCGAACTCGAGCCCGTGCAGGATCGGATCAAGGTCCAGCCCTTCGGCCTTCCAGTGGTTGATCGCGTCGCGGGAGTCGAGCATCTCGGCGTGGCCGATCGCTTCCTCGATGCTGCGGAAACCCAGCTCGGCGAGGATTTCGCGGACTTCCTCGGCAAGGAATTCGAAGAAGTTCACCACGAATTCGGGCTTGCCGTTGAACCGGGAGCGCAGCTCGGGGTTCTGGGTTGCGACGCCCACCGGGCAGGTGTCCAGGTGGCAGACGCGCATCATGATGCAGCCGGAGACCACCAGCGGGGCGGTGGCAAAACCAAACTCCTCGCCGCCGAGCAGCGCGGCGATGACGACGTCGCGGCCGGTCTTGAGCTGGCCGTCGACCTGCACCACCACACGGTCGCGCAGGCCGTTGAGCATAAGCGTCTGCTGCGTCTCGGCGAGGCCGAGTTCCCACGGGACACCGGCGTGCTTGAGCGAGTTCAGCGGCGAGGCGCCGGTACCGCCGTCGTGCCCGGAGACCAGCACGACGTCGGCCTTCGCCTTGGTGACGCCGGCCGCCACGGTGCCGATCCCGACCTCGGAGACGAGTTTGACGTGCACCCGGGCCGAGGGGTTGGCGCGCTTGGCGTCATAGATCAGCTGCGCGAGGTCCTCGATCGAGTAGATGTCGTGGTGCGGGGGCGGCGAAATGAGGCCGACGCCGGGCGTCGAGTGCCGCGTGCGGGCCACCCAGGGGTAGACCTTCTGCGCCATCAGCTGGCCGCCTTCGCCGGGCTTGGCACCCTGGGCCATCTTGATCTGGATGTCGTCCGCGTTGGACAGGTACAGGCTGGTGACGCCGAAGCGGCCGGAGGCGATCTGCTTGACCGCGGAACGGCGGGTGGGATCGAGCAGCCGGTCCACGTCCTCGCCGCCTTCACCGGTGTTGGACTTGCCGCCCAGCCGGTTCATGGCGATCGCGAGGGTCTCGTGGGCTTCCTTGGAGATGGAGCCGTAGCTCATGGCGCCGGTGGAGAACCGCTTGACGATGCTGGAAACCGGTTCGACTTCCTCAAGCGGCACCGCGGGACGCGAACCGGCCTTGAACTTCAGCAGACCGCGCAGGGTCATGAGGTTCTCGGACTGGTCGTCAACGCCGCGGGTGTAGGCCTTGAAGATGTCGTAGCGGCGTTCACGCGTGGCGTGCTGGAGCCGGAAGACGGTCTCGGGGTTGAACAGGTGGGGTTCGCCGTCGCGGCGCCACTGGTATTCGCCGCCGCCGAGCAGGGGCTGGTGCGGCAGTTCGATGCCGTTCTCGGGGTAGGCCATGCGGTGCCGGGCCAGGACTTCGGCGGCAATGACGTCGAGGCCGACTCCGCCGAGCTGGGAGTGCGTGCCGGAGAAGTACTCGTCCACGAGGTCCTGGCCGAGGCCGAGGGCTTCGAAGGTCTGGGCACCGGTGTAGGAGGCCACGGTGGAGATGCCCATCTTGGACATGATCTTCAGGACGCCCTTGCCCAGGCCCTTGATCAGGTTGTAGACGCCGTCCTGCGGGGTGACCCCAACGACGTCGCCGGAGGCGATGAGCTGTTCCACGGATTCCATGGCCAGGTACGGGTTCACGGCGGAGGCGCCGTAGCCGATGAGCACGGCGACGTGGTGGGTCTCTCGGACGTCGCCGGCCTCCACCACGAGCGCGGTTTTGGTGCGGTTGGCGCTGCGCAGCAGGTGGTGGTGCACGGCGCTGACCAGCAGCAGGGACGGGATCGGGGCCCACTGGGCGTTCGAGTCGCGGTCCGAGAGCACCACGTACTGCACGCCGCGGTTGATGGCGCCGGAGACCTGCTCGCAGATTTCGGTGAGCCGGGCCCGGAGGGAGTTCTCGCCGCCTTCGGGGCGGTAGAGTCCGCGGACCTTCATGGCGACCTTGCCGCCGTCGGCACTCTCGATGTTCGCGATCTTGGCGAGCTGGTCGTTGTTGATCACGGGGAACGGCAGCGAAACCTGCGGCTGCCGGACCTGCTTGGTGTCCAGCAGGTTGCCGTTCGGGCCGATTGCGCACGTCAGGGACGTGACGAGCTCTTCACGGATGGCGTCCAGCGGCGGGTTGGTGACCTGCGCGAAGGACTGCACAAAGTAGTCGAAGAGCAGCCGCGGGCGCTTGGACAGCACGGCCACCGGGGTGTCCGAGCCCATGGCACCGAGCGGTTCGGCGCCGGTGCGGGCCATCGGGCCCAGCAGGATTTTCAGTTCCTCGGTGGTGTAGCCGAAGGTGCGCTGGCGGATGTTGACCGAGGCGGCGGTGTGCACGACGTGCTCGCGTTCGGGCAGGTTCTTGAGGTCGATCAGGTTGTCCTTGACCCATTCGGCCCAGGGGTTCGCCGCGGCAACCTCGGCCTTGACCTCGGCGTCGTCGATGATCCGGCCGGCCCCGGTGTCCACCAGGAACATCTTGCCCGGCGAGACGCGGCCCTTCTTGACCACCTTGGAGGGTTCGACGTCGATCACGCCGACTTCGGAGGCGAAGACGATCAGGCCGTCCTCGGTGATCCAGTACCGGCCCGGGCGCAGGCCGTTGCGGTCCAGCGTGGCGCCGACCAGGTTGCCGTCCGTGAAGGAGACGGCCGCCGGGCCATCCCACGGCTCCATGAGCATCGAGTGGTATTCGTAGAAGGCGCGGCGGGCCGGATCCATGGTGGCGTGGTTTTCCCACGCCTCCGGGATCATCATCATGATCGAGTGCGTGATGGGCCGGCCGGAGAGCCAGAGCAGTTCGGCGACCTCGTCGAAGGAGGCCGAGTCGGAGGCGCCCGGGGTGCAGATCGGGAACAGCTCTTCGGGTGAGTCCCCCAGCAGCGGGCTGGCGAGCTGGGACTGCCGGGCCCGCATCCAGTTGCGGTTGCCCTTGACGGTGTTGATCTCGCCGTTGTGCGCGATGGTGCGGAACGGCTGGGCCAGCGGCCAGGACGGGAACGTGTTGGTGGAGAAGCGCGAGTGGACGATCGCGAGCTTGGTCTTGAAGCGCTTGTCCGACAGGTCCGGGTAGAACGGCTCGAGCTGCGCGGTGGTGAGCATGCCCTTGTAGACGATGGTCCGGGAGGAGAGCGACGGGAAATACACGCCAAACTTGTTCTGGGCGCGCTTGCGGATCCGCCAGGCGCGGGAATCGAGCTCGTTGCGTTCGAGGGTTTCCCCGGTGCTGGAGGCGAAGAACGGCTGCGAGAAGTACGGCATGCAGGCCCGGGCCATGGCCCCGACCAGGTCGGCCACGATCGGGACTTCACGCCAGCCCAGGACGGTCAGGCCCTCGTCCGCGGCGAGGCCTTCGATGCCGGCGCGGGCGGCGTCCGATTCGCGCTGCTCGGCGGGCAAGAACGCGGTTCCCACGATGTACTGGCCGGGGGCAGGAAGTTCGAAGTCCGTGACTGCGCGGAAGAATTCGTCCGGCACCTGCATCAGGAGGCCGGCGCCGTCGCCGGTACCTTCATCCGCGCCCACGGCACCGCGGTGCTCGAGGTTACGCAGGGCGGTCAGGGCGGCGTCGACGATGTCGTAGCCAGGCTCACCGCGGAGCGTGGCGATGATGGCCAGGCCACAGGCGTCCTTCTCGTTCTCCGGATTGTAGAGTCCGGCAGCGGCCGGAATCGCCGCGAAGCGGCTGAAGGGTGACGCGGCAGCCGAGGGCTGGTCCGGATCGGACCAGCTGGGGCTGTGAAGAGTTTGGGTCATTGGAGACGTCCTTCCTCCTGATCGTGCGTATGGGAGGGACAACATTGGCCCCACTCGGCACGCCGGTGTGTGACGGGCGCAACAGAGTGTTTTTCTAACTGGAATTGTAGGCCAGCCCGGCCTCCTGTACTAACAGTTACGCAGGTGCTGGCCCGGGCTTGCATGGACAGCTTCGATCTGCTGTCCACGGCAAGCCCTCTTGCCACGACGCTGTGGAGTCGGGTCCGGTGAGCGGTGGCTCCGGTCAACCCGAAGTGCCGGCGCTGAGCTACTTGGTGCCCTCAGCCTCCGGCGCGGTTCCAGTTCCCTGGCGGCCGGAAACTCCGGCTGCCGGAGCTCCGTTGGCGGGCGCGGTGCCGCCCGTGGAGTCCCTGCCCGCATCCTCGGATGCGCGAACTGGTCCGCTTTGGTTATTCCGGAGATTAGCACGGGATTCACTATCTGAGACAGCGGCGTCCGAATGGCGGATGGTTGCCGCGTCTGCGGGAACGGTGGCGCGGTCAGCGTGGGCGGCGCGTTCGGCGCCGGTGGCGTCGGCGCCGGTGGCGCGGCCAGCGTTGTCGGCCTCGGTCGCGTCAGCGTCCGGCTTTGACTCTGCCGACTTTGCCTCCGCCGACTTTTCCTCAGCCGGCGTAGTCTCCACCGGCTGGGTCCCTGCCGGCTGTGTCTCTGCCGGCGCGCGGCCGGGGAGGAACGGGGTGTCCGGCTCGGAGCGCTTGCGCAGGCCGAGGAGGATGAAGGCGAGCAGGGCTCCGGCGAAGACGATGATGCTGGTCCAGACATTGAGCCTGGTGGTGAGCCCGAAGAGGGTGATCTGTTCGGCGTCGTCGATCCGCATGGCCTCGATCCAGACGCGGCCCAGTGTGTAGTACATGGCGTAGACGCAGAAGAGACGGCCGCGGCGGAAGCTGAATTTGCGGTCGAGTGCCAGCAGGATCAGCACGCCGGCCAGATTCCACAGCGACTCGTAGAGGAACGTCGGGTGGAAGAGCGTGTCCGTCGGCATGCCGGCGGGGAAGTTCGGGTTGTTGGGATCGATCTGCAGCCCCCACGGAAGCGTGGTGGGGCCGCCGAAGAGTTCCTGGTTGAAGTAGTTGCCCCACCGGCCAATGGCCTGGGCCAGCAGCAGCCCGGGGGCCGCGGCGTCCATGAAGGCGCTCAGCTTCACCCCGGCACGCCGGCACCCGATCCAGGCGCCCACGGCGCCGAGCACGACGGCGCCCCAGATGCCCAGGCCGCCGCGCTGGATCTGCGGAATCAGGGACAGGTCCCCTGTGCCGTCGAATCCCGGGCCGAAGTAGGCGTCCGGAGAGGAGAACACGTGGTACAGCCGCCCGCCGATAATGCCGAACGGGATGGCCCAGATGGCGATGTCCCAGACGCTGCCTTCGGGGGCGCCGCGGCGTGCCCAGCGGACCGAGGTCAGCCACAGGCCGGCAATAATGCCGGCGAGGATGCACAGGGCGTAGGCGTGGATGCGCAGGGACCCCCACGGCAGCGGGATGTCGAATCCGGACCAGGTGGGGCTCGGAATGCTCGCGGGAATCATCGCCGCCGCGTGGAGGACTGACTGCATTGCTTAGGCTTCTTCCTTGGTAAGGCCGGTGCTGAGGTCTTTCGTCAAGGAGGCTACCGCATCCACGCCGCCGTCCCGGATTGCCGCGACGAGGGCGGTGCCGACAATCACGCCGTCGGCGTACTCGGCGATCTCGCGGACATGGCTGGCGGTGGAGACGCCGAGGCCCACGCAGACGCGCTCGGCGCCCGCGGCGTGCGCTGCGGCGACGACGTCCCTGGCCGCGGAGCTGACCGAGGTCCGGGCGCCGGTGACGCCCATGATGGAGACGGCGTAGACGAAGCCGCGGCTCGCGTCGACCGTGCGTTTCATGCGTTCGGGCGAGGACGAGGGAGCCACGAGGAACACCCGGTCCAGGCCGTACTTGTCCGAGGCCGCCATCCATTCGGCGGCCTCGTCCGGAATGAGGTCGGGCGTGATGAGCCCGGCTCCCCCGGCCTCGGCCAGGCGGCGGGAGAACTCGTCCACGCCCATCCGGACCACGGGGTTCCAGTACGTCATGACCAGCACGGCGGCGTCGGTCTTGCTCGTAATGCCGCGGACGACGTCGAAGACCTCCCGGACGTGGAAGCCCTTCGCGAGGGCCTCCGTCGTGGCGGCCTGGATGACCTGGCCGTCCATGACCGGGTCCGAGTACGGGATGCCGATCTCGATGAGGTCGGCGCCGTTCTCGGCCAGGGCGATGCCGGCGGCAATGGTGTCTTTAACGCTCGGGTAGCCGGCGGGCAGGTAGCCGATCAGGGCCGCCCGGCCCTGGGCGCGGGCGCGGTCAATGGCCGCGGCCGACTTGCTGGCGTGCTGGGTGCCGTCCTGGCTGGTGCTCACAGCTGTTCCCCCTCTTTGGCGATTTCGGCTTCAGGTGAATCCTTGTCCAGCAGGTCGAACCATTCCGCGGCCGTGGCCACGTCCTTGTCGCCGCGGCCGGAGAGGTTCACGATCACGATTTTCTCTGAGGCGTCTGTTGCCTTGCCTGCGGCCGCGTCAGCGGCGAGCCGCTGGCCCACCTTGATGGCGCCGGCGAGGGCGTGGGCGGACTCGATGGCGGGGATGATGCCCTCGGTGCGGCACAGGAGGCGGAAGGCCTCCATGGCCTCGCTGTCCGTGATGGGCTCGTAGCTGACCCGGCCAATGTCGGCGAGGTAGGAGTGCTCGGGGCCGACGCCGGGGTAGTCCAGGCCCGCGGAGATCGAGTGCGACTCGATGGTCTGGCCGTCGTCGTCCTGCATGAGGTAGGAGCGGGCGCCGTGCAGCACGCCGGGCTTGCCGAGGGTGATGGTGGCTGCGTGGCGTCCGGTTTCGACGCCCTCGCCGCCGGCCTCGAACCCGTAGATCTTGACCGAGGGGTCATCGAGGAAGCCGTGGAAGATGCCGATTGCGTTGGAGCCGCCGCCGATGCAGGCGCAGACGGCATCCGGCAGCCGGCCCGTCTGGTCCAGGATCTGGGCGCGGGCTTCCTCGCCGATGACTTCGTGGAAGTAGCGGACCATCGCCGGGAACGGGTGTGCTCCGGCGGCGGTGCCCAGCAGGTAGTGCGTGTTGCCCACGTTGGCCACCCAGTCGCGCAGGGCCTCGTTGATGGCGTCCTTGAGCGTCTGGGATCCGTTGGTGACCGGGATGACCGTGGCCCCAAGGAGCTCCATGCGGGCCACGTTGAGGGATTGCCTGCGGCAGTCCTCGGCGCCCATGTAGACCACGCATTCCAGGCCCAGCAGGGCTGCGGCCGTGGCGCTGGCGACGCCGTGCTGGCCGGCGCCGGTTTCGGCGATGACGCGGGTTTTGCCCATCCGCTTGGCGAGCAGCGCCTGGCCCAGGACGTTGTTGATCTTGTGCGAGCCGGTGTGGTTGAGGTCTTCGCGCTTGAGGAAGATCCGCACCCCGCCGGCGTGCTCGGCGAAGCGCTTGGCCTCGGTCAGCAGCGACGGCCGGCCTGAGTAGTTCTTGTTCAGTTCGGCGATCTGGGCTGTGAACTCCGGATCGGCCTTGGCCTTCTCGAAGGTGTCCTCGAGCTCGTCCAGGGCCGCGATGAGCGACTCTGGCATCCACCGGCCGCCGTAGTTCCCGAAGTAGGGCCCCGGGGCGTGGCGCAGGGACGGTTCGCCCTGCGCGGGATGCTCCGCGGGGCGGCCGCCCTGCAGGAACGCGTCCACGGCACTTTCGTCAGAGCCGGCTGCTGGTGCATCGACCATCAGTCTCACCATCCTGTTCCACTGCTAGCTTTGGGGATCTGCTGATGAGATCCGCTCATTGGTCCGGGCAAAATTGCGGGCCCGGCACCGCTCACGGTCCGGACGGAGGCGCCAGGACCGGCCGGCCTCAGGCGCGCGCGGCGATTGCCGTCGCGCCGGCAGCCATGAATTCGGCGATCCGCTCGTGGGGCGTCGCGTCACTGACCAGCGCCTCGCCGACCAGGACCGCGTTGGCTCCGCGGGCCGCGTAGTGCTTGACGTCCTCGACGTCGCGCACACCGGACTCGGCGACCACGAGCGCACCGGCGGGAATGCCGCCGGTCAGCGCCGCGAAGACGGAACGGTCGACGTCGAGCGTCTTGAGGTTGCGTACGTTGACGCCGATGATCCGGGCCTCCGCGGCGACTGCGCGCTCGATTTCCTCCGCCGTATGGGTCTCGACCAGCACGTTCATGCCGAGCTCGCGGCTGAGGGCCGTGAACTCACGCAGCTGGGCGTCCGAGAGCGACGCCACGATCAGCAGGATCAGGTCGGCGCCGTGCGCCCGGGCCTCCCAGATCTGGTACTCGTCAACCATGAAGTCCTTGCGCAGCAGCGGAATGTCCACGGCGGCCCGGACGGCGTCGAGATCGGCCAGGGAGCCGCCGAAGCGGCGCTCCTCGGTCAGGACGCTGATCACGGCGGCCCCGCCGTCGGCGTACTGCGCGGCGAGGGACGCGGGATCGGCGATGTCCGCGAGCTGGCCCTTGGACGGGCTGCGGCGCTTGACCTCGGCAATCACCTTGAGCTGGTCCCGGCTGCTTGAGGTTCCGCCGAGGGCGGCCCAGGCGTCACGGGCGGGCGCCGCCGCGGCGGCACGCTCTTTCAGCTCCGCGAGCGTAACCAGACGCTGGCGCGCCTGCATATCCTCCCTGACACCGGCATTGATGTCGTCGAGAACGCTCACGCTCAGTGGCCGGAGTTCTTCAGCTTGCTGCCGCCGACGCCGTAGCCGGCCTTGCGCATGGCCCAGCCGGCGAGCAGGCCGACCACCATGACCGCCGCACCCGCGACAAAGATCGGGGTGTTGGCGATGACGAAGGCGATGGACGCAATGAGGGCGCCGATCAGCATCACGATCACGCAGGTCCACGCGGCCGGGCTGTTGCCGTGACCCTGGGGTTCGCTGTGGTCGACGTCGTCGTAGACGCCCTTCGGCGCAGTGGACGTGGATGCGGAAACAGTGGCTTTGCTCATTGAAATCTCCTCAGGATGAATACTGCTTACATTCTGCCATTTTTTGCTGTGTTATTTGGCCGCGTTGCCGGGCCGCCTTACTGGTCGCGTTGCCGGTCGCGCCCGCGGCATCGGCTCAGGTGGGGTCGTCACCGCGGGACAGCCGGTCCCAGCTGTCAATCTCGTCCGCGGGGGCGGCCGGCGCATTACCGCCAGCTGCAGTGCCGCCGGCGGCGGGCCCGGCGGCGGCCGCGTCATATTTGGTGCGGGTCTTCCAGTAGCGGCCGGCCGGCACGATCGCGAGGGCGCTGAGTCCCAGCAGGGCTCCGGCGACGACGGCGAGGACGGGGAACACTGTTACGTCCACCTGTACGCTGCTGCCGCTGATTCCGGTGGCGGCCGCGATCGATCCCTGCGCCGCGGCCAGCGGGTCCGCCAGCACGACGGCTGCCGCGGCGACGATGCCCGCGGCCGCGAGGAGGATAATCGCCGTGATCACCCAACGGGCCACGCGGCCGGCGATCGAGGCCGCGAGGCCGCCGGCGAGGGCCACAAGCGCCAGGGCTGTCACGGTGGTGGCAGCCTTGCTGCCCTGAACCTGCAGGCCGTCCTGGCTGGCCACGGCCGCGCCGAGCTGCGTGGGATCGAGGTGAACGGTGAGCCAGGTCTGGGTGGTGGTCCCGAACACGGCAAGGGCCAGGGCAGCGATCACCAGGACCAGGGTGGACTTGCGGGCCCAGCCCGGGACGGCGGCCCGCCCGGTGCCCTTCACAGTGCCCTTCACGGTGTTCTTGGCGGTGTTCTTGGCGGTGGCTTCCGGCTCCCCCATCAGGACTCGGCTCCTGCGTCGGGCGCTGCGTCAGTGACTGCGTCAACGGTGATGTTGTGCAGCGACCTGGCCGTGTGCACGGCGCGCAGCGGGGCGGCGGCCTTGTTCACGGTTTCCTGGGCCTCGGTCGGGTTCACCGAATCTGCGACGATCCCGCCGCCGGCCTGGACGTACGCGCGTCCCTCGCGGAGCAGGGCCGACCGGATGGCGATCGCCATGTCCATGTCCCCGGCGAAGTCCAGGTACCCCACCACGCCGCCATAGATGCCGCGCCGGTGCGGTTCAAGTTCGTCCAGCAGGCGCAGGGCCCGCGGCTTCGGGGCGCCGGAGAGGGTGCCGGCCGGGAACGTGGCCTTGAGCACGTCGTAGGCCTTGGCGGCCGGGGCGAGCTCTCCGACCACGGTGGAGACCAAGTGCATGATGTGGCTGAAGCGCTCCACTTCCATGAATTGCGTGACGTCGACGGATCCTGCCACGCAGACCTTCGAGAGGTCGTTGCGGGACAGGTCGACCAGCATCAGGTGCTCGGCGCGTTCTTTCTCGTCCGCCAGCAGTTCCTCGGCCAGGGCCTTGTCCGCCTCGACCGTCTTGCCGCGCGGGCGTGAGCCGGCGATGGGGTGGGTGATGACTTCGTCCCCGGTCACGGTGACGAGGGCCTCCGGCGAGGAGCCGACGATCGTGTATTCGCGGCCGGCGGCGTCCTCGAAGCTGAAGAGGTACATGTAGGGGCTGGGGTTGGTGTTCCGCAGGACCCGGTAGACGTCGAGGGGGTCGGCGCCGCACTCCATTTCGAAGCGGCGGGAGATCACCACCTGGAAGACCTCACCGTCCACGATCGCCTCCTTGCCGCGGTCCAGGGCGGCCAGGTACTCGGTTTCGTCCCAGCGCTCCTGCACACTGGACGCGAAATCCAGGGCGGCCGTCTCCAGCACGGAGACCGGCTGCTCCACGGGGCGGCTGATCTTTTCGAGCAGGGCTTTGACGCGGGCGACGGCGTCATGCCAGGCGTCGTCGACCCGTTCGGTGCTGTTGTCGAAGTTGATGGCGTTGGCGATCAGCAGGACGGTGCCGTCCATGTTGTCGTGGACCGCCATATCGGTGACCAGGTTGAGGGCCATCTCCGGCAGTTGGAGGTCGTCCTCCGGCGGGCTGGTCAGTTTCTCCCAGTGCCGGACGGTTTCCCAGCCCAGGAAACCGACCAGGCCCGAGGTGAACGGCGGGAGGCCGTCGAAGCGCTCGGTCCGCAGCGCCGCGACGGTGTCGCGGATGGCGTCCACGGGGTTGCCGTCCAGGGGCACACCGACCGGGGGCTCGCCCAGCCAGTGCGCGCTGCCGTCCTTGGTGGTCAGGGTGGCCCGGGAGCGGGAGCCGATGAAGGAATAGCGCGACCAGGCGCCGCCGACCGCCGCCGATTCCATCAGGAACGTTCCGGGCTGGCCATGGGCGAGCTTGCGGTAGAGCCCGATAGGGGTTTCGGCGTCAGCCAGCACCTTGAGCCGGACGGGGATGACGCGGCTGTGGCCTGCGAGTTCGCGGAACTCTTCGAGGCCGGGGCTGATGATTCCAAGGTCCTGCATGGCTGTGCTTTCCGCCTGTTCTTTAGGTGGACCTGCGACCGGATCCGGTCATGGGATCCTGCCTGGGGTCCGGTTCGTGAAGCTGTGGAAGCGCCGGGGCGCTCTGCCGGTGTGCCGGGCGCCTAGCCTCCGTGGCCAACGACGGCGTCGAGCTCGCGGCCGTCGAAGCACGTCCGGGTTCCGGTGTGGCAGGCCGCGCCGACCTGGTCGACCCGCACCAGCAGCGCATCGCCGTCGCAATCCATGGCGAGCGACTTGACCCATTGCACGTGCCCGGAGGTGTCTCCCTTGCGCCAGTACTCCTGGCGGGAGCGCGAAAAGAACGTCACGCGCCCGCTGGTCAGGGTGCGGTGCAGCGCCTCGTCGTCCATCCAGCCCAGCATCAGCACCTCGTGGGTGTCGAATTGCTGGACGATGGCGGCCACCAGGCCGGCGCTGTCGCGCTTGAGCGCGTCCGCCAGTCCGGCCGGGAGGGGGCTGCCGCTGACGGGACTGCGATCGACGGCGCTGCCGTTAATGGCGCTGCCGTTGGTGGGGCTGGGGGCGGAGGCGGGCTGCTCAGACATCAGATCAAGTCTAGTGCCTCCGGGCCGGCCACCGGCCTGCGGACAGGTCCCGCCGCTTAACACTGGCGCGCCAATCGGCCCGGCGCCGGGGTCCGGCCCTGCATCATGCGGCCGGGTGCGGTCGCGGCGGCGATTCCTGTGCCCACGCACGGCCGTCTCGTGCTAGTTTCACAAGTGATGCATTTCGTCGAACCGTCCCGAGAAGTCCTGGCCGAAACCCTGCTGGCGGCCGGCCCTGATGCCGCCACGCTCTGCACAGGTTGGCTCACCCGCGATCTTGCCGCGCACCTGTACCTGCGCGAGCGGAAAATCGCCGTCGGACTGGGCCTGCTGATCAAGCGCCTGTCCAAGGCCTCGGACCAGGCGACGGCCGAACTGGCGGGCACCCTGAAGACCACCGAGGACTACGCCAAGCTGGTCAACGACTTCCGGGCCGGTCCCCCGGCGCTGTCCCCGCTGCGGATCAAGGCGCTGGACGAAAGCTCCAACCTGATCGAGTACTTTGTGCACACCGAGGACGTCCGCCGCGCCGTGGACCGCTGGGCCCCGCGCGCCCTGGACCAGGCCTACTCGGACGCGCTGTGGGATGAGCTCGTCAAGCGGGCAGCGATCCTGTACCGCGGCGTGGATCTGGGCATCGTGCTGGTGAGCCCCTCGGGTCCGCGGCATGTCGCCAAACGCGCCCCCGTGTCCGTGGCCATCGTCGGCGAACCGGGCGAGCTGCTCATGCACGCCCACGGCCGGACCCGCCACGCCCTCGTGACCTTCGAAGGCCAGCCGGACGCCGTCGCGCTCCTGCAGTCCGCCGAAGTCGGCCTCTAATCCCCACCCGCTTAATCCCCGCCCGCTCCCTAAAAAAATAAAGCAACGCGGGGTCACTTACGGCCCATAATCCCGTCCGGGATGGGCGGTAAGTGACCCCGCGTTGCTTTAAGCGGTGGGGACTAGCGGACTTCGAAGCCTGCGTCGCGGATCGCGGCCTTGACCTGCGCGATCATGTCCAGCGGGCCGAAGTGGAAGACCGAGGCCGCCAGGACGGCGTCGGCGCCCGCTGCCACTGCCGGCGGGAAGTGCTCCGGCTTGCCGGCGCCGCCGGAGGCGATGAGCGGGACCTTGACCCCCGCCCGCGCCAGGCGGATGAGTTCCAGATCGAAGCCGTCCTTGGTGCCGTCGGCGTCGATCGAGTTGAGCAGGATTTCACCCACCCCGCGGTCGGCCGCTTCCCGCGCCMAGGCGATCGCGTCGATGCCGGTCCCCTGCCGTCCGCCGTGCGTGGTGACCTCGAAGCCGGACGGGGTGGGCTGCGAGCCCGGACGGGTCCGGCGCGCATCGAGGGAGAGCACCAGGACCTGGGAACCGAAGTGCCGGGTGATCTCGTCGATCACGTCCGGCCGGGCCACGGCTGCGGTGTTGATGGCGGCCTTGTCCGCGCCGCAGCGCAGGAGTTTGTCCACCTCGGCCACGCCACGGACGCCGCCGCCGACCGTCAGCGGGATGAAGACTTCCTCGGCGGTGCGGCGGACGACGTCGAACGTGGTCTCCCGGTTGCCGGAGGACGCCGTGACGTCAAGGAAGGTCAGCTCGTCGGCGCCGCTGTTGTCGTAGCGGTGCGCCAGTTCCACCGGGTCCCCGGCGTCGCGGAGGCCCTCAAAGTTGATGCCCTTGACCACGCGGCCGGCATCGACGTCGAGGCACGGGATGACGCGCACGGCAACAGTCATGACTTCTCCTGGTACTTGCAGGCGGGTAATTGCTGCAGGGTGATTGCTGAAGGTGTTCCTGGCGGGAACCGGCGGGTGTGGCGCCTAGATGCGGCAGGCGTGGATGCTGCTGACCAGGATGGCGCGGGCGCCGAGGTCGTAGAGCTCGTCCATGATCCGGTTGGTTTCCCGCTTGGGTACCATCGAGCGGACGGCCACCCAGTCCGAATCGCGCAGCGGCGACACGGTGGGCGACTCCAGGCCGGGGGTGAGCCCGGCGGCCTGCTCGACGAGTTCCTTGCGGATGTCGTAGTCCATCAGCACGTACTGCCGGGCCACGAGGACGCCCTGGAGCCGGCGGATCAGGACCTCCGTGGCAGGGTTCTGCTCGCCCTTGCGGCCAATCAGCACGGACTCCGAATTCAGGATCGGCTCGCCGAAGATCTCCATGCCGGCGGCTTTGAGCGTGGTGCCGGTCTCGACGACGTCGGCAATCGCGTCGGCGACGCCGAGGCGGACGGAGGATTCAACGGCGCCGTCAAGGCGGACCACTTTGGCGTTGATGCCGCGTGCGGCCAGGTAGCCGCGCAGCAGTCCGTCGTAGCTCGTGGCCAGGCGCTTGCCCTCGAGCTCGGCGACCGTGGTGAAGTCGCCGACCGGGCCGGCGAAGCGGAACGTGGAAGCGGCGAAGCCCAGCGGCAGCAGCTCCTCGGCCTCGACCTCCGCGTCGAGCAGCAGGTCGCGGCCGGTGATGCCGACGTCGAGCGTTCCCTGGCCCACGTACACAGCAATGTCGCGCGGGCGGAGGAAGAAGAACTCAATGTCGTTGTCCGGGTCCACCATGACAAGCTCGCGGGTGTCGCGGCGCTGGCGGTAGCCTGCCTCGGCCAGCATGGCCGCGGCAGCTTCGGACAGGGATCCCTTGTTCGGGACGGCAACTCTAAGCATGGGAAAAGTCTCTCTTGGGTGTGGAAGTCTCTGTTGGGGCACATCGGCCACGCGGTGCACGGGATCCGCCAGCGAAGTCATGGCGGTGTCCGGTGCGGGCGCGGCTACAGATGCTTGTAGACGTCTTCCAGGGTGAGTCCTTTGGCGAGCATCAGAACCTGCAGGTGGTAGAGCAGCTGGGAAATTTCCTCGGCGGCGGCCTCATCGGATTCATACTCCGCAGCCATCCAAACCTCGGCTGCTTCCTCCACGACCTTCTTGCCGATGCCGTGGACTCCGGAATCCAGTTCGGCGACGGTGCGGGAGCCCTCCGGGCGGACGGCTGCCTTTTCACTCAGTTCTGCGAACAGCGACTCGAAATTCTTCACGCCCCCAAGCCTACTTGCTCCCGGCGCGGGAACGCCCGCCGGGGCGTTGCATGACGGCGGAGATGTGAGGCACTGCATATCCAACACGGCCGGCGAGGCCGGCACACTCAGCCGGCGCGGGCGGCCAGGGAGGCGCCCGCACCGGCTTTGGCTGCGGCCTGGCGGCTCAGCCGAACTGCTTGAGCGTCACTGCCGTGGCCAGGGCAGCGGTAACGGCCTCGTGACCCTTGTCCTCGGTGGATCCCGGCAAGCCTGCCCGGTCGATCCCCTGCTGCTCGGTATCGCACGTCAGCACGCCGAAGCCCACGGGAACCCCGGTGCGGACGCTGACCTCGGTCAGGCCCAGGGTGGCCGCCTCGCAGACATATTCGAAGTGCGGGGTGCCGCCCCGGATGACGACGCCGAGCGCCACGACGGCGTCGAAGTGCGGTGCCAGCCGGGCGGCCGCGACCGGGAGCTCAAACGTGCCCGGCACGCGCAGGACGGTCGGCTCATTGATGCCGGCGTCCTTCGCGGCGCGCAGGGCGCCGTCGAGCAGTCCGTCCATGATCTGGGTATGCCAGCTCGCGGCCACAATGGCCAGCTTGAGCCGTGAGGTTTCTTCAGGCTTGAAGGTGCTGAGGTCGATCTGGGGGGCGCCGTGGCCGCTCATAGGGTATTCCTTGCTGTTGAGTCTGGTGGTCGTGTTGCTGCCCGGTCAGTCCTGGTCGTGCTCGAATCCGGACAGGCCGGCGGCCGGAGCCGGTTCAACGTCCAGGACCAGGCGGTGGTCCATCCGGTCCTTCTTCGTCTGCAGGTAGCGGATGTTCTGCTCCCGGGAGGGGACCTCCGTGGGGACCATCTCCACCACCTTGACGCCTGCCTGCGCGAGCCGGTCCTGCTTGTCCGGGTTGTTGCTCAGCAGCCGGATCTCGTGGAGACCCATCTCCGCGAGGATCTGGGCCGCGGCCTTGTAGCAGCGTGCGTCGACCGGCAGCCCGAGCTGTTCGTTGGCCTCCACGGTGTCAAAACCGGCCTCCTGCAGGGCGTAGGCCTTCATCTTGTTCGCCAGGCCGATCCCGCGGCCCTCCTGGCCGCGCAGGTACAGCAGGGTGCCGCCGAGTTCGTTGATCAGCTCGAGCGCATAGGCCAGCTGCTCACCGCAGTCGCAGCGGTAGGAGCCAAACACATCGCCGGTGAGGCACTCCGAATGGAGGCGGACCAGCGGTGGCTGGCCGTCAACCGGCGCCATCGGTGAACTGACGGCCAGGTGCTCCGCGCCGGTGTCGAGGTCGGTCCAGGCCTGTGCCACGAAGTCGCCGAAGGCGGTGGGCAGCTGGACGATGGGTCCTGCGCTGACCGGATGCGGTTGACGGGCCATGGCCGTCTCTTCTCGGGTCTCCGAAGTCGTCACTATTTCTCCTCCATCAGACAGGGTCCGCTGCGTGGCTGCCGTGCTGTTCCGCTTCAAGATACGCCACCAGATCCGCAATCGAAATCAGGGGGCAGCCATGCTCGATGGCGAAGCCGCGCAATCCGTCCAGCCGCATCATTTCTCCGTTGTCGTACACCAGCTCTGCTATCACGCCCACGGGCTCCAGGCCCGCGAGCCGGCACAGGTCCACGGCCGCTTCGGTGTGGCCGGGACGTTCCCGCACTCCCCCCTTAACGGCGCGGAGGGGAAAAACATGCCCGGGACGGGTCAAGGAATTTGGCCGGCTTTGCGGGTCGGCCAGGATCCGGGCCGTCAGGGCGCGGTCCGTGGCGGAAATTCCGGTGCTGACACCCACGGCGGCGTCGCAGGACACGGTGTAGGCGGTGCCCTTCGCGTCTTCGTTGATTGCCACCATTGGCGGCAGCGCCAGGGCGTCGGCCCGGTCGGCGTCGAGCGGTACGCAGATCACGCCGGAGCTGTAGCGGACTGTCCAGCCCATCAGCGCGGGGGTGGCGTGCTCGGCGGCGAAAATGATGTCGCCTTCGTTCTCGCGGTCCTCGTTGTCCACCACCAGGACGGGCCGCCCGGCTGCCATGGCGCTGATGGCGTCCTCGATCGGATCGAGGCCTGCACGCCCGGTGCCGGCAACGGCGGTACGGAGCACCCCGGCCACATCATGGCCGGGCTGGTCCGTGACCCGGCTCATTTCGCGGCCCMGTCCGTGAGGGCGGCTTCTCCGGCGGAACCTTCGGCTGCCCTGTGCGCGGCGGGCGACGAACCGCCGGCAAAGGACAGCAGGCGTTCGGTGTACTTCGCCAGGACGTCGACTTCGAGGTTTACATGGCCGCCGGGTGTCTTCTGGCCCAGGCCGGTCTCGGCCAGGGTGGTCGGGATGAGCCCTACTTCAAACCAGGGCGCCGGATCGTTGGCCGGGCTGACTGCCGTGACGGTGAGGGAGACGCCGTCGACGGCGATGGATCCCTTTTCGGCGATGTACCGGGCCAGCCCGGCCGGCACCGCGAACCGCAGCCGGTCCCAGTTGCCAAGCCCCTCGCGCTCCACGAGCTGGCCGACGCCGTCGACGTGGCCCTGGACCACGTGGCCGTCCAACCGTCCCCCGGCGGGGACGCAGCGTTCCAGGTTGACGGGATCGCCCGCAGTGAGTTCTCCGATCGTGCTGCGGACCAAGGTCTCGCCCATAACGTCAACGCTGAAGTCTCTGCCGTCGATCTGCGTGGCGGTGAGGCAGACGCCGTTGACCGCTATGGAACCGCCCAGGGCGAGACCGTCCGTGGTGCCGGGTGCGTGGAGCCGTACGGTGGCGCTGCTGTCCCCGTTGCGCTCAACGGACAGCACCTTTCCCTGCTCGGCGATAATTCCGGTAAACATCAATTGCCTCCTGCGGCGGTGTCCGCGCCGGTGCGGTGCGGGGTGGTATCGGATGAAGTAGGGGTGGCGGCCGGGTCAGCCTCATCGGCCGGGGCGGCCGGGCGAAGATGGAGCCGGAGGTCGCGGCCGAGGACCTGGACGGTGCCGCCGGATGCCGGGTCCCATTCCCAGCGCTGGGCATCGGCCAGGGTGGTGATGCCGAGGTCGTCCAGGGCGGCGGTGCCGGAGCCGAGCAGTGTGGGCGCCAGGTAGACGATGAGTTCGTCGACCAGGCCGGCGGCCAGGAACGCGCTCAGGATCCGGGAGCCGCCCTCCACCATGAGGTGCCGGACGCCGTGTGCGAACAGCTGGTCCAGGGCCTCGCGCGGGTCGCGGGTGGCCAGGTGCAGGACGTTGCCGTCGGCTCCGTGGATGGCGGCGTCGTCGGGAATGCCCCGGTACCCCATCACGGCGCGGAGCGGCTGTTTGCCCTCTGCTTCGCCGTCGCCGTTCCGGGCGGTGAGCCGGGGGTTGTCGATCAGGACCGTCTGGGTGCCCACCAGGATGGCGTCTATCCGGCCGCGCAGGGCGTGGTTGTCGGCGAGCGATTCCGGGCTGGATATCCATTGGCTGGTGCCGTCGCTGGCGGCGATGCGGCTGTCGAGGGTCTGGGCGATATGCAGGGTGACGAACGGCCGTTTGGCGGCGACGGCGTCGAACCAGCGCCGGTTCAGGTCCAGCGCCGCCTCGGCGGCCAGCCCGGAGCGAACGCGGACGCCCGCGGCCCGGAGCGTCACGGCGCCGCCGGCCGCCGGGTCGTGGGGATCGTCGACGGCGTAGATGACGTCGGTGATGCCGGCATCGATGATCGCCCGCGCGCAGGGCCCGGTGCGCCCACAGTGGTTGCAGGGCTCCAGCGTCACCACGATTGCCGCGCCACGGAGGTCCCGGCCCGACGCCTTCGCCTGGCCGATGGCGTCAGCCTCGGCGTGGGCAGTCCCGGCTCCGCGGTGGTAACCGGTGGCGAGGTGCGTCCCGTCGGCCCCGACGACGACGGCGCCGACGAGCGGGTTGGCGCCCCGCGGGCCCTGCGCCGCGGCGGCCAGGGCAGCCTGCATCGCAGCATTCTCAGCAGCGTTGAACGCGGCAGCGCCGGACGGGGCAGCGCCGGACGGGGCAGCGCCGGACGGCGCGGCGCTGAATCCGGCGCTCACGCCGGCGGTGTTGAGGGCACTCACTTGGCCACCACAGGGTCGGGGAAGGCGGTTTCGACCGTGACAGGCCGGTTCGCCAGCCTGGAGGCACGCCACCAGACAAAGAACCCGGCCAGGGTGAAGAAGCCGTAGAAGAGGTACATGACGGCGCTGGCGTAGTAGCCGGCGCTGAACAGCAGTGGCACACCGACGATGTCCACCGCCACCCAGATGAGCCAGAACTCCGTCCAGCCCCGCGCCATGCCGTAGGTCGCCAGCAGCGAGCCCATGAACGTCCACGCGTCGGCCCAGACCGGCGGGTAGGAGCCGAGGGAGTCGAAGACGGGGGTAAGCGCCATGGTGCCGGCCACGAGGCTGAGGGCCAGAATCACCCGGGTCTGGTTGCCGGCCCAGCGCGGCGCGACGGCAGTCCCGCCGCTGCCGGACTTCCTGCCCTGCTGCCAGCGGTACCAGCCGTAGAGGGCGACGCCGATGAACATGACCTGGCGTCCGGCCTGGCCCCACAGCGTGGCCGGCGTGGCGGAACCGAAGACGTTGCCCAGGAAGACCGTCAGGAGCAGCAAGTTGCCGGCGATGCCGACGGGCCATGCCCAGACCCGGCGGCGCATGCCGCCGACGGCGCTGGCGAGGCCAAAGATGTTGCCTAGCACTTCACGAAGAATCAGGACAGATCCGCCTACGGGGATCTGCGCTTCGAAGAGCCATCGCAAGGGGTCCATGTGTGTGTCGTTCCTTCCCTCAAGAACCGCGATGGCTCCGGGGGTATACGACAGCGCAATTATGCGGCGCCGTTGGGGCGCCGCAGTAACAGCTGTACGTGCTTCTCTCATCCAGACTTTAACTGTCGGTACCGGAATTTCACCAGTTCAACCGTCTGCCGGCTTCCTCCCGAGAGAGGGCGCTGGCGCGCGGGTCGCGGACTGTCACCGCCGGTTCGGACTTTCACCGACCCCGGAGCACGTATGTGTGTTGTTATTCTGACACAACTGCGGCCCTGCCCGGGCTATTCCCCGGATGCCGATGTTACGCCCGGCGTCATCTTCGCAGCAGTTCCCTGCCGGGACCGCGCGTCAGCGGGACCCCGCGTCAGCGGGACCCCGCCGCCCGGAGCCTTTCGACAGCCTCCGCCGGATCCGCGGCGCCGTAGACGGCTGACCCCGCAACAAAGACGTTCGCCCCCGCCTCTGCCGCGCGCACGATCGTCTCCTCGGTGATGCCGCCATCCACCTGCAGTGCCACCGCGACGCCGGAGCCGTCAATCGCAGCACGGGCCCGCCGGATCTTGGGCAGCGTCAGGTCCAGGAAAGCCTGCCCGCCGAAGCCTGGCTCCACCGTCATGATCAACAGCAGGTCCAGTTCCGGGAGCATGTCCAGATAAGGCTCCACGGGAGTGCCCGGACGCAGCGCCATGCCGGCTTTGGACCCACGGGCGCGCAGTTCCCGGGCGAGTTTGATCGGCGCGATCGAGGCTTCGGCGTGGAACGTCACCGAGGCCACCCCGGCGTCGGCGAAGCCCGGCGCCCAGCGGTCCGCGTCGGCGATCATCAGGTGGGCGTCCAGCGGCACCGGGCTGACGGCCTGGATGCGCTGCACCACAGGCAGCCCAATGGTCAGGTTGGGCACGAAATGATTGTCCATGACGTCCACATGAACGGCATCGGCATTACTGATACGGCGCAGTTCGGCCTCAAGGTTGACGAAGTCAGCCGAAAGGATGCTCGGGTTGATGCAGCACTGGGCCATGGATTTCCTTCTCGTTCGTACTTTGCTGGTTCGTTTTTGGTGGCAGTGCCCCAGTATCAGCGAAACTCAGGCCAACTTGCGAATCAGCGCCAGGAACATGGCGTCCGTCTGGTGCACGTGCGGCCAGAGCTGGGCGGTGAGCTCGTGCCCGGCTTCGAGGTGGCCCGTGAGGCTGACGCCGTCCAGCACGGCGCCGGCGTCGAGGAGCTCGAGGTCCTCGCGCTTGCGCAGGGCATCACTGACGACGGCGGTGGTCTCTGCCGGGTGCGGCGAACATGTCACGTACGCCACCACGCCGCCGGGCTTGACGGCGTCGATCGCGGAGTTGAGCAGCTGGCGCTGCAGCGGGCCAAGGTCCACGAGGTCCTTGGGCGTGCGCCGCCAGCGCGACTCCGGACGCCGGCGCAGGGCGCCCAGGCCGGTGCACGGGACATCCACCAGGACGCGGTCGAACGACTCCGGCTGCTCGGCGCCGATGTCGCGGCCGTCCCCGGTCCTGACCTCCCAAGCCTCCCGCGGGACCGCGGACAGGGCCTGCCGCACGAGTTTGGCACGGTGCGGGGCGGATTCGTTGGCCAGCAGGTGGGCGCCCCGCTGCCGGGCGAGGGCTCCGAGCAGGGCGGCTTTGCCGCCGGGACCGGCACAGAGATCCAGCCAGCGCTCCCCCGCGCCCCCGCCGTCCGTCCCCGCTTCGCCGCCAGAATTTGTGTCGGGGTCTGCGCTGATGTTGTTGCCGGGCCCGGCGCCGGGGGTTGTGCCGAGGTCGACGGCGGCCATGGCGCGGGCCACGAGCTGCGAACCGACGTCCTGGACACGGGTGCTTCCGTCACGGACCGAGGCGAGCCGGCCGAGGTCCCCGCCGCTGGAGAGCGCGGATCCCTCGACGAGCTCGCCCGGGGTGGCCCCGCCTTCCAGGGCCTCGTCGAGGCTGCCGACGCCGGGCAGCGCCACAAGGTTCACCACGGGCGCGGCGTTGTCGGCTTCGAGGAGCGCGTCAATCTCAGAAACCGCCCGGCCGTGGGCCACGAGCGACTGGCGGAGCGCGCGGACGATCCACTCCGGGTGGGCGTAGCGGATGGACGCGATCTTGATGGCATCCGTCTCGGTGCTCAGCAGCAGGTCGAGCCACTCGTCGAGGGTGCGGGCGGAGACTTTGCGCAGGACGGCGTTGATCAGTGCCGAGGGCCCGGCCCCGATCACGGCGCGGGCCAGCCCCACCGTCTGGTCCAGGGCGGCGTGAGCGGGCACGCGCATGGCGAGCAGCTGGTGCACCCCGATCCGCAGGGCATCCAGGATCGCGGGATCCAGCTCCTCCAGCGGACGGTCCACGCACCGGGCCAGGATGGCGTCGTACGTGCCCTGGCCGCGGAGGGCGCCATAGCTGAGTTCGGTGGCGAAACCGGCGTCGCGCTTGTCCAGCCCGTGGTGCCGGATCCGGGCCGGGAGCACCAGGTTCGCGTAGGCGTCCTCGGCGGCCACGGCGCGGAGCACTTCAAAGGCAACCAGCCGGGCCGGATCGGCGCGGCGGGTCCGCTGGGACGGGGCGCTCTCGGTGAAGCCGCGCTGCGGGCCGCGGTTGCGTTCCCGGCCCTGGGCGTTCCGCCTGCTGCCGCCCCCGGCGCCCTGGCCACTGCCTCGGCTGTTGCCGTTGGTCCCGGAACCGCTCATTCGAATACCACGCTTTCAAGTGTTGCCTGCCCACGCGCCCAATCAGCGGCGGCCATCATTTTCTTGCCCGCGGGTTGCACCCGCGTCAATTCCACCGGGTGCGATCCCGTACCGACGAGAACCCGTTTTCCGTCCAATGCCAGCTGTCCGGGCCGGAGCGCCGCCGAGTCCGCTGCCGGCAGCACTGGCTCCAGTTTGATCCGCTGGCCCTCCAGCAGGGTCCAGGCGCCCGGCTCCGGCGTGACGCCGCGGGCACGGCGGCCGATCGCCAGGGCGGGCTGCTGCCAGTCGAGCCGGCCGTCTTCGAGACTGAGTTTCGGTGCCAGGCTGACGTCGCCCTGCTGCGGGAGCGCGACGGCCTTGCCGGCGTCGATGGCGGACAGCGTTTGGGCCAGCAGGACCGCGCCGCTGTGGGAGAGGCGTTCGAGCAGGGCCCCGGCGGTGTCGGCGGGGTGCACGGTCTCGGTGAGGGTCCCGAAGACCGGACCGGTGTCCAGCCCCTCCTCCAGGCGGAAGGTGACGGCACCCGTGACGTCGTCGCCGGCGATGACGGCGCGCTGCACGGGAGCTGCGCCGCGCCAGGCCGGCAGCAGGGAGAAGTGCAGGTTCACCCAGCCGTGGCGGGGGACAGCGAGGGCCGCAGGGGGAATCAGCCCGCCGTAGGCCACGATCGCCGCGACGTCCGGTGCTGCGGCGGCAATGCGGGCGGTGACCCCGGCATCGACTTTGGCGGCGTGGATGATCTCAATGCCGAGCTCGGCGGCCCTGGCGGCCACGGGCGACGGCGTCAGGACGCGTTTGCGTCCCAGCGGTGCGTCCGGGCGGGTGAGGACAGCGACGACGTCGAACCCGGCGGCAACAAGGGCGTCGAGCGACGGCACTGCGACAGCGGGGGTCCCGGCGAAGAGAACCCTCACGGGGTGATTCCGAAGCTGGACCCGCCGAAGCTCGTCCCGACGCTCTTCGCGCGCTTGGTGGTTGTCTGTTCCGTGATGGCGTCGTAGTTGGCATTGCGGATGGCGCGCAGGGCGGCCTTTCGGTCTTCGCCCTCGAGCCGGTCGGTATAGAGAATGCCGTCCAGGTGGTCGGTCTCGTGCTGGAAGCAGCGCGCCAGCATGTCTTCGCCCTCCACGGTGACGGGGTTGCCGTGCAGGTCCACGCCGGTCACCCGGGTTTGGCGGTACCGGCGGACGGGGAAGCCCAGGCCCGGGATGGACAGGCATCCCTCGACCTGGTCCGGCTGGAAGTCCTCGCTGTTTTCCAGCACGGGGTTGACGATGTGACCCTCGACGCCGCCGATCCGGTAGGTGAAGACGCGCAGGCTCACACCGACCTGGGGCGCGGCCAGGCCGGCGCCCTCGACATCCTCCATGGTTTCGGTCATGTCGGCGACGAGCTTTGCCAGTTCAGGCCCGAATTCCGTCACGGGATCGGCGACTGTGCGCAGCACAGGATCTCCGATGATGCGGATATTCAAAATGGCCATGTGCAGTCTGTCCTCACGGTGGGCGGCTAGGGGTCCAGTCCAGTTTAGTTGCAGCTGCCCGGCTTCTGTTCGGCGCGTCTGGTCGGTGCTTCTGGTCGGTGCTTCTGGTCAGCGCTTCTGGTCAGCGCTTCACGGGCGGCGCCAGCGGGAGCAGTGCTGCTCCGGCGGTTGCCGTGTCGGCGGACATCTCCCACACGCGGCGCAGCGCACAGAATTTCCACCAGTGATGCTTCAGGACCTCGGGGTTGGCCCGCTGCGGACGGACCTCGGTCTCGCCGACCGCCACGGCCAGGAGGATCGGGGACTCGCCGTGCTGCCAGGCCTCCCACTCCCCCGCGACGGGATCCACGAGGCTTTCCTCCGCCTTCATGCCCGCCACGAGCTGCATGACCACCTTGTCATCAAGCGGTTTGACGGTGCCGTCCCGGCTGGTGCCCTTGGTCTTGTAGTCGATAAGACAGGTCCGGCCGTTGATCCGTGCGACGAGGTCCAGGGTGCCGGCATAGCCGACCGTCTTGTTCCACACCGTAATTTCCGGGGCGATGGGCTCAACCTGGAAGAGCTCCCACCATTCGTCGAAGCGTGCCGCGAAGGCTTCCTCGCCGTTGGCGGCCAGCGCCTCCCGTGTTTCCTTCATCTGGTGCGGCCGGCCGAGCGCACGCAGCGCAACCTGCTCGCAATAGTTGTGGACCCGGTCGCCGCGTTTGGCGGCATCGTCCCGGTACGACTCCGCCGCCTTGGCGGCCCGGCTGACCGCCTGCCGCAGTTTGGCCGGGCTCCCCAGGATGCCGGGGAGCTCGGGATCCTGGGCCAGACTGTTGGCGCCCATGTACCCGAACCAGCCGTCCAGGCCGTGTGGCTGCTGGCCGATCACCGTGGTGATGGAAGGGACAGAGAACTGAGCCGACGTGGAGCGGGCGTACATGCGGCCATGGTCCGTGGCGTGGGCGAGGAGTGGAGCGGTCATATGAAGACTCTTTCACGGGGGTCAGACAACGATGAAAAGCAAAATGGCCCGCCCCGCTGAGTCAGCGGAACAGACCATTTCGTTAGTGGGCGATACTGGGTTCGAACCAGTGACCTCTTCGGTGTGAACGAAGCGCGCTACCACTGCGCCAATCGCCCTAACGACATTGAATGCTAGCCCACCCGGGCGGATTTTAGAAATCGGCCCGGGGGAACCTGGCCGCGGCGGGAATGCGGCCCAATACTCCCGCGCAACAGGCCCCGTGCACGGGCAGTTCCACCAGCCCTCCACCGGCCGTTCCAGTCGTCCCCCTCAGAAGGCCCGCTCAGTAGTCCCGGCGCCACTTAGGGCCACGGCTGAACAATGACGCTAATTACAGCGCTGTAATTAGCAAAATCCCCTAGAACTCGGGGAAGTAGGGCCATGGAACCCGGGCCAATGGGTCTCGATTTGTAGATTCCCAGAACCTCCTATAGAGTTCTTACTCGTTGGAACGCGAGGAAATGCCGAATGCGGCAAGGAAATGCACACCAACAATGCGGACGTAGCTCAGCTGGTAGAGCACCACCTTGCCAAGGTGGATGTCGCGAGTTCGAATCTCGTCGTCCGCTCGCAGGACACTGTCACGGCAAAGGTTCTTCGGAATCCTGTCTACACGGTGGGTTGGCCGAGAGGCGAGGCAGCGGCCTGCAAAGCCGTATACACGGGTTCGAATCCCGTACCCACCTCGGTGAAAACCCTGGTTTCCGGTTTCGATCGGATGCAAGGGGCGATTGGCGCAGCGGTAGCGCGCTTCCCTGACACGGAAGAGGTCACTGGTTCGATCCCAGTATCGCCCACCAGAGCAAGGCAACTTGCTTGATGCAGTACCACCGGCCCAGCCGGCATGGACTAAAATGCGGACGTAGCTCAGCTGGTAGAGCACCACCTTGCCAAGGTGGATGTCGCGAGTTCGAATCTCGTCGTCCGCTCTCTTCATTACAACTCCACTCCGGATCCTTCCGGTTGCGGGCGATTGGCGCAGCGGTAGCGCGCTTCCCTGACACGGAAGAGGTCACTGGTTCGATCCCAGTATCGCCCACCACAAGAGCAGCTCCCCCGGAGCTGCTCTTATTTGTGCACTGCGGGTTTGTGCACTGCGGATTGGTGCACTCCGGGCCCTTCTACCCTGTGCACCTGGCCTTCCATCTTTTATCCTCCGGGCGGACACCCTTGGCACCCCCGCCACCTCCCGCTAGGGTAGAAAACGCAAGGAGCGATCTGGCTCCGCGACCGAAGGGAGGTGCCCGTGGGTTTACTTGACGATCTAAAGGGCAAGGCTCAGCAAGTTATTGGTGGCAACGAAGAAGCCATCAAGGACGGCATCGAAAAGGCAGGCGACTTCGTCGACTCCAAGACCGGCGGAAAGCACGCCGGCACGATCGATGCCGTGCAGCGTGGCGCTTCCGACTTCGTGGACAAGGCGAACGACCGGCCGAATTCGGCCCCGGTCGCCGATCAGACTCCCGCAGCCGGTGAGCCCCCCGTAGCCGGGGAACCCCGCCAGCCAGGCCTCTGACCCAGATCCGTCAGCGAGGTGCCGGTCCCGCCGAGAGGCGGCGCCGGCACCTCCGGCATTTAAGGGCGACTCCAACCGGGCAACGCGGGGTCAGTTACGGCCCATCCGGTGCATCCGGATGGGCCGTAACTGACCCCGCGTTGGATTTGGCGTTGTACTTGGAGGGGCTGGCGGCTAGGACGGTTCGTGGTTTTGGCCCTCGCGGGCCAGCGCGGTCAGCCTGGAGACGGCGCGGAAGTACTTCTTCATGTACCCGCCGGTCATCATTTCCTCGGTGAAGAGCTGGTCGAACGGCACACCGCTGGCAAGGATGGGCACGTCCTTGTCGTACAGCCGGTCAGCCAGCACCACGAAGCGCAGCGCAACGGCCTGCTCGGTAATCGTGTGCACGTTCTTCCAGACCACGCCCTCGATCCCCTCCAGCAGCTGGCGGTAACGGCTCGGGTGCACGCCGGCCAGGTGGTTGATCAAGGTGCTGAACTCATCGCGGGCCACGGTCTTGCCGTCGAACTCGGCATGCATGTGGTGGGTCAGGTCATCATTGCGCAGCGGCGACGGCGCGGCCGGCAGGCCACGGTGGCGGAAGTCCTCGCCGTCGATCCGCACGACGTCGAACTGGTCCGCCAGCACCTGGATTTCGCGGGCAAAGTCGACGGCGGCGAAGCGCCCGTCCCCGAGGGACCCCGGCAGCGTGTTCGATGTGGCGGCAAGCTTCACGCCGGCGTCGGCGAGTTCGCGCATGAGCCGGGACATGAGCACAGTGTCGCCCGGATCATCGAGCTCAAATTCATCGATGCAGACCAGCTTGTAGTGGCTCAGGGCCTCAACGGTCTTGCGGAAGGACAGCGCACCGACGAGGTTGGTGTATTCGACGAACGTGCCGAAGGCCTTGGGCCCGGGGGCGGCGTGCCACAGCGATGCCAGCAAGTGGGTCTTGCCCACACCGAATCCGCCGTCGAGGTAGATCCCGGCCCGCGAAGTGTCCTTCTTGCCGAAGAGCCGCTTGAACAGCCCGTCGCCGTCGCGTGCGCCCACGCCCGCCGCAAAATGCTGCAGGGCATGGACCGCCTGGGCCTGGCTGGGCTGGGCGGGATCGGGCCGGTAGCTGGAAAACGACACCTCACCGAACCGCGGCGACGGATAGAACCCATTGAGGAGTTCATCCACGGAAACTGCCGGTGTGCGGGCGGCGAGCTGTTCGATCTGTACCAAGGTGGTCCGTTCTGCTGGTCTCTTGTCCCCAGCAAGAATACCGGCAAAGCCTGGCCGGCCCGCGTGCGCGGCTGTGGACCCGCGGCCGGCGTGAGGAAGACCACATTTCCCCGTGTGAACCCGGGGGAGCATTCCCACCGGCCCGTGACTAGTGTTGTAACAGGCCCGGCGCGGCGCACGCTTTCGGCGCCCGGCCTCCTGACCGTTCAAGTGAAAGGCCATCGCAATGACCTACCCCGTTGAGCAGAACGAGAAATTCGCCGCTTACGCCCACCCTGACCGCCTGGTGTCCACGGAATGGCTGGCCACGGCGATCGAGGACGGTGCCCTCGACGGCGGCAATCTCGTGGTGGTCGAATCCGACGAAGACGTCCTGCTGTACGAGACCGGGCACATCCCGGGAGCAGTGAAAATCGACTGGCACACGGACCTGAACGACGAGGTGACCCGCGACTACGTCGACGGTGAAGCCTTCGCCGCGCTGGCCGCGTCCAAAGGCATTTCCCGGGACAGCACGGTGGTCATTTACGGCGACAAGTCGAACTGGTGGGCCGCATACGCCCTGTGGGTGTTCACGCTCTTCGGCCACGAGGACGTCCGGCTCCTGGACGGCGGCCGGGACAAGTGGATCGCGGAAGACCGGGCGCTCTCCACCGTCACGACCGTCACCACCCCTGCCGACTACCCCGTCGTGGAGCGGGACGACGCCCCGATCCGCGCCTTCAAGGATGACGTCCTGGCGCACTTCGGCAAGCCGCTGATCGACGTCCGCTCGACCGAGGAGTACACCGGCCAGCGCACCCACATGCCCGCCTACCCGGAAGAGGGCGCGCTGCGCGGCGGCCACATCCCCACGGCGGCCTCCATCCCCTGGGCCCGCGCGGCGGCCGGCGACGGCACGTACCGGAACCGCGGCGAGCTCGAGGCCCTCTACCTCGGCGAGGCCGGATTGAACGAAGGCGACGACGTCGTGGCGTACTGCCGGATCGGCGAGCGGTCCAGCCACACCTGGTTTGCGCTGAAGTACCTGTTGGGCTTTGAGACCGTGCGGAACTACGACGGCTCCTGGACCGAATGGGGCAACGCCGTGCGCGTCCCGATCGTCAAGGGTGCCGAACGCGGCGCGGTTCCGGCCGGCCGTTAGCCGCGGTGACCGTGGAGCGGGACCTATCCCGACAGGGACACAATCGGCGCGCCTGCGTAAGCTGGGAGTGATGAATACTTCAGCCCTCCCCGCCGCACTGGCGGACATTGTCGACGATTTCCAGGCCCTGACCGAAGCAGAGCGGCTGCAGCTGCTCCTTGAGTTCTCACAGGGGCTTCCGGAACTTCCGGAGCGGCTCCGGGATCACCCGGAGCTGCTCGAGCAGGTAGTGGAGTGCCAGACGCCGCTGTTCCTCACCGTCGAGACGGAACAGGCCGACGGCGACGCGCCTGAGCGCGTCCGGCTCTACTTCAAGGCACCCAAGGAGGCCCCGACCACCCGCGGCTTCGCCGGAGTGCTCCACGAAGGACTCGACGGGCTCAGCGCCGCGGAAATCCTGGCCGTCCCCGAAGACATGCCCGAACTGTTGGGCCTGACCCGCGCCATCACTCCCCTGCGCATGCGCGGAATGACCGCCATGCTGGGCCGGATCAAGCGCAAGGTCGTCGCCTCCGGAGACCGCCAGCCGTCGGCGCAGTCCTGACCTTCGGCGCCCGGACAGCCAGAGAACATGGCCCGCAAGCACGCGTCGCAGGGAACTCCGGCCACCGCGGCACTCGCGGCCGCCGGGGTTCCCTTTGTGGCCCACCCCTACACCCATGACCCCGCGGCGGCCAGTTATGGCCTGGAAGCGGCGAAAGTGCTCGGCGTCGACCCTGACCGGGTCTTCAAGACCCTGATGGTCGACGTCGACGGCCGGCTCGCCGTCGGCGTCGTGCCGGTCAGCGGCAGCCTGAACCTCAAGGCGATGGCCGCGGCTTTGGGCGGCAAGAAAGCAGAGATGGCCGATCCGGCCGCGGCGCAGCGGCGGACCGGATATGTTCTCGGCGGCATCTCACCGCTCGGCCAGCGCCAGTCCTCCCCCACGGTGGTGGATGAGAGCGCACTGGCGCTGGAGACCATCCTCGTTTCGGGTGGACGGCGCGGCCTGGACATCGAGCTGGATCCGGCCGAGCTCATTCGGCTCACGGCTGCCCGCACGGCCAGGATCGGGACCCGGCGCGACTGACCCGGCCCCAGATATCGAGACGGCACGTCACGGCCATGTTCGCGCACAACACTGCCGTGATCTGTCAGCGAACCGTCAGTGAACTGTCAATTGAATGCGGCATTGCCGGCCGGAGGCTCCTGGTCGCCGGGGTTGGCGCGGGGCGCCAGCTGCTGCCGGAGCCAGGCCGAGACCTGCCGCTCCCAGCGCTCCGGGTCCACGTTCCATTCCTTGGTATGCAGGGCCTTGTCGAAGGGCTCGAAGGTGACCATCTCGGGGTTTTTCTCGGCCAGCGCCGCGGAGGGCCCGTACGGTACGTACTCGTCGTCCACGCTGTGCACAATGAGGGTCGGCGTCCTCAGCTCCACGGCCCGCGAGACCCAGTCCATCGCTTTGAGGTCGACCGGCGCGGCCAGCCCTGTCAGCCGCCGGCCCAGGCGGTGGCTGAGCATGAGTTGTCCGTAGCGGCCCACGGACGACGGAATCCGGTTCAGCTCCGCGTGGTGGGCCAGCACGTTGACCCAGTTGATCACCGGCGCGTTCAGGACCATGGCCCGGATCAAGTGGCGGTGCCGGGAAAGGTCAGCGGTCTGGAGGCATATCGCGCCGCCCATCGACCAGCCGAACAAAACCACCTCGCGGGCGCCCTGCTGTACGGCGTAGCCGATGGCAGCCTCGACGTCGCGCCATTCGGTGGAGCCCAAGCCGTACCGCCCGTCGCTGGCTGACGGGGCCAGGCCGTCGTTGCGGTAGGAGATCAGAAGACTGGACATGCCCAGTTCCCTGGCGGTCCGGACAGCCCGCAGCCCCTCCTGCCGGGTGGCCCCGCGCCCGTGCACCATGATCGCCCACACGTCGGGGGCCACATCCTCCGCCACGGCCGGCGCGGCGCGGACAAGCCAGGCCGGCGCGGTCCCGGCGTCGACGTCGATCAGCACGTCCTCCACCGGAAACCCCAGGGCGGCCGGATCCGGATAGGCCGCGCCGCTCCACCAGCCGCGCCGGGCGGTGGCCATGTCCCCGCTGTAGACGTGCTCGACCTCGCGCAGCACGGTGCGTTCGGCCGGGGAGTAGGACAGGATCCGGCCGATCCGCGCATGCCCGCGGCCGCCGTCGAAGAAGAAACCGTACACCCCGTCCACCGTGGCGTCCGGGGTGGCGGCGAAAATGACCCGCAGCGCCCGTCCCTCGCGGATGACGGCCAGCACTTCCTGGTCCTCTGCCCGGAACCGGGCCGGGGTGATGACGCGGCGGGCGAAGTAGAGGGCGAGGGCGGAGGAGCCGGCGGCGAGCACGCCCGCAGCGGCGCTGCCGCCGATGATGCCCCCCACCGCCCACTTGGCGCTCCCGGACGTCACGCCGCCGGGGGCCGGCGCGACGGGGAGTGCTGTTCTGCGGGCAGCGGCCTGGCGGGCAGCGGTCTGGCGGAGGTCCGGGCGGAGGCGCAGGGAGGATGCCATGGCACCATTCTTACTGAAGCGCAGCCCAACCACGGCATTGGCGGGGTTTCAGGCGCACGGCCGGGCCGGTCCAGACACGCCAGGGTCCCGCGGGACACAACGATGCAGGTCAACACGAGCGCGACTAGGCTGGGGTCATGAGTGATCCAATCGTCATTTTGACAGAAGAGCCCCTCGGTGCGGATGACCGCGTCAATATTGAAACCCTGATTGCCGGCGGTGATGCGCCCCTGCTGATCCTGGTGCCGGCCAACACCGAGCGGCACCTGGTGGTGGATTTCCTGGAAAACCTTTCCATGCTTGAAATCGCCAAGGCCTTCCGTGAACTGACGGCACACTCGGATCCCGCCGAGGAGCGGGCCGAAGCAGCCGACACCCTGGCCGCCTCGCTGGCCGCGCTGGCCGGTCTGGGCGGCGGCGTCTCGGGCGAAGTCGTCGAGGGCAAGGCCGTTGACGGCCTGGTTGCCAAGGTCAAGGAACTCAGCGCCGGACAGGCTGTGGTCATCACCCGCCCGCACGCCGTGGCCGACACGTTCCACACCGACTGGGCCACCAAGGCACAGGACAAGCTGGGGCTGCCCGTCCTGCATCTGTACGCCGGTTCGGGATTTATCGGGGACTCCTGAGCGTTATTGAGGCTATGAGTATCTTTAACAGGCCTAAATCCATGCCCTCGGCAGCGCCCGCCACCGACCCCACAGCCGACCCCGCCGCCACGGCCCTTGACCAGGCTCCGGCCGGAACGCCCGTCGAAAAGACGGACGCCCAGTGGCGCGAGGAACTGACGCCCGAGGAGTACCGCGTGCTCCGCCAGGCAGGCACCGAGCGGCCGTACACCGGCGAATACTGGGACACCCACACCCGCGGTGTCTACAAATGCAGGGCCTGCGGCACCGAACTCTTCACCAGCAACGAAAAGTTCGACTCGCACTGCGGCTGGCCGTCCTTCTGGGCGCCGCTCGCCGAGGGCACCGTTCGCTACATCCATGACCGCACCATGGGCATGGACCGGGTGGAAGTCCGCTGCAGCACCTGCGATTCCCACCTGGGGCACGTGTTCGACGGCGAGGGCTACGGCACCCCCACGGACCAGCGCTTCTGCATCAACTCGGTTTCCCTGAAGCTGGTTCCCGCGGACGACGCCGGGCAGTAGCCCGCAGCCCTGCCTCTCCTTCCGCTGGAACGGCTTTTCAGAATCACTTGCCACAGACTTTCTTATGCTCGGGGCAATTTTGCATTAGAGTCTCTGCTTGCTTGCTACGCTCGATTTAGATCCAGCGACACGCTCCACAGCAAACAGAAAGGCGACCGTCGACGATGACCACGACCGCTCTTACCGCCCCCGCCCCGATCACCGCCGGCAACCAGGAATGGCTGCGGCTCAAGGCTGCCGCCACCGCCCTGCGCGCCCTCCAGGTCCAGGACGGATCCGTGCCGGATGCCGAAGCCCACGAAGCCGCGGCCGGCCACGTCGCAACCATCACCGCGGCGGTCGCGGCCCTGGCCCCGTCCTTCCCGCACGACGCGAACTACCTGGAACTGCTGGTCACCGACTTTGACCGCTGGGCCGATGGCGGCTTTGGGGTCCCGGACTTCCTGGATTCCCTGCAGGCGTTCCAGCCGCAGCAGCACCGGGTCAACGGACTCCAGCACCTGGTCGTGTTCCCGATGTACACCCAGAACGGCAGCAGCAGCCGCCTCGTCGAGGCCGTGCTGATCGAGGTCATCTGGCCGGAATTCATCGGCGGCCTGGAAGCCGGCGAATACTCCAACAAGCTCTTCGTCCCGATCCGGTTCCTCGACTTCACCGCGGGCTACGACACCAACTCCGCAGTCCTGTTCCCCGAGACCGTCGCGGTCCGCGAGACCCCGACGTTTACGTGGGGCGCGATCTTCGCCGACCGCGAGGCCGCACGCTTCCGCCGCGTCCTGCGCGCCGCCGCCGAGATCACCTCCCTGCAGCTGCCCGAGGACGCCGCCGGGCTCCTGGAGGACCAGCAGCTGACGCAGGAAACCTTTGTCATGTGGGACCTGATCCACGACCGCACCCACATGCGCGGCGACCTGCCCTTCGACCCGTTCATGATCAAGCAGCGCATGCCGTTCTTCCTCTACTCACTGGAGGAGCTGCGCTGCGACCTCACCGCCTTCCGCGAATCCGTGAAGATCGAGAAGGACGAGGACGCTGACCCGGAAGCCCGCCGGCACGCCAAGCTGGTCCAGTACGCCGTGATCTTCGACCGCATCTTCCGCTTCGCCATCACCGGCACGCGCGTACGGAACTACGACGGCCTTGGCGGCCAGCTGCTCTTCGCCTGGATGCACCAGCACCACGTCCTGCACTGGACCGACAGCAAACTCAGCATCGACTGGGACGAGGCTGCCGACGTCGTGGTTGAACTCGGCGCGAAGATCGAGGAACTGTACTGGCGCTCGATCGACCGCCCCAAGATGGCCCACTGGCTCGCCGCCTACGAGCTCATCTCCGGCACGGTCACGCCCAACCCGGCCTCGGTCTGGGCCAAGGGTCCGGACGCCCTCCCCCTGGACGGTCCGCCCCGCGGCCTCACGGACCAGGTCCTCGACGACGAGTTCCCGCTCTCCATGTTCTACGAGGCGCTGGAGAAGAAGATGCGGCCCGTCATCGACTCCACTGCCGGCATCACCGGGTCGTCAGACATCAGCACAGATACCGGCACTGACACGGGATCAGAGTCCGGCGGCACCCAGGCCCTGAACGCCGGATGAGTGCCGGACGCACTTTGAACGTGCTGGTCACGGGGGGCAGCGGGCCGTCGGGAATCGCGACGGCCCGCGCCCTGCGCGGCGCCGGCCACAGGGTCTTCACGGTCGGATCGGATGCCGCGCGCATCGAGGCAGCCGCCGCCGAGGCCGGCGACGGCGTCACGCCGCTCGCCTGCGACCTCGCCAGCCTGGCCGACGTCCGCGCCCTGCGGGAAAGCATTGCCGGCCTGGCCGGACGCGTCGACGGCGTTATCCACCTGGTGGGCGGCTGGCGCGGCGCGAAAGGCATCACCGACCAGAGCGACGACGACTGGGACTTCCTGGAGCGCAACGCCGTCACCACCCTGCGGAACGTTACGCGCGTCTTCTTCGACGACCTCGCTGCCTCTGAGGCAGGACGCTTCGCCATGGTGTCCTCCACGGCGGTAAGCGCCCCGACGGCGGCGGGGGCGAGCTACGCCGCGGCCAAGGCGGCCGCCGAGGCCTGGACGCTGGCGGTCGCTGACGGCTTCCGCCGGGTCCACGCCGCGGGCAATGCCACCGGCACAGGCACTCCAGAGCAGGACAGGGCGCAACAGGATAACGCCGGACAGGACAGCGCCGCGCTGCGGAGCGCCGCCGTCATCTTCGTGGTGAAAGCCCTTGTTGACGCGCAAATGCGGGCCAAGGCCCCGGACCGCAAGTTCCCGGGCTTCACGGACGTGGCTGACCTGGCGGCTGCCGCAGCGGGACTCTTCAACGCTCCTGCCGGCGACCTGAACGGCCAGCGGCTGCTGCTCAGCCGCTGAACTGCCCCTGATTCCGCGGCCCTGACTCCGGGGCCCGGATCCAGGGCCCCAGCGTCTGTGGCACAGGGTCTGGGCCCCGATCCAGGGCCCCGGGCTTAGCCCGGGCGGCCCGACCTCTTAGACTGAAAGCGTGAGCAAAACGATGACCAGCACAGTTGAAACTGTCCCTGCCGGCACTGCGGTGCGGCTCCACGATCCCTCCGTCCGCGGCTTCGCCTCGGACAACTATTCCGGCGTGCACCCGGAAGTCCTCGCGGCCCTGGCCGCCGCCAACGAAGGCCACCAGGTCTCCTACGGTGAAGACGATTACACCGCGCGCCTGCAGCAGCTGATGGAAGAGCACTTCGGCGAAGGCATCGAGTGCTTCCCGGTGTTCAACGGCACGGGAGCCAACGTCCTGTCCCTGCAGTCGCTCCTCCCGCGCTGGGGTGCGGTCATTTGCGCTTCCACCGCCCACATCAACATGGACGAAAACGGCGCACCGGAGCGGATCGGCGGCATCAAGCTGCTGCAGGTCCCCACCACCGACGGCAAGCTCACCCCCGCACTGATCGACCAGGAAGCCTGGGGCTGGGGCGATGAGCACCGCGCCCAGCCGCTGGCCGTGTCCATCACCCAGACCACCGAGCTCGGTACCTGCTACACCCCGGACGAGGTCCGGGCCATCGCTGAGCATGTCCACGCAAAGGGCATGAAGCTGCACATGGACGGTGCCCGGCTGGCCAACGCCGCCGCCCACCTGGGGGTCCCGCTGCGGGCCTTTACCCGTGACGCCGGCGTGGACATCCTCTCCTTCGGCGGCACGAAGAACGGCCTGCTGTTCGGCGAGGTTGTGGTCGCCCTGAACCCGGAGGCCGCACACGGCCTGGTCTACCTGCGCAAGATGAACATGCAGCTGGCCTCCAAGATGCGGTTCATGTCCGCCCAGTTCATTGCCCTCCTCGAGGGTGAGCTGTGGCTGCGGTCGGCCTCGCACGCCAACGCCATGGCCGCCCGGCTGCGCGCCGGCGTCGAGGCGATCCCCGGCGTCGAACTGACCCAGAAGACCGAGTCCAACGGCGTCTTCGCCGTCCTGCCTGCCGGTGTCGCGGACCGGCTGCGCAAGTCCTTCCGCTTCTACGACTGGAACGAGGCGGCCCGCGAGGTCCGCTGGATGTGCTCCTTCGACACCACCGAGGACGACGTTGATTCCTTCATTGCGGCCATCAAGCGCGAGCTCGCCGCTGCCTGAGCCGTGCAACGCTTCCCCTGCCCGGCGGCGAGCCTGCCGGGCAGGGCTCCGGCCGTTGCATAACCTTCCAAGGTGAGCTCCCTCGATCAGGTTCCGGCAGATTTCCTCTTCGCCCTGGGGACCCTTCGGCAGGCACGGTGCCGCAGCGAGCTGCACCTTGACGAAATTCCGGCCCCGTCCCGGCTGGCACCGTTCGCGGTGGCCCTGGGCGCGGAAGTGATCGGCCCGGGCGACTCCCCCGCCGGCGGACCGGTCCACGGCCCGGCCGCCGCGGCCCTGGCACGGGCGTCCGGCAGCGACGACGTCGAGCTGGCCACGGGCCGCTTCATTCTGCTCCACGATCCCGACGGCTCTGCCGTATGGGACGGGGAATTCCGGATCGTCACCTACATCCGCGCCCAGCTGGAACCCGAGATGGGCAACGACGAACTCCTGGGGTCCGTGGCGTGGACCTGGCTGGTCGAAGCGCTGGAGAACCATCAGGCCCCGTACCGCTCCGCCGGCGGCACCGCCACCCGGGTGCTCTCGGAGAGCTTTGGAACGTTGTCGGACCGGCCGAATTCAATCGACATTGAGCTCCGCGCCTCCTGGACCCCGGCCACCCCGGACATCACCTCGCACCTGGAGGCGTGGTCGGACATGGTCTGCACCTTCGCCGGACTGCCGCCGCTGCCCGAGGGCGTCACGGCCCTTCCCCGCCGCCCCCGCGGACACGCATGAGGCCCTTGTTCGGCCGCGGTCACGGTCCTATACGCCATGTTGTCGGTAAACTGTAGAGACCATGACCCCTCAGAATCCGGAAATCAGCACGGCCGGCGCCAGTCGCACCACGGCCGAGGCTGCTGACACCACAGCCCACATCACCGTGGAAGGCTTCGACAGCCTGGTCCCTGAAGTGATCGACCTCGACATTCCCCGCGACGGCGTGCCGCTGGTCATTGAAACCCAGTCCGGACTCGAACGCTGCGCCGCGGCTCTCGCCGCCGGCCACGGCCCTGCGGGCGTGGACGCGGAGCGTGCCTCGGGATTCCGCTACGGCCAGCGCGCCTTCCTGGTCCAGATCCGGCGCGAAGGCTCCGGAACCTGGCTGATCGATCCCGAACCTTTCGGTGACCTCAGCATCATCAATGACGCTTTGCGCGGCGTCGAATGGATCCTGCACGCCGCCAGCCAGGACCTGCCCTGCCTGTCCGAACTCGGCATGTGGCCGGACAAACTCTTCGACACCGAGCTCGCCGCCCGCCTGGCCGGACTGCCCCGGGTGGGCCTCGCCGCCGTCATCGAACAGCTCCTGGGCTTCGGCTTGGCCAAGGAACACTCCGCCGCCGACTGGTCCACCCGGCCCCTGCCGGAACCGTGGCTGCGCTACGCCGCGCTCGACGTCGAAGTCCTGACCGAGCTGCGCGAGGAACTGATTGAGCTGCTCGTGGCGGACGAGAAACTGGAATACGCCGAGCAGGAATTCGCCGCCATCCTCGAAGCCGGACAGGCCCCGCCGCGCGTTGATCCCTGGCGCAAGACCTCCGGACTGCACCAGATCCGGGACCGCCGCCAACTGGCCGCAGTCCGGGAGCTGTGGCTGGAACGCGATTCCCTGGCCCAGAAACGTGACGTCGCCCCCGGCCGGCTGATCCCCGACTCCGCGCTCGTCGCCGCGGCCAAGGCGATGCCCTCCACGGTTCCCCAGCTCCTGGGCACCAAGGGCTTCCACGGCCGCGCGGCGCAGCGGGAAGCCCCCCGCTGGCTGCGCTGCATCAGCGTGGCCAGGGCCCTGGAGGACCTGCCGCCGCTGCACCTGCCCACCAACGCTCCCCCGCCCCCGCGCGTCTGGGCGGACCGGGACCCGGAGGCGGCCGCCAGGCTCGCCACCGCCCGTCCGAAACTCCAGGCCAGGGCCGAGGAACTGAACCTGCCGGTGGAGAACCTGCTGACCCCGGACTATCTTCGGCGGGTCGCCTGGCGTCCACCGGCAGAATGCAGCGAGGAAGGCGTGGCCGAGGAACTGGCGAACCTCGGGGCGCGCCAGTGGCAGATCGAAATCACGGCTCCGCTCATTGCCGAGGCCTTCCTGCACCCCGAGCCGCTGCCCGCGAAGGAACCCAAGGCCGCCGCGGAGGCGCCGTCGGGTTCCACCGTCTAGCAGCTCCTTCCCGGGACGCTCGTCTCCTCCTTGCCAGCTATGTTACTGGCGAGTAACATGATGCATGATGTCGTTCGGAACTTTCCTGCCTGTGGCAACCCCTGCCACCGGCACGGTTCCGGCACCATGTCTCAATGAGGAGTACGCCGTGAGCCAAGCCCGCACCAGCGGAAAACCCAGCAGCGCAAACCCGAGCAGCGGAAGAAACAGGACCGTGCGCGACGTCGTCTTTGTCGACGGCGTCCGCACCCCGTTCGGCCGCGCCGGCGACAAGGGCATCTACGCCGGCACCCGCGCCGACGACCTCGTGGTCAAGTGCATCCGCGAACTGATGCGCCGCAACCCCTCGCTTCCCGCGGACCGGATCGACGAGGTCGCGATCGCCGCCACCACCCAGACGGGCGACCAGGGCCTGACCATCGGCCGCACCGCCGCCCTGCTGGCCGGGCTCCCCCGCACCGTGCCCGGCTTCGCGATCGACCGCATGTGCGCCGGTGCCATGACCGCCGTCACCACGACGGCGAGCGGCATCGGCTTCGGCGCGTACGACGTCGTAATCGCCGGCGGCGTGGAACACATGGGCAACCACCCGATGGGCGCCGGCGCCGACCCCAACCCGCGCTTCATGTCCGAACGGATCGTGGACCCCGCCGCGCTGAACATGGGCAACACGGCCGAGAACCTGCACGACCGTTTCCCGGCCATCACCAAGGACCGCACCGACGCCTACGCCGTCGCGTCGCAGGACAAACTCGCCGCAGCCTACGCCAACGGCCAGATCCAGCCCGACCTCGTACCCGTCGCCACGATGAAGCCGGGCCAGGGCTGGACCGTCAACACCGTGGACGAACCCCCGCGCCCCGGGACCTCGCTCGGAGACCTGGCCACGCTTAAGACGCCGTTCCGCGCCCACGGCCGGGTCACGGCGGGGAACGCCGCGGGCCTGAACGACGGCGCCACCGCAGCCCTGCTGGCCTCCGCCGAGGCCGCCGAGGAACTCGGGCTGCCGGTCAGGATGCGCCTGGTGAGCTATGCCTTCGCCGGCGTGGAACCCGAGGTCATGGGCATCGGCCCGGTCCCGGCGACCGAGAAGGCGCTCAAGAACGCCGGACTCGGCATCGGGGACATCGGGCTCTTCGAAATCAATGAGGCCTTCGCCGTCCAGGTCCTGAGCTTCCTGGACCATTTCGGGATCGCCGACGACGACCCGCGCGTCAACCGCTATGGCGGCGCGATCGCCGTCGGGCACCCGCTGGCGTCCTCGGGGGTCAGGCTGATGAACCAGCTGGCCCGGCAGTTCGAGGAGGACCCCTCGGTCCGCTTTGGCATGACCACGATGTGCATCGGCCTGGGCATGGGCGCCACCGTAATCTGGGAGAACCCGCATCACGCGGATTACGGCACCGAAGCACCGGGCATAGAAATGCACAACACAGAAGCACAGCACGCAGAGACCACGACCACCAAGACTGGAGCCACAGCATGAGCGCCGCTGATTTCCGCAAGCTTGCAGACCTCTTCCCGAACGAGACGGTCACCCACTCGTATGTCCAGGACATCGAACTGCCGCCCGTCGACGGTGGGGGGACGACTGACGGCAAAAGCCCCGGCATCTTCGCGCTGGTCACCCTCGACAACGGCCTGGACCACTCCAAGCCCACCACCCTCGGACCCAACACGCTGATCGAACTCGGCACGGTCCTGGAAGGGCTGAAGGAACGCGCCGCCCGGGGCGAGATTGCCGGCGTCGGCGTCACCGGCAAGCCGTACTTCCTCGTGGCCGGCGCCGACCTCTCCACGGTCAAGTCCGTCAGCGGACGCGAACAGGGCCTGTGGATGGCCCAGCTCGGCCACGACGTCTACGCCACCCTCGCGAACCTCGGCGTGCCGAGCTTCGCATTCATCAACGGACTGGCCCTGGGCGGCGGCCTGGAGATCGCGCTGCAGTCCACCTACCGCACGGTCTCTACCGGCGCCGGCGCTCTGGCCCTTCCCGAGGCGTTCATCGGACTCATCCCTGGCTGGGGCGGGGTCCACATCCTGCCGCGGCTGATCGGGCCGGAGAACGCCCTCAAGGTCATGATCGAAAACCCGCTGAGCAACAACCGCACGCTCACCGGGCCGCAGGCCTACCAGCTGGGCATGGCGGACGCGATGTTCGAGCCGGCCGACTTCGTGGAACAGTCCCTGGCGTGGGCCGCGAAAGTCATTGCCGGTGCCGTGGCGCCGGAGCGGGCGAACGCCGTGGACCCGTCCGCTCCGGAGGTCGCCGCCCGCTGGGCGGCCGCCGTCGCCAAGGGCCGCGCCTTCGTGGAGGCCAAGACCTCCAACGCTTCCCCGGCGCCCGCCAAGGTCCTGGACGTCATGGAGGCCAACCGCACCCTGACCCAGGCGCAGTCCGCTGAGCTCGAATGCGAGACGCTCGCCGACCTCATGCAGACCGACGAGTTCCGCTCCACGGTGTACGCCTTCCTGGACCTCGTGCAGCGCCGCTCCAAGCGTCCAGCCGGCGCCCCGGACCGCAAGCTTGCGCGCCCGGTGACGAAGATCGGCGTCGTCGGTGCCGGCCTGATGGCCAGCCAGCTCGCCCTGCTCTTCGCCCGCCAGCTCAAAGTGCCCGTGGTCCTCACGGACATCGACCAGGCCCGCGTGGACAAGGGCGTGGGTTACGTCCACGCCGAGGTGGAGAAGCTGCTGGCGAAGGGCCGGATCAGCCCCGACGCCGCCAACCGCACCCGCGCGCTCGTCACGGGATCAGTTTCGAAGGAGGCCTTCGCCGACGCCGACTTCGTCATTGAGGCCGTCTTCGAGGAACTCAACGTCAAGTAGCAGGTCTTCAAGGAAGTCGAGGCGATCGTCTCGGAAGAGTGCATCCTCGCGACCAACACGTCCTCGCTGTCCGTCACCGCGATGGCGGAGGACCTTGAGCACCCCGAGCGCCTGGTCGGCTTCCACTTCTTCAATCCGGTGGCCGTGATGCCGCTGCTGGAGATCGTGCGGGCACCGAAGACCGACGACGCCGTGCTGGCCACCGCGTTCGAGCTCGCCAAGGGGCTCAAGAAGTCGGCGGTGCTGGTCAGGGATGCCGCCGCGTTTGTGGTCAACCGCGTCCTGCTGCGCCTCATGGGTGAAGTCACCGCGGCCTTCGACGAGGGCACCCCCGCCGACGTGGCCGATAACGCGCTGCGGCCGATGGGCCTGCCCATGACGCCCTTTGTGCTCGGCGCCATGGTGGGCCTGCCCGTGGCGCAGCATGTCCAGGAATCGCTGCACACGGCGTTCGGGGACCGCTTCAGGGTCTCGGCGAACCTGCAGGTGCTGATCGACAACGGTGTGACGTCCATTTGGGCCGTGCAGAACGGCACACCGGTGCCGGGCCCGGACGGCAAGCCGTTCATACCGGCCGAAACCCTGGCGCTGATGTCCTTTGGCAGCACCCCGTCCACCGGCGAGGAGGTGCTGCGCCGGACGCAGGACGCCCTGGCGGAGGAAATCGGGCTGATGCTCGAGGAAGGCGTTGTGGCCGGTCCCGAGGACATTGACCTCTGCATGATCCTCGGCGCGGGCTGGCCGATGTTCCTGGGCGGGATCACCCCGTATCTGGACCGGGTGGGCGCCTCGGAACGGGTCAACGGCAAGAAGTTCCTGGCCCCGGGCGTGGCGTCAGAGCCGGCCTAAAGCCAGGCTTCACCGCTCGCTTTTGTTGGCGCCGCCGCCCGGACTTTGTCCGGGCGGCGGCGCTGCTTTCGGGAGAGTGGCCGGGCATCCCGGCGGCGCCATGAGGTGGGCAGCCTCGATGTCTGCGGTGTTGAGATGAAAGGCTGGAACGCGAAAGACCGCGTCCGCGGAATAGATCCTGCTGTCCAGGACCAGGCCCGCGGAAACTCCAAGCAATATACATTGCGCGTCATGCATTGCGCGTTGGATTCCGTGCCTACCCCGCGGCCCCAGTCAGATTTCCCGCAGGCTCCCGCCGCTGAGTTCCAGGACGCGGTGCGCGTTCCTCCGTGCGTAGTCCAGGTCGTGGGTGACCATGACGACGGCGGCGCCCCGCGCGGCGGCGCGGTCGACGGCGCCCTGCAGCGCCTCGAGGCCGTGCCGGTCCAGCCCGACGGTCGGTTCGTCCAGGGCCACCACCGCCGGTTCGCGGGCCAGGACCGTGGCCAGGGCGAGCAGCCGCTGCCGGGAGGCGGACAGCTCGGCCGGGTGTGCCTCCTCGGTACCGGACAGGCCCACCGCGGCCAGCGCGGCCCGGGCCTTGCCCTCGGCGCCGGCCTTTCCGGACAGTTGCCGGAGTCCGAACGCGGCTTCCCGCAGGACGGTGCGTTCGAAAAGCTGGTCCCGGGGGTGCTGGAACAACAGGCCCACGGAGGCCGCGACCTTTCCCACCGGCTCGCCGGCAATGCTGCGCCCGCAGACCAGCACGTCCCCGGCCGAGGGCCGGAGCAGTCCATTGAAGTGGCGCAGCAGTGTCGACTTGCCGGCGCCGTTGAGCCCGGTCACGGCGATGATCTCGCCCGGGCGCACGGCGAAATCCACGTCCCGGAGGACCCGGTCCTGCGCGCCGGTGCCGTGCCGACGCGGGTCCCGAGCGTAGCCGAACCCAACCCCGCGCAGTTCCAGCGATGCCGGGCCGGGACCGGGCGCCGCGGCAGGCACCGGCCCGGGATGGCGGGCGCCGGCGGCGACGCCGGACCCACTGGCCCCCAGGACGCCGGACCCAATACCGCTCGGCCCAATGCCGCCGGGCCCGCCTACGCCAATCACTCCGGCGCGCTCCAGTTCGGCCGAGCCCGCCAGCTGCGCCGGCGTCCCGGCAGCGGTGACCGTCCCGGCAGCGGTGACCCTCCTGCCGTCGGGCCCGGTCTGAGCGTCAAGAATCGTCCAGTACGTGGCTTCCCCGGCGAGCCCGTCGGCTGCCTGGCTCAGGAGGACGACGCCGGTCCCGGCGCCGCAGAGGCTGCGGACCAGGGCCTCGACTTGCGCGGCTCCGGCCGCGTCCAGCGATGCCAGCGGCTCGTCCAGGATGAGCACGTCCGGTTCCGTGATGACGGCGCAGCCCACGGCGAGCCGGCGCAGCTCCCCGCCGGAGAGCGTGGCCGGGTCCCGGTCCAGCAGGTGAGAGAGTCCGGTGCGGGCGGCGGTGCGCTCCACCGCGCGGAGCATGTCCTCCCGGGCCGTCGCGCGGTTTTCCAGGCCGAAGGCCAGCTCCTCCGCGACCGTGGCGCGCACCGAGGAGAGCATCGCCGCGGCGTCCTGCGGAACGAAGGCCACGCGGCGCGACCACTCGGCGGGGTTGATCCGGGGGTCCTCGGGCACGCCGCGGAATTCCAGCACCGTGCCGCCAAGCTCCAGGCTGCCGCGGAATTGTCCGGCGTGACCGGCCCGGAGCCAGCCGGCCAACAGTTTGCCCAGCGTGGATTTTCCGCTCCCGGACCCGCCCAGGACGGCGGTCAGGGAACCCGACGTGACCGAGAGTGCGGCATCCCTCAGCACCGGGGTGTCATCGCCGTGGAACGTGAACGCCTCGATCCGGATCTGAAGCGCCGTGCGGGTGGTGGCCGTCATGACACCGCCCCGGCAGGCCAGGAGGCCACAATCCGCCCGGCGACGGCGGCCGCCGCGAATACCAGTGCGGCTGCCCGGCATAGCCGCTGGGCGGGCGGGTCGGCGACTTCGCGGTAGCTGGTCCGGGGCCCCGGGCTGCCGAAGCCGCGGGCGTCGAGCGCCTGGGCGCGGCTTCCGGCGTCGTCAATCAGGGCCAGGACCAGCGGCACCATCTGCAGACGGAGGGTGCCGAGGCGGGACAGCAGGCCGCGTCCGACCACCATCCCGCGGGTTTCCTGGGCCTGCCGGATCCGGTCCAGGCGGCCCGCGACGGCGGGCAGGAGGGTGAGCGTGGAAGCCAGGACGAAGCCGAACTGCGGTGGGATCCTGCGCCCGGCGAGGGCGGAGACGAGGTCGGGGACGCTCACGGTGAAGGAAAAGAGCAGGAATACCAGCACGCAGGCCGTGGTCCGGGTTCCCAGCTCCAGCGCGAAGCCCAGACCCTCGGCCGTGACCCTCGCCGGACCCCACTGGGCCAGCACGGTCTGGCCCTCAGGGAAGAAGAGGCCGTGCAGCACCAGCAGGGACAGGCACAGAGGCGTCAGGATCACGGCTCCTGCGGTCAGGACGCGCCCCGCAATGCCATGGCGGGCGGCAAGGATCACCGCGGCGAGGGCCACGGCGACAGACAGCGGCCAATAGGCGGCCGCCGTCGTGACGACGGCGGCGCATACGGCGAGGGTCAGCGCGGTGAAGGGGTGCAGTCGCGGTGTCATGGTCGCTGTGTCAGTGTCTCAGGGTCAGTGTCGCTGTGGCAGTGTCGCAGGGTCGGGGTGTCCCAGCCGCAGCGGGGCTCAGGCGTCCGGCGCTGCCGGGGCCTTGCCGGCGAGTACCCGGTAGCGCCGCACGAAGGGGAACTGGAAGGTGGCGCGGCGGGGCAGCGCGTAGGCGAGCAGCGCCGCGATGGTGAAAACGATCGCCTTGTCCATGGGGTCGGAAATCAGTGCCTGCTTGGTGATGGCGGCCAGGAGGGTGTCCCCCATGGCGCGGAAGGCGCTGACGATCGCCCCGGTACCCAGCCCTGACGTGCCGCCAAAGACGAACGCGGCGATCGGGGCGGAGACGACGCCGGCCAGGATGCCGGTGACGAAGCCGGCGACGGGGGCGAGGTAGAAGCGGCGGAACAGCCCGCCGCGCGCGGCCATGCCGGCGAGGAATCCGATCAGGGCGGCACCGGCGGCGAACGGCAGAACGGTGGGGTTGAAGAAGGACCAGACGATGCTGCTCAGCGCGCCCGTGGCGGCACCCGCTGCGGGTCCGGCGAGGACGGCGATCAGGACGGTGCCGATCGCGTCAATGTAGAACGGCAGGCCCGTGCTGCCCATCAGCTGTCCGAGGACCACGTTCAGGACCAGCGCCACCGGGATGAGGACCACGGTGGAGGTGGGCAGCGCCGGCAGGACGGCCACAATCAGCAGCACAGCGCCGAGCAGGAAGCCGCCGAGGGCAACGAGGGCCGAGAAGCTGGCCGGGCCGTTGGCAATGTCAGCGGGCTGGGTCAGCACCAGGAAGATGTAGGTGGCGGCGATCGCGGCGGCGCCGGCGATTTCGAGCAGGCGGCGCCTGCGGCCGGCCGCCTGTCCAGGGGCAATGATGGTGAGGGCTGGCTGTGACATGAGGGGTGTTCCTTTGGCTGGGTACAACAAGTTCCGCCTCATGTCACCTCGGCGCAGCTACCATCCTAGCGAGCGGCGACCATTCTAGCGATCTGCAGACCCGTCCGGGCACTCCCCGCATTGGCCCAGCCGTACTGACCGGTTTCAGGCCACCGGCGCCCGGGGGCCCACCGCGCGCGCAAGGGCGCCGATCGAGGAAATCAGTTCGTCGAAGCACTGCCCGGGGTTGTTGTCAGAGACGATCCTGACGTTCGGCGCCAACCCCCACAGCCCGCGGAAATCGGCCACCGTGGTGCCGATCAGCAGGGGCGAATCCGTTTCGACGTCGACCGTGGCCAGCCGGGTGGCGAACGGTGTGCGCCCCGCTGCAGCGCAGGCCGCGAAGGCGTCGTGCACGTGCGCCACATAGCCTTGGTCATAGAGGCGGTGAAATTCCATGTAGAAGCGCAGGGCGTCGGACAGGCAAGCGACGAGGGGGTTCCCGGACTGGCTCCGCTGGCCTTCGGACTGCTCCGGGAGGACGAGTTCGGGCTCCGGTGCACCGGCGGCCTCGCCAAGTCGGCGCAGGTGCTCCGGGTGCATCTCGATCCGCTCGGTCATTTCCAGGGCACACAAGATCGGCAGTTTGTCCTCGGGCAGGCCCCGGTAGGCGGCAAACACCTCCTTGGCGGCATGCGGATCCACCGAGGTGTTCCATTCGGCCGTAGGGGTGGTGTTGCCCTGGTAGTAGAAGCTGCCGCCCATGATCACAAGTCCCTTGAGCAGCCGGGGAAGTTCCGGTTCCCGGCGCAGGGCCAGGGCGAAGTTGGTCAGCGGTCCGGTGATCAGGCCGGTGAGCTCCCCCGGGTGCGCCCGCACCTCCTCGACCCAGACGTCGACGGCGTGCCGCGCCGAGATCTGCTGGCGCGGCGGCGGCAGCTCGGCATAGCCGATGCCCTGCGGCCCGTGGGTCTCCTCGGTGGTGACCAGCGGGATCTCCAGCGGGACCTCGGCGCCGATGGCCACCTCGATGCCCTCGCGGCCGCAGAGCTCCAGCAGGGCCAGGTTGTTCAGCGCCACCTGACGGGCCCCGACGTTCCCGGCGGTGCACGTGATCGCCTGGACGTGGACCTCGGGCCGGGACAGCAGGTAGACCAGGGCCAGGGCGTCGTCGATCCCGGTGTCGACGTCCATCAGGATCGAATGCGTCACGGCAGGTACCGCCGCCCCGGCGCTTGCAGCACTGTTCAGACGATCAGTGTTCAGACCTGGACCGTTCAGAACAGCGCCACCTTAAGCGTGCGCGGGAAGAGGTCGTCCAGCTCGGCGAGGTCGGCGTGGCTGGGTTTCCAGGCCACGGCGGCGGCGTTCTGGCGCACCTGCTCCGGCGTCGTGGCGCCGGCGATGACGCTGCTGACGGACGGCTGGGCGGCCAGCCAGGAGAAGGCCACCTGGACTTCGTTGAGCCCGCGGTCGGCGGCGAACTTGCCGAAGGCACCCAGCTGTTCCCAGTCGGCGTCGTGGACCAGGTTGGTGCGGGTGTGGCTGAGCCGGCTTCCCTCGGGGGCCCGGCCGGCGGAGTATTTGCCGGTCAGCAGGCCGTTGGCGAGCGGGAAGTACGGCAGGACGCCCAGGCCGTAGGCCTCGGCCGCCGGGGTCACCTCGAGTTCGGCGCGCCGGTCCAGCAGGTTGTAGTGGTTCTGGCTGGAGATGAAGCGGGCTCCCCCGCGGGCGCGTGCCACGTACTCAGCCTCGGCGATCTGCCAGCCGGCCCGGTTGGAGTGGCCGATGTAGCGGACCTTGCCGCTGGTGACGAGGTCATCGAGGGCCGAGAGCGTCTCGTCGATGGGCGTGAGCGGGTCCGGGGTGTGGAACTGGTAGAGGTCGATCCAGTCCGTGCCGAGCCGGCGCAGCGAGGCCTCCGCCGCCTTGATGATGTAGCGGCGGGATCCGCGCGCACCAAAGTCCTCGCCGTTGGCGCCGCGCATGTCCATGCCGAACTTCGTGCCGATGACCGCATCGTCGCGGCGGGAACCGAGGGCCTTGCCGAGCATTGACTCACTGAGACCGGGCTCGCGGCCGTAGGCGTCCGCGACGTCAAAGAAGGTGATCCCGGCGTCGAGCGCCGCATGCACGACGGCGTCGGTGCCTTCCTGCGATTCGGTCACGGTCCCGGACCGGCCCAGGTTGTTGCAGCCAAGTCCCACGACAGAGACGGACAGTCCGGAATTTCCAACGCGGCGGTATTCAGTCATGGTTTTAGCCTATATCGCCCCGGCGGGTGCCCCGGCCAGGCCGCCGCGGGCGGCGGAGAAGCGGGACCCCGCTACCCTGCCGGCAGCTTCAGCCCGTGCTCGTCCATGGCGTCCTGGAGCTGCGCGAGGGTGCGAGGGCAGACGCCCGGCATCCCGGCAAGCCGGCGCCGGCCAAGCTGCACGAGGTGTTCGAGGGTCTCGACCCCCGCGTGCGCGAGCGACTTTCGCGCCGGCGCCGCGAGTCCCGCGGGCAGCGGGGTGCAGCCTGGTTTCGAGGGTTTGCGCGTCATTGCGTTGCCTTTCAGTCCGTGCCCCCAAACTGGTGTGAGCCGTGCCCGGCTCCTTGCCCGTGCTGCCTACAGCGTGAAGCCGTTTGCCGGCTTCGGCGAGTGCTTGAGCTTGAAAGTATCCTCGCCAAACGGCGCGGCGCCAATGCTCAGTTTGGTGAAGTCGAGGTCTTCGCCGCGGACGCAGACCTTGATGGCGTTGACCGTCTTATTCACGTCCGGGGTGAGGCAGAAGATGTTGAGCCGGGCGTCGGAAAATTCGCTGCGGTCCACGATCCCCAGGCCCCGCCAGGCCAGATGGCTGATCAGGGCGTCTTTGGCTTTTTCCTCGAGGTACCGGTCGCGGCTGGTCCCCTCTTTGGTCTTCAGCGCGTACTGGGCCACAACCCAGGACTGTTCCTCCGCCGGAATTTCGGCGTAGCCGTCCTCGGCGCATTGCGCCGCGAAGGCGTCCATGAGGCGCTCCGCGGCCTCCGCGTCCGCGACGTCGGTCTCGTCCGTCTTGCTCTGGTGTCCGACGACGCCGTAGTTCATCACGAACTGGCTGTAGTCCTCATCAAACCAGGCCTCCCTGAAGTGCAGGGTGCCCTCTTCGTCGCGCTTGTAAACTCTGATAATTCCACTCATATGCCAGTTCCTTCCTGGGCCGTCCGGCGCCGGATTCAGTGGCGCCCACGGGTAGTGCTCAACGGATGTGCTGGCTACAGCTGCGGGATGCTGCCGGTGCTGGGGTGTTCCTGGCCGGGCAAGGGCCGCGCAAACGGCACCTTGGTGCCCAGGACCTGGGCGACGACGTCGTGCGTGATCTGCTGGGCGGTCAGGCCCACGCGTTCGAGCACCTGGCTGCGCGTGCCGTGTTCGAGGAACTCGACCGGCAGGCCGACCTCGTTGAGGGCAGTGTCCACGCCCGCGGCACGCATCTCCTGGCGGATCCGGGAGCCGACGCCGCCGGCCCGCACACCGTCCTCGATGCAAATGACCAGGCGGTGGCGCGCGGCGAGATCGATGATGGACTGCCGGACCGGGAGGACCCAGCGGGGATCCACCACCGTGGAGCTGATGCCCTGGGCACCGAGCCGGCCGGAGACGTCCAGCGCGAGTTCTGACATGGCGCCCACGCTGACGATCAGGACGTCGTTCTCGCTCGAGCCCGCGGGCCGGCGGGCCAGCACGTCCACGCCATCCTCCAGGCGTTCGACCGCATCGACTTCGGGGCCGACGTTGCCCTTGGAGTAGCGGAGCACGCTCGGGGCGTCTTCAATGGCCACAGCCTCGCGCAGTTCCTCCCGCAGCCGGGTGGCGTCGCGCGGCGCGGCGAGGTGCAGCCCGGGGACGATCTGGACCATGGCCATGTCCCACATGCCGTGATGGCTTGCGCCGTCGGGTCCGGTGACGCCAGCCCGGTCCAGCACGATCGTGACGCCGGCTTTGTGCAGGGCGACATCCATCAGCAGCTGGTCGAAGGCACGGTTCAGGAACGTCGCGTAGACCGCGACCACCGGGTGCAGTCCCCCGAACGCCATGCCGGCAGCCGAGGTGAGGGCATGCTGCTCGGCGATGCCGACGTCGAACACGCGCTCCGGGTGCCGGGCGGCGAACTTGTGCAGCCCGACCGGAATCAGCATGGCACCGGTAATCCCGACGATGTCCTGTCGCTCGTCGGCGATGTCGGCGATCTCGTCGGCGAACACCGCGGTCCAGGACTTCGCGCCACCGGCTTCGGTGGGTGCGCCGGTCTCCGGATCGATGATCCCCACGGCATGGAACTGGTCCGCTTCATGGGCGCGGGCCGGGGCGTAGCCGTGGCCCTTTTCCGTCATGGCGTGCACGATCACGGGGCCGGCATAGTTCTTGGCGGTGGACAGGGCGTTTTCCATGGCCTGGAGGTCGTGGCCGTCGACGGGACCGATGTACTTCATGCCGAGGTCCTCGAACATGCCCTGCGGGGCCCACCAGTCCTTGATGCCCTTCTTCATGGCGTGCAGGCTCTTGTACGTGAACTGCCCCGCGGGGCCGCCCTTCTGCAGTTTGCGCTTCCACCACTCGAGCGTGCCTTCATAGGAGGGGGCGGCCCGGAGGGAATCGATGGTGGGACGCAGGGACGCCAGGTAGTCGGCGAACCCGCCGACCGTCGGGGCGTACGAGCGGCCGTTGTCGTTGACCACAATCACGACACGGCGTTTCTTGTCCGCCGCGATGTTGTTGATCGCCTCCCAGGCCATGCCGCCGGTCAGGGCGCCGTCGCCCACCACCGCGACCACGAAGCGGTCGCCGTCGCCGGTCAGCTGCCGGGCGCGCGAGATGCCGTCGGCCCAGGACAGCGAGGAGGACGCGTGCGAGCTTTCGACGATGTCGTGCTCGGATTCGCCGCGGTCCGGGTAGCCGGACATGCCGCCCTGCTGGCGGAGCGTGCTGAAATCCTGCCGTCCGGTGAGGAGCTTGTGCACGTAGGACTGGTGCCCTGTGTCGAAGACAATGCTGTCGCGGGGGGAATCGAAGATCCGGTGCACCGCGATGGTGAGCTCGACGACGCCGAGGTTCGGGCCCAGGTGCCCTCCCGTCCGGGAGACGTTGCCGATCAGGAAATCCCTGACCTCGGCTGCCAGCTGATCCAGCTGCGCCCCGGACAACTTACTCAGGTCCTGCGGATTCCGGATGGTCTCCAAGATTCCCAACGGCCCCTCCTTCGGGTGGTAGACATGCCTTTTAACTCTAACGCCTCCGGGCGGGCCGCCGCGCCGGAGGCCAGCACCGGTGCCCTGCACGCTTCACGCTCTCCGCTCCCCGGCTCCAGATCCAGCACCCGCGGCCGAAACCGGGAACGCAACGGCCCCGGCCGGTCAGTGACCGGCCGGGGCCGTTGCATGCGTTACCGGAGCGTGCCCGGCAGCTCCGCTAGTGTGCGGAGATCTGGCGCAGGACGTACTGCAGGATGCCGCCGTTGCGGTAGTAGTCCGCCTCGCCCGGGGTATCGATGCGCAGCACGGCGTCGAAGGACGTGACGGAACCGTCTTCAGCGGTGGCCGTGACCTTGAGGGTCTTCGGCGTGGTGCCGTCGTTCAGGGCGGTGACGCCCTCAACTGCGTAGGTTTCCGTGCCGGTCAGGCCCAGGCTGGCGGCGTTCTGGCCGGCCGGGTACTGCAGCGGGAGGACACCCATGCCGATCAGGTTGGAGCGGTGGATGCGCTCGTAGCTCTCGGCAACGACAGCCTTGACGCCCAGGAGCGCGGTGCCCTTGGCGGCCCAGTCACGGGACGAACCCGAGCCGTACTCCTTGCCTGCCAGGACCACCAGCGCGGTGCCGGCAGCCTGGTAGTTCTGTGCGGCGTCGTAGACGTAGGCCTGCGGGCCGTCGGCCTGGGTGAAGTCGCGGGTGAAGCCGCCCTCCACGCCGTCCAGGAGCTGGTTCTTGATGCGGATGTTCGCGAACGTGCCGCGGATCATGACCTCGTGGTTGCCACGGCGTGAGCCGTAGGAGTTGAAGTCCTTGCGTTCCACACCGTTGGCCAGCAGGTACTGGCCGGCCGGGGTGTCCGACTTGAAGGAACCGGCCGGGGAGATGTGGTCCGTGGTGACGGAGTCGCCGAGCTTGAGCAGCACGCGCGCACCGGTGATGTCCTGGACCGGCTCCGGCTGGGCCTTCATGCCCTCGAAGTACGGGGGCTTACGGACGTACGTGGACTTCTCGTCCCAGGCGAAGGTGTCGCCGGCGGGGGTGTCGAGCGCCTTCCAGCGATCGTCACCCTCAAAGACGCCTTCGTAGCCGCGGGCAAACATTTCCTTGTCGATCGAGGAATCGATGACCTGCTGGACCTCGACCGGGTTCGGCCAGATGTCCTTCAGGAAGACGTCGTTGCCGGCCTCGTCCTGGCCCAGGGCGTCGTTGTCGAAGTCGAAGTCCATGGTGCCGGCAAGGGCGTAGGCGATGACCAGCGGCGGGGAGGCCAGGTAGTTCATCTTTACGTCCGGGTTGATCCGGCCTTCGAAGTTGCGGTTGCCGGACAGCACGGCGGTGACGGAGAGATCGTTGGCCTGGATGGCCTCGGAGATCTCGGCGTCGAGCGGACCGGAGTTGCCGATGCAGGTGGCGCAGCCGTAGCCCACGATGTAGAAGCCGAGCTTCTCCAGGTAAGGGGTCAGGCCCGACTTGTTGTAGTAGTCGGTGACTACCTTGGAGCCGGGAGCCACGGAGGTCTTGACCCACGGCTTGGACGTCAGGCCCTTGTCGACGGCGTTGCGGGCCAGCAGTGCGGCGGCCAGCATCACGGACGGGTTGGACGTGTTGGTGCAGGAGGTGATCGAGGCGATCGACACCGCGCCGTGGTCCAGCTCGAACTCGCGTCCGTCCGCGGTCTTGACGCTGACCGTGTTGGACGGGCGGCCGTTGGACTTCGGGCCGTGCGCGTGCGGGGCCACGTCACTCAGGTGCGACGCTGAGGCGGTGAATGAGGGCGAGTCCGAAGCCGGGAAGCTTTCGTCGATCGCTTCGTCCAGGCTTCCGCCGGCCAGGTCTTCCTTCACGTAGTTGCGCAGGTCCTCGCGGAACTGGGCCTTGGACTCGGTGAGGATGATGCGGTCCTGCGGGCGCTTCGGGCCGGAGATCGACGGAACAACCGTCGACAGGTCCAGCTCGAGGTACTCGGAGAACTTGATCTCGCGGGAGGGATCGTGCCAGAGGCCCTGTTCCTTCGCGTAGGACTCCACGAGGGCGACGTTCTCGTCGGACCGGCCGGTGAGGCGCAGGTAGTCGAGGGTGACGTCGTCGATCGGGAACATCGCGGCGGTGGAGCCGAACTCCGGGCTCATGTTGCCGATCGTTGCACGGTTGGCCAGCGGCACAGCCGCGACGCCTTCACCGTAGAACTCGACGAACTTGCCGACCACACCGTGCTTGCGCAGCTGCTCGGTGATGGTCAGGACGACGTCGGTGGCGGTGGCGCCGGCCGGGATGGAGCCGGTGAGCTTGAAGCCCACGACGCGCGGGATGAGCATGGACACGGGCTGGCCGAGCATGGCAGCCTCGGCCTCGATGCCGCCAACGCCCCAGCCCAGCACGCCCAGGCCGTTGACCATGGTGGTGTGCGAGTCGGTGCCGACGCAGGTGTCCGGGTAAGCGCGGACAACGCCGTCGACTTCACGGGTCATAACGGTGCGGGCCAGGTACTCGATGTTGACCTGGTGCACAATGCCGGTGCCCGGCGGGACGACCTTGAAGTCGTCAAATGCAGTCTGGCCCCAGCGCAGGAACTGGTAACGCTCACCGTTGCGCTGGTATTCGATCTCCATGTTGCGCTCCAGTGCGCCGGAGTTGCCGAAGGCGTCAATCTGGACCGAGTGGTCAATGACCATTTCGGCCGGCGCCAAGGGGTTGACCCGCTTCGGGTCGCCGCCGAGCTCCTTGACGGCCTCACGCATGGTGGCGAGGTCAACGACGCAGGGCACGCCGGTGAAGTCCTGCATGATCACACGCGCCGGCGTGAACTGGATCTCGGTGTCGGGCTCGGCGCTGGGATCCCAGCCTGCCAGCGCACGGACGTGGTCGGCCGTGATGTTGGCACCGTCCTCGGTCCTCAACAGGTTTTCAAGCAATACCTTGAGGCTGAACGGAAGGTTCTCTGCACCTTCGACGGAGTTCAACCGGAAAATTTCATATTCGGTTCCGGCTACATTAAGTTTGCCTTTTGAACCGAAACTGTCCACAATGCTCATTCGCAGGACTCCTCTCGCAACAGTTTCATCTTTGTCGCGCCGCAGGACCCTTGCTAGTTAGGGCGGCCTAACTAATACAGGCATCAGTACAACGTGGTACGCAATGCAGGTAAGAAACGCAGGGAACGGCCGTTACATCAACACCAGTCAAATTAAAAGCAGCGGTGATGGAGCGCGACGACGGACTACTACGCCCATCCTAGTGGCATCACGGTTGAGGAGTCAGCAACGCCACAGTCTCCATGTGGTGGGTGTGCGGGTACAGGTCGAAGGCACGCAGCCCGGCCAGGCCCCAGCCGCCCTGCCGGAAATAGCCCAGGTCGCGGGCGAACGAGGCCGGATCGCAGGAGACGTAGGCGACGGCCCGGGGACCGGCGTCGATCAGCTGTTTGACTACCGCCTTACCGGCACCTGCGCGTGGCGGGTCCAGGATCAGGGCGTCGAAGTTGCGCGGTTTCTGCCGCAGCACGCGCTCCACACGGCCCTGGACGATCTCGACCTGGGCGGCGTCGTGCAGGTTCTTGCGTGCATCGCGGCTGGTTCCGGGTGCTCCCTCGACCGAGAGCACGGATCCGGTCACGCCCACGGCATCAGCCAGCGGTGCCGTGAACAGCCCGGCCCCGGCGTACAGGTCCGCCACCACCGAGCCCGGCGCGAGGTAGCCGCCGTCGTGCAGGAAGCCGGTGACGGCGCCGACGAGTGTCTCCGGGGCATCCCGGTGGATCTGCCAGAAGCCGTCGCCGGTAACCCGGTACTCGTGGCCCGCGGCCGACTCCTGGACGTAGGTGCGGCCGCGCAACTGCAGCACCTCGCCGGTGGCCGGGTCCAGGCTGGCGACCGAGACGTCGTCGGGCAGCTGGGCCAGGATGCCGCTGAGCCGCTTGGACCGGGTTCCCGGGGCTGGCACCAGCAGCACCAGCGGCCGGGAGCCGTTCGCCGGGGCGGCAACCTCGATCCGGTCGATGCCCTGCAGGTCGATGTCCCAGAGCCGGAGCGCGTTGATTCCGTCCACGGCCAGCGGCATCTCGCGCACGGGCAGGATGGCATCGGAGCGGTGGGCGTGCATGCCGAGCTTGCCGGCCTGTGTCACGGCGAAGCCGGCGCGCGTGCGCCAGCCCAGGCCGGACGCGGCGGACTCCCCCGCACTGCCGGCATCCTCCGGCGCGCCTGCGCCTGCGCCGGCGCCTGCCGCCTCGCCGACGGCCTCGACTGTGATCTGCTCTGCCGGCGCAAGTTCGACTCCGGCCAGCCGCTTGAGTTGTTCGGCCAGGACCTCGGCCTTGAGGCTGCGCTGGCGGGCCAGGGAGATGTGGCCGAGTTCGGCGCCGCCGACGGGCGGGTGCCGGTGCGACCAGGAACGTGCGGAATCGGCGAGGTCCCAGAAGTGCGACACGCGGTCCGGGGAGGCCTCCAGGACCTCCACCACATCGGCGCGCCAGAATTTCGCGGCCGGGCCGTCGTCGGTGAGCCGGACGCGGACCTTTTCGCCGGGAATCCCGTGCCGGACGAAGATGACGCGTCCCTCGTGCCGGGCCACACAGTGGCCGCCGTGGGCGACGGGTCCGACGTCGAGCGTCAGCTCGGTGCGGGTCTCGGTGTGGGCGTGCGTCCGGGTGTCGGGGGTCATTGGATATCCTGCAGTTTCTTGGCTTCTTCGGACGATTTCAGCTGCCACGGCACACTGCACACCATGACCCCGGGCTCGAAGTGCAGCCGGGTTTTGATGCGCAGCGCGGTCTGGTTGTGGACGAGTTGCTCCCACCATTTGCCCACGACGTACTCCGGGATGTAGACCACGATCAGGTCGCGCGGCGAATCGCGGCGCATGTTCTTGATGTAGTCCATGATCGGGGTCACCGTTTCGCGGAACGGGCTGGCCAGCACGGTTAGGGGTACCGGGATTTCGAGCTTCTCCCAGTCCGCAACAGTCGCCTCGGTCTCCTCGGAGCTGATGTCCACGGTAATGGCGTCCAGCCGCGACGGGCGGGAAGCCCGCGCGTAGGCGAGGGCGCGCAACACCGGCTTGCGCACGTGCGAGACGAGCAGCACGGCGTGCACCCGGGTGGGCAGCGCACGCGGCGAGGAGTCCTCGTCCACGGCGAGTTCCTTGGCCACGTTGTCATAATGCGCCCGGATGCTCCACATGATCAGGAACAGCACGAACATGGCCAGCAGCGCGATCCAGGCGCCCTGCGAGAACTTGGTGATCAGGACGATCACCAAGACCAGGGCGGTCATGCAGAAGCCCACCGTGTTGATGGTCCGGGACTTGATGATGCGCAACCGCACGGCAGGTTCCTTGGAAAGCTTCAGCTCCCGGCCCCAGTGCCGGATCATGCCCAGCTGGCTCATCGTGAAGGAGATGAATACGCCCACGATGTAGAGCTGGATGAGCTTGGTGACGTCGGCGTTGAAGGCGATGATCAGCACCAGGGCGCCGGCCGCCAGAGCCAGGACGCCGTTGCTGAAGGCCAGCCGGTCGCCACGGGTCCGCAGCTGGCGCGGCAGGTAGCCGTCCTGTGCCAGGATCGAGCCGAGCACCGGAAAACCATTGAACGCCGTGTTGGAGGCGAACACGAGGATGACGCCGGTGGCGGCCACCACGATGTAGAACGGGATGGACCCCTCGCCGAAAACTGTCTGCGCGATCTGGCTGATGGCCGGGTTCTGGATGTACCCCTCTTCCAGCGGTTTGCCGTTCAGGAGGAATTCCGTCGCCGGATCCAGCACAATGTGCACCTTGGTGGCGTTGGCCAGGTAGATGATGCCCGCGAGCATGGCGGAGGCAATCACGCCGAGCAGCAGCAGTGTAGTGGCCGCGTTCTTGCTCTTGGGCTTCTGGAAGTTGGGCACACCATTGCTGATGGCCTCGACGCCGGTCAGGGCCGCCGCACCGGAGGAGAAGGCACGCAGCAGCAGGAACGCGCCGGCCAGACCGACAAGTCCTTCGTCGAAGCCCGGCTCCGGCACAATCTCGAACGCCGCCGAGGGTGCCTGCCCCAGCTGGCCCGTCACGGCCTGGTAGATCCCGACGGCGGTCATGCCCAGGATGGAGGCCATGAAGATGTAGGTCGGGACGGCGAAGACACTGCCCGCCTCCCTGATGCCGCGCAGGTTCACGAGGGCCAGGATGATGACGCCGATCGTGGCAATCGCCGCCTGCTGTCCGTGCAGCGAGGGCACGGCGGTGGTCAGGTACGTCGCGGCCGAGGACATGGACACGGCCACGGTCAGGACGTAGTCGACCAGCAGCGCCGAGGCGACGGTGAGGCCGGCAAATTTGCCGAGGTTGACGTTGGCGATCTCGTAGTCGCCGCCGCCGGAGGGGTAGGCGTGGACGTTCTGGCGGTAGGAGGCCACCACGGTCAGGAGCACCACCATGACGGCGAGGCCCACCCACGGGGCGATGGCGACGGCGCTCACGCCGGCGATGGCCAGGGTCAGGAGGATTTCGTCAGGGGCATAGGCCACTGAGGACAGTGCATCCGAGGCGAAAATGGGCAGCGCGATCCGCTTCGGCAAGAGCGTGTGGGCCAGACGGTCGTTCCGGAAGGGCTTGCCTACCAGCACCCGCTTCACGGCATTGAAAATTGTCAGCACCACACAAAGCTAGTCTGATTCGGACGCGATGTCATGACGGCGAAGTCGGCGTGTGCAAGGGCGCCGGCCGGCGTCCCGTGCCCGTGGCCTTCCGGGACCGCGTGGCCGGTAGAGTTTTACGCAGTATCAGACGCAGAACCAAGAGGAGGCCCATGTGGCGCACTTCGTGATCATGGGTTGTGGCCGTGTCGGGGCAACCCTGGCACACACGCTCGAGGACGCCGGGCATTCGGTGGCCATCATCGACCAGGATGACCGCGCTTTCCGGCGGCTCCGCACAGGATTTTCCGGACGGAAGGTCACGGGGGTCGGGTTTGACCGCGAGACGATGAAGCGCGCCGGCGTCGAGGAAGCCTATGCCTTCGCGGCGGTTTCCAGCGGCGACAACTCCAACATCCTCGCCACCCGGGTGGCGCGGGAGACCTTCCACGTGCCCCATGTGGTGGCCAGGATCTATGACCCGGGCCGCGCCGAAATCTACCAGCGCCTCGGCATTCCCACGGTCGCCGCGGTCCGCTGGAGCGCCGACCAGGTGCTGCGCCGCATCCTGCCCGAACAGCACATCGCCGGTGACTTCCGGGAGCCCTCGGGCCGGCTGGTGCTCGCGGAGGTTGACCTCAACCCCGACTGGATCGGGCACCCGATCTCCTCGATCGAGAAGGCGGCCGGCATCCGGATCGCATATCTGACCCGGTTCGGTGAGGGCATGCTGCCCGCTGCCGCCACGTCTTATCAGGACGGCGACACTGTCCACGCCATGCTGAACGTGGACCGGAGCTCCGAGATCGGCCACATTCTCGCCAAATCCCCCGCCAAGGAGTCCTGAGTGAAAGTCGTCATCGTCGGTGCCGGAAGCGTCGGGTCCTCGATCGCCCGCGAGTTGTTGGCCCACAAGCACGAAATCCTGCTGATCGACGAGAAGCCGGAGGTGATCGGCCGGAGCGGGCTGCGCGGAGCCCACTGGCTGGTCGGTGATGCCTGCGAGCTGAGCACGCTGCAGGACGCCAAACTCGAGGACGCCGACGTCGTGGTCTCCGCCACCGGTGACGACAAGGTCAACCTGGTGGTCTCGCTGCTGGCCAAGACGGAATTCGGTGTCGGGCGTACCGTCGGCCGGGTCAACAACCCCAAGAACGACTGGATGTTCGACGACTCCTGGGGCGTCGACGTCGCGGTCAACACCCCGCAGCTGATGACCGCCCTGGTGGAGGAGGCGGTGGAGATCGGCGACCTGGTGCGGCTGCTGACACTGCAGACCGGGGTGTCCTCTCTGGTGGAGTTCACGGTCCCGCACGACTCGCATGTGATCGGGCTGACCGTGGGCGATGTCCAGTGGCCCGAAGACGCCACCCTCGTCGCGATCCTGCGGGACCAGGCGCCCATTACGCCGAGCCGCGACGACGTGATCGACGGCGGCGACGAACTGTTCTTTGTCACCACGATCGCGGCCGAGGACGACCTCCGCGCCCTGCTGGCGCCCGAATCACCGCTGGAGGACCAGCACCCGGTGACCTCGGACCAGCACGGCCACGGCACCCAGCCGGCCGGGGACGACGGCTTCGACGGCTAGAGCAGTTCCGCTCCCAATAGTTGCACTATCAGATATGGCCGTTCCCGAAGTCTGGGAACGGCTGTGGAGTCTCATGACTTAATGGACGTTTCTGTCTCAAGACATCGTGGACAGTGTGTCTCAGGACATCGTGGACACTCGGACCGGTTTTGCTCGGGTCATGAGCAAAATGCACCCCGATATCAAGATCCGGCATTTGGTGGCGAC